>CAYUZG010000007.1:11152-33367 GCA_964449605.1 uncultured Verrucomicrobiota bacterium | reverse complement strand
CACCAGCTCGTGCTGGTCAACACCAAGGCCGGCATCCAGCAGTGGGGCGAGTTCGGGATGCCCTATGGCGGCGAGCTGCTCGCGCTGCGCGTTATCAAGCCCGACGGCACGATCATCGAGCCCGAGCTCGTCGAGGGCAAGGACTCGATCTCGCTCGCGGGTCTCGCCGAGGGCGATTTTGTCGAGATGAAGTACATCGCCTCGCGGGGCGGTTCGCGTGGCGGGCGCGCGTCGTTCCTCGGGCCGCGCTTCTTCTTCTGCAGCGGCGACGAGCCGATGCACCTGACGCGGTACCTCGTGATGGCGCCGCGCGAGCTGGAGCTGGAGATCGAACAGCTCAACATGGACGAGGAGCCGACCACGTGGACGCGCGGCCCGTGGCGTTTCTGGCAGTGGGAGCGGCATGAGGTCGAACCGATCCGGCCCGAGCCGGGCGGCGTGAGCGCGGACGAGTACATGCCGTGGGTGCGCGTCGGCTTCGGTCAGCGCATCGCGGTGGAGCCGGCCGTTTACGAGGACGACAACATCGGCATGACGACGCCGACGCTCGAGCTGCGCCGCCTCGTCGAGGAGTTGATCACGCCGGAGATGGGGCACGAGGAGATCGTGCGCACGCTGCACACGTGGGTCAACACGAACATCGACGGCGGGAACTGCGGCCCCAACCTCTATTCGAGGGCGAGCCACACCCTCGGCGAGAAGCGCGGGTGCCGGATGGCGCTGCTCAAGGCGCTGCTCGACATGGCCGGCATCGGCAGCCATGTCGTCATGGTGCGGAACACCCCGGCGTTCGACTCCGAGGTGTTCCCGAGCGAGAACAGGTTCTCGTACGGCCTGCTGCTCGTCGACGACGAGCACGGCCAGCCCAGCATCTGGCTCGATCTGAACAACAAGTTCTATCCGTACGGTCTCGTCCACACCCACGCCCAGGGCGGCCGCGCCGTCGTGCTGCGCAACGTCGACGAGTGGACGCCGGGCCTCGAGGTCGACCTGGAGCAGGCACGCGAGGAGGTGCGCGTGCCCGTCTGGCCCGAGACGCACGTGCCGTATCATATCGACGCCGACCTGCACGTCGACAAAGACGGCGTGCTCGATGCCACGGTCTCGGTGACGCTGACCAGCCTGATGGGGGCCGGCGTGCGCAGCGCGCTCGAGCAGGTCGACGAGGACCAGCTCGAGCGGATGAACCAGATGACCGTCAACCACTACTTCCGCGGCGCGACCGTCAGTGACTACAGCATCGAGAACCGCACCACGTTCAGCGAGCCGTTCGTGGCGCGCGCGACGTTTACGGCGCCGCAGTACGCGCGCGTGCGCGGCCGCACGTTGCGGTTCAACCAGCCGCTGATGGCTCTCAACCTGCGCAAGACGTATGCGCGCGTGACCGAGCGCAAGACGCCGTTGGCGCTCTTCGGGCTGCCGTCGTCACGCACGCGGATCACGATCACCCTGCCCGAGGGAGTCACGCTCACGGAGGGCCTGAGCCCGCTTGTGCTCGAGAGCGACTTCGGCAGCTACAAGTTCAGCTTCGAGTACGACGAGGCCGCGCACCGGGCCGTCATCGAGCGCGAGTTCATTTTGCCGAACCAGCGCGTCCAGCCCGCAGACTACGAGCGGTTCGTCGCGTTCTGCCGCACGATTGACGAGCACGAGGAAGGGGAGCTCAAGGTCCTCCTGCCCGAGGAGGCCGAGCCGGAAGCGGAACAGCCCGCCGACGTCGAGGATGCCGGTGAGCCTGAGGAGCTCAAGCAGCCCGACGAGCCGGCGGACGAGGGCGAGGCCCCCGTCGACGAGAAGGCGCCAGAGGAGGCGCAAGAAGCCGCGCAAGAAGCGGCGCTGCTTTGGCATTGAGCGGTGCCTATCGGACGCAGGGCGTTACGTGGCGTTTTCCTCGGCGACCGCGTCGGCGCACTCCCTGGTGACCGACTCGAGCACCGATGATGATCGGCGGGACCATGTTCCCTTGCGCGTCGTGTATTCCGCATGACCGTCATGTCGCCTGCACGCGATTCCCAGGGCCCCCGAGCCCGAAGGGCGATTGGGAGTAGCCTCGGGCGCCAGCCCGTGGAACTGGACGGCCCCACACCCCATTGAGCCCCTTCAGGGGCGATTGACGCCTCCTGGCCGTGCCGTATCTCAATCGCCCCTGAAGGGGCTCGGTATCTCGTCGGGTTGGCATACCACGGGCTCGCGCCCGAGGCTACTTCCAGACGCCGCTACGCGGCTCGGAACGTCAGGTCCGCGCGTGGTCTTTCTTGACGTAGTCGGGGATCTGTTCGTGGAAGTCGGCGGCGAACTGGAGGAGCTGCTTGACGCCGTCGGCGCCCAGCGTGCGCTCGCGGAAGAAGATGGCACGGGGGCCGACGATCTGCAGGTGGAGGCCGCGGACGGCCTGACGCGTGCGGAGCAGGAACTCCATCATGCGCGCGTGGACGAGGTCGTAGGCGAACTTGCGGTCGTCGCTCCAGACGTAGAAGCGCTTGTTGAACTCGTCGGACTCGAAGTCGATGTCGGCGCCGCCGATGAACTCGAAGAACTCGCGCAGCGCCGAGTCGGGCTTGATCGTGATCGCGGGGAACGCCTCGGGCAGCTCGAGCGCGAGGACCGTGCGCGTGTGATAGCTGCGCTTCGTGTTGCCCTTCGAGTCGGTCGACTCGGTGTAGTAGGTGTAGTCGAACACCTCGGCCGGCACGCTGAGCTGATCGGCCTGCGGCTGCAAGCCCACGTCGCGTACCGACAGGCCGCGCCACGCGCCCGCCATGTGGTTCTTCGTGCCGTACTGGTGGCCGCGGCGGAACAACTCGAAGCCGCCGGCCCAGTGCGGCGCGCCGTGGCGCTTCGTGGGGTCAAACGAGAAGCCAAGCTGGCGTGCCAAGATTGCCAGCGCCTCGCGGCGTCGCTTCTCGCGGAGGTAGGCCATGATGCCGAAGACGATCGCGGCCGCGACGAAGCAGACGAATATGACGATGAAGAGCCCGGGCATCGGTACGCGCTCCCAACCTGCTTGACGGTCCGTATCCCAGTGCCTATGATACCGCCCGCACTCGATCGGGGTCAACCCGAGCCGGCAGTTGACATCCACGGCCCGCCGGGCGACGATGACGCGGCGCGCGAGCGCCGGGTGCAAGTGCGGACCACATGGACAAGACGGACGACGTGACAATGCAGGCGTGCCGAGACGACAGAGCAGCTTCGCGGCGGACGCGGGGCGTCCGTGTGTGCGCTTCCCGCGCCTCTGGGCGCGCTTCCAGCCTGCCGCGCCCTGCCTGCATCGCCGCCGACCGCCCCTATCTGATTACCATCCCGATTTGACCCCCGGCCGCCGCGTGCCGCAGGCAGTGCGGGTCGCCGGCCGGGGCGCATGGCACGATACTTGTTCACACTGGGATGGCATCCGAGGTCAACTCCAATGAATACGCCGACTATCAAGCTCTACGACACGACGCTGCGCGACGGGAGCCAGGCGTCGGACATCAACTTCACGCTCGACGAGAAGCTGGCCCTCATCGGCGAGTTCGACCGGTTCGGGTTCGACTACATCGAGGCCGGCTGGCCGCGGCCGGGCTCGGCCGACGCCGAGGTCTTTGCGCGTGCCTCCAAGATGACGCTCGCGCACGGAAAGCTCGCCGCGTTCTCCTCGACGAAGAAGGCGCGCACGCCGGTCGAGAAGGACATGATCCTGCATGCGCTTATCTCGTCGGGCGCGCCGGTGGCGACCGTCTTCGGCAAGACGTGGATTCATCACGTCACTTACCAGCTCAAGGCGACGCCCGACGAAAACCTCGGCATGATTCGCGAGACGATCGAGTACCTCCGCGACAACCCGACGCGCAACCTCGACGAGGTCATCTACGACGCCGAGCACTTCTTCGACGGCTACAAGGACGACGCCGACTACGCGCTCGCCACGCTGAAGACGGCCGCGCTCGCCGGCGCCGAGCCGCTCGTGCTGTGCGACACGAACGGCGGCACGATGTTTTGGGACATCGGCGAGATCGTCCGCCGCGTGCGCGACTTCCTTGAGAACGACGCGGAGCTGCGCGACCGGCTCGGCGGCCGGCTGCCCGAGCTCGGCATCCACTGCCACAACGACTCGGGCCTCGCCGTGGCGAACACGCTCGAGGCGGTCCGCGCCGGCTGCACGCACGTGCAGGGCACCGTGAACGGCATCGGCGAGCGGATCGGCAACGCCGACCTGGTGCAGATCATCGCCAACCTCGCGCTCAAGACCGACGTGCGGCTCGACGACGCGGTCAAGACCGAGGCGCTCACCCGCCTGAGCGAGGCCGTCTACGCGCGCGCCGGCATGCGGCCGCGCAAGGACCAGCCGTTCGTCGGCGTCAAGGCGTTCGCCCACGACGGCGGCGTGCACGTCGACGCCGTGATCAAGGGCGCCAGCTACCAGCACATCGACCCGGAGCGCGTCGGCAACCGGATGCGTATCACGCTGAGCACGAACTCGGGCCGCGCGAGTGTCTACGCCGTGGTCAAGTCGCTCGGCTTCGACGTGCAGCCCGACGACCCGCGGCTCAAGGCGATGCTCGACGAGGTGCACGCGCTCTGCGGCCAGGGCTACGACATCGGCCTGCTCGACGACGAGCACCGGCTCATGGCCATCCACCACCTGCAGGGCATCCCGCGCGACATCGTGGTCACCCGCTGCGACGTCACGAGCCACTTCACGCAGGTCGAGGACGAGATCGACCACGACAACTCGTGCATCCTCAAGATGGAGGTCGACGGCGCGGAGTACAAGGTGTTCGAGGACACCGAGAGCGGCCCCGTCGGCGTCAACTTCAAGGCGATGAAACAGGCGCTCGGCCGCGCCGGGCTGCCGACCAACTTCGAGCTCGTCAACTACGAGGTCGGCCTGCCCAAACAGCGCGCGGGCGCCGGCTCGACCATCCAGGTCTACATCACCTACGAGACCGACGACGGCCAGCTCATCACCACGACCGGCTTCCACGAGGACATCATCGTCTCGAGCCGCCAGTCGCTGCTCAAGGCCGCGCTGCTCGTCGCCGCCAAGTTCGGGGAATAGGGGAAGTCAGCCACATTGGCCTGGCAGGGATGTTACTAGCGCCCCTGAGCAGTCGCCTTCAGCCCGTCGATCCGCTCCTGGATGATCGGTCCGTCCTTGTACCCGAGGGCCACCGCCTTCTTCAGGGCTGCTTGAGCCTTGCCGAACTCGTTCACGGTTGCGTAGGCGAGCGCAAGATTCCCCCAGGCGGTCGCCAGCTGTGCGTCGAGGTGAACGGCTCGCTCCAAGTGCTGAACGGCCTTTCGGTACTTCCCTTGGACGATGTAGAGAACGCCGAGGCTTGCATGGAGTTCGGCGTAGTCCGGCTCCAGTTGATATGCTTTGGCGTAGCACCTCTCGGCTTCAGCAAAGTCTCCGGTGAGTCGGTACGCGATGCCGAGGTTGACCCAGGCCTCGTGGAACTTGGGGTTGGCCTTGACCGCTTCCTTCTGCATTCGGATTGACTTCTCGAACTCGCCCATTTCCCTGTAGGCATTGCCAAGACACGCGTAGACCACCTCGGGCTTCTCCTTGGACAGCCCCTTCTCGAGAGCGATCTCAAAATGCCGGGCTGCTTCCGCGTACTGCGCTTTCTCGAGGTAGCGGCCTCCCTTCTGCGCGTGCTGGTCGCCCGATGTGTGAATCGAGGAACAGAAGATCCTGAGCCCGAAACACACGACAAAGATGACCGCCATGGTTAGTGCCGGAGTCCGTCTCATTGCCTTCTCCTCTGGCTCCCGACCATCAGTGGAGCGGCAACGAAGAGCCCAAGCACGAACGCCAGCGAGCCGACATCCCGTCGGATCTTCATCACGGCTCCCTTCAATCGCCGGCGGGTCTACTTCGGCACTGCCGAATCGACGAACTGCGCGAGGTCCGCCTTCATTTTCGCAAGGCTCTTCTTGTGGATGTACATCATGTGTCCCGCTTCATAATAGGCCATCGACACGTTGCCCCGGAGGCTTTCGTCAAGGCCCATATGGTTGATGATGTACTCGGTGGCAAAATACGGGGTGGCCAGATCGTAGTATCCGTTCGCGACGAACACCTTCAAATGCCGATTCTTCGTCATTGCCTCACGCAGTGTCTCGGCAAGGTTGACATAGCGGTTCTCGAATCTCCCGTAATCCCACGGGTACACCTTCCATGACCAGATTTCGTAAGGCAAATCGCTCTCGTACTGGAGTTCCGTGCGCACGTAGTCATTGAATGTTGTTGTGTAGGGACCCTGGACAGTCGCATCGTAGCTTGGGTCATAATCAAATGATTCACCCGCCGCGTCGTAGTCAAGGCCGGTCAGGCGGCTGTCGAGCCTGCCGACCGTTCGTCTTTGATCACGGAGAAGCTCCTTCGTAAAGCGCCAGGCGTTGATCCTGATATTCGTTTGCTCGAGGTATTCCGGCGAGAGTCCCGTGAACCGCGCGAGCTTCTTCACAACGGCCCGATGCTCGTCTTCAGACCGGGTGTCACCTTTCAACAGCACACGCGCGTACTCGCCGAGGGCGAATTGCTCAACCTCGTCGAGCGTTGTCTTCAGATCGGCCTGCAGGGTCTTGTCAAGCTTCTTGTGGTACCAGGCCGTCACCGCGTACGTGGGCAAGAACAGTATGTGCGGAAGATCGTTGCCCCTGTCGAATGCAAGCGCTTGGTAGTCTAAGGCTGGCGAAACGAGCATGATGCCGTTGAGATACATCCCATGGCGGTCCTGGAGATAACCCGCGAGGCCGGCAGCACGGGTCCCGCCGTAGCTCTCGCCGATCAGGAACTTGGGCGAGGACCAGCGTTCGTACCGGGTCACATACAATCTGATGAACTCCCCGACGGATTCGATATCCTTGTCAACCGCGTGGAATTCGCTCGCGTCTTCGTCCTTCAAAGCGCGGCTATAACCGGTGCTGACCGGATCGATGAACACCAGGTCTGTTTTGTCGAGGAGCGAATACTCGTTATCAACAAGTTGGTAGGGCGGGGGATATGAATGGCCATCATCATCCATTAACACCCTGCGGGGGCCAAGGACGCCGAGATGCAGCCAGACCGATGAACACCCTGGTCCGCCATTGAACGAGAAAGTGATCGGGCGGCGGCTGAGATCGTTGCCGCCGGCTTTGGTGTAGGCAATGAAGAAGATGTACGCCTTCGGCTGTTCAGTATCTGCTTTGAGCATGAGAATCCCGGCGGTTGCCTTATACTTCACCGGTTTTCCGTTTATGACGACCTCGTGGGTTGTCTCTTGAGTCCCTTCCTTTATGTCGAGCGGTTTCGTTTGAGCCTGTGTGCCCTTTTCATCGGCGGTGTCCTCTGTTTGACTCTGGGCCACAACGATGTTCGAACAGAAGATCGAGATGATCGCGGCAATCCATATGAGGGTTTTCATGGTTCCTACCTCCTTGGCATGCAGGTCGAATGTGCGTGGTTGTATGGATCAGCGGCAAGAAGCCCCAAGTGGTTAAGCTGTCGGCATGTCGTAGCCATTTCCAAGGTGGCGAGGGGACTTGGCGTGTGCTGCTTCGCTCACCTTCGATGATCACATGATAAGAGGGCCGACGGCTTTGGTCAACGCGCAAGTGGGCGGCAGCCGCCTACGAGACCGACGACGGCCGGCTCATCACCACGAGCGGTGGCGCGAATGAACGCGCTCAGTCGGTTGTTTCGGCCTCCGGGTGCTCTTCCAGCAAGCTTCTCAGGAACTTCTGGTGCTTTTCGTGCTCTTTGGCCCGGTAGGCGATTGCACTCTTGACGAGGTTCCTGATCTGCTCTTCGATTGTCGCGCCTCTTGGCGGCTTCTCCTGGCCGAAAGGTGACACCTCGATGTTCGCGCCCTTGACCGGCAGCGTCCAGTATACCGCCGGCTCGTCGCCCTTCTCCTCCTTCGCAAGGAACATGAGATGGGTCGACGATAATGCGTAGGGTGAGACGAACTCGAATCGAGCGTCCATGAGTTCAAGCTCGATCTGGCTGTCCTTCGGGATGTCACCCTTGAGCGTCTGGTAGATGAAGCACTGGTACGTGCGGTAGGGCGTCATGAACACGGTGTGGGTATCGGAGTAGCGGTCGATCCGAAGGATGACGATCGCATCTGCCGAGTCAATGAGCTCCTTCCACCCCGGGAAGTCTCCAATGAAGATAGCGTGGATACCCGCCGGCACGAAGACAGCCAGCAATACGATGACGACAATGCCCGCCTTTCTCATTGGTCACTCCTCCACCGAACGTTCGAGATAGGTCTCTGGTGTCACGGATATGGCGACTGTGGCCCAGCGATCGTCGCCCGCGACGATCCAGGAGACAACCGGCCCGCCGTCAGTTGCTTATGTACCAGTACTTGCCCACCTTGATGAAGGTGATCGTGTCTCCCCAAGGCGCTGAGGGGAGGCGGAAGGTGGCTTCCTTCCCATCGGGGGACAGTGTGGACGTCGTGCCCTTGATCTGCTTGAGGTCCTCCAGAGCGCCCGCGGCCTTCCCCTCGACGAACCTCTCAAGGATGTCGTCGAGCTCGCCTGACTCGGTCATCTCTTTGATCAACGCGGGAGGCGCGAAGGTCATGAAGAAGCCGGTGTAGTCCTCGGCTTCCAGAAGGCGGATGCCCTCGGCGATCGCGGTGTCCAGGTTCTCGCGCGGATCGGGTTTCTCGGTCGGGACGGGTTTCTCAGGTGGGTCGGGCCTGGCGCCGCAACCTCCCACCAACAGAAGGGCGGCGCAGACGACGATCGAGACCAAACCGAGCGTTCTCATACCTTGCTCCTTTTCAGCGCCTCGCAACGGCTCTGTGGATCCTCGATACGCGCGCCCGGCACTGAGGCGTCGGCGTGCACCAGCCACCCTCGAGCGGTCCAACGGCCAAGCAGGCCACATCGTCTCATGCGGCTCACATTCGATGATCGCATGGTATGAAGGCTTACTCGTCACGTCAACGGCGACCTGGGGAACGGGTTGACGCGGTCCGCCGTTTCATTGGTGAAGGGGCAAAGATTTGGGTTGAATTGGGGCGGCGGATGGCCGTCTAAGTAGTCAAGAGGCCTCGAAGTCCCGCGCCTTGTCTTGGGCCGGGGCGTCAGCTGGATTCATCCCGAAGGTGAGGAAGAGGAATGAAGCCGATATTGAGACTGAGCCTGCTGATGGTGGTTGTCGCCGCCGGTGCGGTTTTGGCCGGCTGCGGCGAGACGTATGAAGAGCACGCCGTGCTCGTCGGCGTGCCGATCCCGATGACGACCGACGAGGTGGTCGCCGCCGCGAAGGCGGGCGAGAGCGAGGACGCGATCATCTCGCGCCTCCAGCACGCCGGGTTCGCCGGCAGCCTCACGACGGCCGGCGTGGACCGGCTGCGCGAGGAAGGCGTCGCCGAGGACGTCATCGACTGGATGCTGGCCCATCCGGGCGCGGCGCCGATGCGGTCGGCCGTCATCGTGGGCAGCACGGGGGCCCGCGAGATCGTCTACGTCGACAGCGAGCCGGACGTGATCATCGTCGAGCGCGAGCCGCGCGTGACGTACACCGTCGGGGTCGGCTACACGTGGGGCCACTATCACTACCCGCGCTACTACAGTCGCTACGAGTACCGCCACCGCCGCTACCCGCGCACGCGCGTCTATCGCGGCAGCGGCGGCCGCGTCTACCGCTACACGAGCGGCCACTAGAGCGCATTTCCCACAATGCATTCCACGGGCTGGCGC
Organism: uncultured Verrucomicrobiota bacterium; assembly: GCA_964449605.1. Lineage (GTDB taxonomy): Bacteria > Auribacterota > JABMQX01 > JAFGEW01 > JAFGEW01 > CAYUZG01. Next base: position 23,674 of record CAYUZG010000007.1, on the reverse strand, counting down.
CCGAGGCTACTACCAGATGGCGCTGGCGGGGCTTGCGAAGGGTGGCTGTGAGGATCGGCGTGTCTGACTGAGTGCGGATGGAGCGGTGGCGTAGTGGGGCCTGGTGTGTGCGGAGGGTGTTTCCGGCGCGGCGCTCGCTCAGGCGATGAACGGCGCGAGCGCCTTCGAGAAATCCTCCAGACGGGTCGAGTACTCGACCTTGCCTTCCGCCTTGAGCCCGGCGCGGTGGCGCTCGACGATCCCGGGCAGCTTGTCCGGGCCGGAGCGTGCCAGCGTCGTCTTGATCTCGCGCATCAGCGCGAGCGCTTCGCGCTCGTACTCGGGCTCGTTGTAGCGCATCTCGTGCATGTGCGAGTCGAAGAGCCGCTCGAGGGCAGCGATCAGTTCGTCGTCGTTGTCCATCCAACAGTCCCCCGGATGAATGCCGGCTCACAGGATAGCAGGTCTCGACGCCGGAATCAACAAGAACCTGCCTCGGCGCGCGACTCGCGCTCCATGCAACGCGACCGGCCGGCAGCGGACACGGCAACGGGCAGGCACCCTCTGGACGCCTGCCCGTTATGATCGTTGACGATGTCGCACTCGCGAGCTCACAACGCGCCGCACCACACCGGCGCGTGCTCAGAAGTTCACCTCCACGCCGAGGTAGACCATCCGGCCTGCGCCGTAGGGGAACGAGTTCGGCGAACCGGAGAAGGCCATCGTCGGCACGTACACCTCGTCGTCGAGGAGGTTCTCGCCGTGCAGCGTCACGAACGACTGACCCTTCTCGAGGCCCATCCAGCGCGACACGTCGAACCGCACGTTGGCCGACAGCAAGCTCACGGCGTCCGGCTCGGGGTTCACCGTCACGGGCGACTGAACCACGGGCGGTGTGCCGAAACAGGTCATGAAGACGGCCGCCGTCCCCCAGTCCCAGGTATAGCCGCTTCCGACCTTGAGCATGTTTCCGGGTACGACGGTGTGGTTGAGGCCCGCGTCGGCCTTGTTCCACTGGTTCATGTACGAGCCGAGCACATGCCAGTTCGACGTGAGGAAGCGCTTCCCCTCGATCTCGATGCCCTTGAAGCACTGCTCGCCGCCGTTCATGTACGTGAAATGGTCGGGGTTCCTGCCGTCGAACAGGATCTGCCCGTCAATGTCGCTGTGAAAGTACGTCACGGCGGCGTAGGTCTTCTCGTCGTGATAGAAGAGCTGGAAGTCCGTGGTGGTGACCGTTTCGGGCACGAGATCGGGATTGCCCATGAGGCCCGGGCCGCAATCGGTTTCCATCGCGATCGGGGCGCGGAAGGCTTCACCGTGCAGCAGCTTGACACCCCAGTTCTCGTGCGGGGTCACGATCACGCCCCCGCGCGAGACGAAATCGGAATCGCCGTGCGCCGATTCGTTCCACTGGGTACCAGCGATCAGCTTGACCGTGTTGCCGACCATGTAATCGGCCTGGGCGTAGGCGCTCCGGGGCCAGTACTCGTACTCGGGAATGCTCGTGGCGTGGTCCTCGTCAGGCTCGTAGAGCGACACATACTGTTGCAGCGCGCCGACAACCAGGTTCAGGTTGTCGGTCGGATTGGCGAACAATGTCACCTCGGCGAGCACGTCCGACGTGTTGATGCCGAGCGGGGGAACGACGGGGATGGCCATCCCTCTATACATGTGCACTTCCTGGAGATTGTAGGTGAGGTTCATCTCCAGGTGCGCCCGCTCGTGCAGGGGGATGTCATAGCCGGCATTGACGAACAGCCGCTTGGCGCGGGAGTCCTGGTTCTCGTCCGTCCAGGTCGGGATCACCCCAAACGCGAACGCATCCATGTCGGACCCGAACACATCGAGCGTGAAGCGCCCGGCTTCCAGGTGGGCCGTGGCCGCGACGTTCCCGTCGTCCACGTCACCCTCGCGGTAGACCCCGTTCACGTCCGTGAAGCAATAGGGCCATCCGTCTTGGCCGACGATGTGGATGGTGCCGATGAAGCCGACCTCGCCAAACGTGCCGCCGCTCGTGACGGCCAGGTCGTAGTAGCCGTAGCTGCCTCCCATGGCGGAGACCGAGATCTCGCGCTCCTCCGGCACCGGCAGCGTCTTGATGTTGATGACGCCGCCAAAGGCGTTCGAGCCGTAGAGCACGGATCCGGGACCGCGGATCAGCTCGATGCTTTCAACGCTGGCCATCGGGAACGACATGTACATGGGGCTGTTGATCGCCTGGGCGCTCTCGCGCACCGGGCGACCATTGATCAGTAGCAGGGTGTGTGTCTCCGAATGCGCCACCATGTCGCCACGGAACGCGGCCATGCTCTCGCCATAGACGAATGACCGGCGCGGATAGACACTGGGCTGGCGCTGCATGAGCTGATAGAGGGTTCGGTCGCCGTAGAGTTCGATCTCGGCCCGGGGGACGACGACGACGACGCCCGGCGCCTCGAACGTCGTTTCGGGCCGCTTCGAGGCCACCGAGATCTCGATGTCCATTAGTTCCTCGAGGCTCAGTCCAGCCAAATCCGCCCCCTCGGGTTCGGCCGCGAACACACCGAGCGTTGCCAACATGGCAAACGCTGTCACTACGACTACTGTACGCATCACTGACCTCCTAAAAACGCTCCTGTACAAAGCCATGTTTTTTGACATCTGCTAGAAGCGCCAGGTCACCCCGGCGTAGGCGCTCCGCTCGACCTCCGTAGACGCGAGGGGAAGGTAATGTGAGATCATCTCCTCGTGCTGGTCGTGAAGGAGGTTGCGCCCCACGAGGAACAGCTCGAGGTACGCTGTGGGCTTCCAGGCCAGGCGCGAATCGATCTCGACATAGCCGTCAATGTCAATGGCCGGGATCGCGTCGACGTACCGGACGACGACGTCGAACTGCACGCTTGAGCCGAGGTCGGCAGAGGAGTGCACAAACGCCGTGTTCGGTGCAAACAGCTTGTCCAGCTCATGATCAGGTACGATGCCCGCCACCTCGCGATCGACGTCATACTCCATCCGGGCATAGCCGCCGCGCAGACGCCAGTGGTCGGTCGGATTGCAGTTGACGGCCAGCTCGACACCGTAGATCGACACGTCCATCCCGTTCAGAGTAAGCATGGGAAGGATCGTGCGCGGCGATCCGGAATCTGTTTCAACAAACGGCAGGCCAGCGGTCGTGACGATGAGATGGTCGACATCATGGTAGTAGCCAGCTGCGTCGAATGAGACGCGATCGGCCGGCTGGATGCGGTAGCCGAGCTCGAAGGCGAGCAGCTCTTCGGGCTCGGCGTCGCGATTGCCCAGGGAGCGTGTGAACGTGTTCGTCGACGGATCGACCAAGGCGTTGTACGTCAAGCTGTCCGTGCTGCGGTCCGGGACCCTGACCGCGCGCGAGACCGCCGCCCACAACGTGCGCCGCGCCGACGGGGTGTAGGCGATTCGCGCGCTCGGCTGAACCTCGAAGCCCGTGTAGTCGTTGTGCTCGAGCTTCGTGCCAACCGTAAGCGAGAGCCGCTCCGGCGTGAGTGTGATCTCGTCTTGAACAAAGGCGCTGTACAGGTCATCGGTTCGCTCGGCCGGGTCCCAGGACATCCCGTAGCTGCCGTGCGTCTCGTCGGCCGTGCGGCGGTAGCGCAGGCCCCAGACGAGATCGTGGCGCTCGCTCGGCCGGAACCGGTGCTGGAAGTCGACGTCGCCGGTGTCTCGCTTCTCGCCGGCCATGGTTTCGTCGTGCTCAAACCGGTCATAGTAAACCTGGAGCGCCAGGTCCGAGTCCTCGTCGAACACGCGCTGCCAGCGCATGAGGAGGTTGCGATCCGCAAGGGTGACTGTGTCCTCCAGGGGCATCATGAACGGCGCCGTGGGGATCAGGATCATGATTGTCTCGCCGGCGCGGCCGTCGGCGTAGTCGCCTTGGATTGTGAGCGTGTCGCGGTCGGACAGTTCCCAGTCGACGCGAAAGCCGCCGCGCGACACGCTCCAGTCGTCGTTCGCGTCGTTGCCGTCGGCGTCGACGAAGCCGTCGCGGTCGAATGACTTGGCCCAGACGCGGTACCAGGCGCGCTCGCCCGCCTTACCGCCGTAGCGCACCTCGCCGAAGCGCTGTTCCTCGGTGCCGCCGCCGAGCGAGACGAGTCCGCCCTGGGTGTCTTTGGCGCTCTTGGTGATGATGTTGATCACGCCGTCGACGGCGTTCGCGCCCCAGAGCGTTGCGCCGGGGCCGCGGATCACCTCGATGCGAGCGACGTCCTCGAAGATCAGGTCGTGATGCTCCCAGAAGACGCCGGCGAACAGCGGCGTGTAGATGGTACGCCCGTCGATGAGCACGAGCAGCTTATTCGCGAACCGCACCGGCCAATCCCGTGTGGTGACCGCCCACTTGTTTGCGTCGAGCTGGGCCACCTGCATGCCGGGCACAAGCCGAAGCGCGTCGGGGATCGTCGTGGCGCCCGAGCGCCGGATCTCCTCGCCCGTGAGTACGTAGACGGCGGCCGCCGCCTCCGAGAGGCGCTCAGCTTTCTTCGAGACCGACGTGATCTTGATCTGCATCAGCTCCTCGAGGCTCAACTCGGTCAGGTCGCCTTCTGCCTCGCTCGCCGCCGTGGAGCCCAGAGCCCACATAGCCGCCGCTCCAACCACGGCGATTGCCGTGAGCAAGGAAGTCCGGATCATCATCACTCTCCTCAAAGGACTCGTCTGTCAGAAGCAGCGCTCACACACTCTCCTAAAAACGCCAGGTCACCCCGGCGTAGGCGCTCCGCTCGACCTCGCCTCTCTCGGTGGCGAGCACGTTCGCGATCGACTCCGGGTGTTGATCCTCGAGCAGGTTGCGGCCGACGACGAACAGCTCGAGCTGCTCCATCGGCCGCCACGCGAGCCGGGCGTCGAGCCCGACGTAGCTCGGGGCGTCGGCCGCCGGGCGCGCATCCACGTAGCGGGCAACCACGTCGAGCTGAACGGTCGCGCTCAGGTCCGCCGACGACCGGAGAAACGCCGTGTGTGGCGGATACGACTCGTCCGTGGCGACGCCGCCCGGGTCCATGACTCCGGCCGGGAGCGTCGGGTCGTAGTGCATGAACGAGTAGCCGCCGCGCAGGCGCCAGTGGTCGGTTGCGGCGAAGTTGAACGCCAGCTCGATGCCGTAGATGTCGACCTCAATCTGGTTGCCCGGCGTGATGGGGACGACCGTGCGCGCCGGTGGGCCGGGGTCAACCGCCGGCATGCCGAGATCCCAACTGGTGAGCTTGCTGAGATTGTGGTAGTAGGTCGCCACGTCGAGCGAGAAGCGGTCGCTCGGCTGCACGCGGTAGCCGAGCTCGTAGGCGAGCAGCTCCTCGGAATCGAGATCGCCTCCCCCGTAACTGCCGAACGTGCCGGTAGTGGGGTCGAGCAACGAGAAGAAGTTCATGGTGACCGAGCTGCGGTCCGGCGTTCTGAGCGCGCGCGAGACGGCAGCCCATAGCGTGCGCCGCGGCGAGGGCGTATAGGCGATCCGAACGCTCGGCTGATACTCGAAGCCGGTGTAGTCGTTGTGCTCGAATTTCGAGCCGACCGTGAGCGAGAGCCGTTCCGGCGTCAGCGTGATCTCATCCTGGATAAACGCGCTGTAGAGCCGGTCGGTCTGCTCGGCGGGCTCCCACCAGATCACGCTGCTGCCTGCAAGCTCGTCGGCCGTGGTCCGGTAGCGCAGGCCCCAGACGATGTCGTGCCGGTCGCTTGGCCGGAACCGGTGCTGGAAGTCGATGTCGGCCGTATCGCGTTCCTCCGTTCCGGCTGCTTCGGCCCGCTTGGTCCGGTCGTAGTAGACCTGCAGCGCGAGCTCCGAGTCGTCATCGAGCGTGCGCACCCAGCGTGCCAGCACGTCGCCGCCGCTGACGTTGGCCGTGTCCTCGAGGCGCAACACGAACGGCGCCACGTCCACGGGCACCAGCAGGATCTGTTCCATTTGCCCGTCGAAGTACTCACCCTCGACGGTGAAGGCGTCGGCGTCGGACGCGTCCCAGTCGACGCGGAAGCCCGTGTGCGTCACACTCCAGTCATCGGGCAGGTCGGCGCCGGCGGCATCGACTGAGCCGTCGCGGTCGAACGACTTGGCCCACACGCGATACCAGGCATGCTCGCCGGCCTTACCTCCGTATCGCACTTCGCCGAAGAGCTTCTCTTCAGTGCCGCCGCCGAGCGTGACCAGCCCGCCCTGGGTGTCCTTGGCGCTTTTGGTGATGATGTTGATCACACCGTTGACGGCGTTGGCGCCCCAGAGCGTGGCGCCCGGGCCGCGGATCACCTCGATGCGGTCGATGTCCTCGAGCACGAGGTCCTGGTGCTCCCACCAAACACCAGCAAACAGCGGCGTGTAAATCGTGCGGCCGTCCACGAGCACAAGCAGCTTGTTGGCGAAACGCGACGGCCAGTCGCGCGTGTTGAGGCTCCATTTGTTCGAGTCGATGTTGCCAACGACCATGCCCGGCACAAGCCGGAACGCGTCGGGGATGGTCGTCACGCCCGAGCGTCGGATCTCTTCGCCCGTGAGCACGTAGACGGCGGCAGCCGCCTCCGAGAGCTTCTCGGGTTTCTTCGAAACCGACGTGACGTTGACGTTCATCAGGTCTTCAAGGCTCAGCTTGGTCAAGGACGCCGTCTGCTTGGGTGTGCCGCCCGGCTCTGCGGCCCAGGCCGCACAGGTCCCCACCATGACGAGTGCTGCGAGAAGTGTAGCCCTGATCATCGGCGGCCTCCTTACTCAGAGGGTGTTATGCTAAGTGTTATTATCTCCGCTACTTAGAAGCGCCACGTCACCCCGGCGTAGACGCTGCGCTGGACGTCGACCGGCAGGATGCCGATGTACTTGGGGAAATACTCCTGGTGATGGGCCTCGAGCAGGTTGCTGCCCGCGACGAACAGCTCGAGGCGCTCGCTTGGCCGCCAGGCCGCACGGGCGTCAAGTTCCAGGTAGTTGTCAACATCGAAGGCCGGGACCGTGTCGACGTAGCGCACCACGAGATCGAGCTCGATGGCGCCCGGCAGGTCCATCGACGAGTGCACAAAAGCGAGATTCTGCGGCGCTTCGTTTTCGGCCTGGCGCTCGAGCGTGTCGACGCTGTCGGCGTCGAGGTGCAGTTGCAGCTCGTAGAACGTGTATCCGCTTCGGATGAGCCACCACGGGGCCGGGTGCCAGTTCGCGGCCAACTCGAAGCCGTAGGCTTCGCCCTGCATCTTGTTGCCGATCGTCGTCGGGACCACCATGTGCGGCGGGGTCGGCGCGAGCTCGGGGAACGGCACGCCCAGCTCAGCAGTGCGCAGGTTGTCGTAGTCGTGATAGAAGGTCGTCGCGTCCAACGTGACCGTCTCGACCGGTTGGAGTCGGTACCCCAGCTCGAACGCGAGCAGCTCCTCGGACTCGAAGTCGTCGTTGCCGAGAAGCCTCGTGTAGACACCCGGCGCGACTGCCGGCCCGGTGAACGACAGGTCGCGGTCGACGCGCGACGGCGTCCTCACCGCGCGGGAGACGGCCGCCCAGAGCGTTTGGTGGCCCGTCGGCGTGTAGACCAGGCGCGCGCTCGGTTGATACTCGAAGCCCGTGTAGTCGTTGTGCTCGAGCTTCGTGCCGACGGTGAGCGCCAACAGATCGGGCGTGAGCGTGATCTCGTCTTGGACGAACGCGCTGGTGACGTTGACCGTGCGCTTGGCCGTTGTCAGCCCAAACATCTCGGTGCCCGGGGCGTCATCAACGGTGCGCCGGACGCCGGCACCCCAGACGATCTCGTGCCGATCGTGAGGCCGAAAGCGGTGCTGGAAATCGATGTCGGCGATCGTGTCGATGATCTTGCCGTACCACAGCCCCTCGTCCGACGTCACATCGTAGTAGGCTTGGAGCGCGAATTCGGTCTGGTCGTCCACCGACCGCTGCCAGCGCACGAGCACATTGCCGCCCTGCGAAACGCTCTCGTCCTCGAAGACGGTCGGCACCGGCGACGCGTACGAAGAAATGGCTGTCTCGCTCAGGTCCTCACCCTCGTAGTAGTCGCCCTGGAGGGTCACCGTGTCGCGATCCGACACATCCCAGTCGACGCGGAATCCCGTGCGCCGGAAGCCCCAGTCGCCGGCGAGGTCGTCGCCGGCCTGGTCGACGAGGCCGTCGCGCTCGAAGTACTTGGCGTAGATCCGGTACCAGGCGGTCGGCGTCGCCGCGTCGCCGAGCCGACCACCGTAGCGCACCGTGCCGAAGACTTCCTCCTCGGTCCCGGCGCCGAGCTGCAGGGTGCCGCCTTGGGTGTCCTTGGCGCTCTTGGTGATGATGTTGATGATGCCGTTGATCGCGTTGGCACCCCAGAGCGCACCGCCCGGGCCGCGCACGACCTCGATGCGGTCGATGTCCTCGAACGCCGTGTCCTGGCGGTTCCAGTACACGCCCGAGAACAGCGGCAGGTAGACGCTCCGGCCGTCAACCATGACGAGCATCTTGTTGACATAAATCCCGTTGAAGCCGCGTGCCGCAACACCCCAGTCGCTCGGACCAATCCGGGCAACATGGACCCCGGGCACGAGCCGGAGCACGTCGGCGATCGTCGTCGCGCCCGAGCGGCGGATATCGTCGCTCGTGACCACGGTGATCGCTGCAGGCGTGCTCAAGAGCGGCTCGGCTTTTTTCGAGACCAACGTGACCTTGACGTTCATCAGTTCCTCGAGGCTCAGCTCGGTCAGGTCGGCCGCTGGCTCGGCGGCCCAGGCTGCCGCGGTGAGCGCCACCATGACTGCCGTCAAGAAACTCTTTCTGATCATCGTGAACACCTCTGCTCATGTGTGCGGGACCGAAGGCCGCGCGCACGGCGTTGTGAGGCCGAGGCGCTACTCGGCCTTGATGATGTTTTCCCCAGCCTGTTCGATCAGCTCGTCTGGGACGGTAATGCCGAAGTGCTTCGCCTTGCGCAGGTCGATGGCGATGCCACTGTTGGCCGGGTGCTCGGGGACGAGCTCGCGGATGTCCGCCCCCTCGAACAGCTCGACGATCATCTTGCCCGACTGCAGCCCCATGCTCCGGGACGAGGTGAACACCGAGGCGGTCGCGCCCCAGCCCGCCATCACGTCGTCGCGCGACAAGCCAATAAGCGGCTTCGTCGCCGTCTCGTAGACGGCCCTCGGGAAATGCTGCTGGGCACCCATCTGGTCGCTTGGGCTCAAGAACACGTCGACGAGCGGGTTCAGCTCTCGGACGAGCTCCTTGGCTTTCTCGGCCATGACCCAGTTGCCGCCCTCGCCGGTGACGAGTTCGACCTGTCTGAACACGACCGTGAGGTCGCTGAACTCGGGATCGTTCGCCACCAGGTCTTCGACCCATCGGCGGTAGCTGTGCGACTGCGGCATGTCGGCGTAGATCAGGCCGATGGTCCTTGCCTCCGGCATCAATCGCTTCACGAAGCGGAAGCGCTCCTCGACGGGCACTGGGCACGACACCCCGGTGAAGTTCGCCTTCGGCGCGGTGCCGAAGGCGTCGACGACACCCACGCCGACGGGGTCGGTCACGCTGGCGAAGACGAACTTGTAGCGGAAGTCTTCGTAGGCGACGTTCTTGGCCGCGATCGTCGGGACCGTCCCGTTGAGGCAGATCACGTCGTAGCCGTCGCTGAGATGCTCCCTCAGGATCGCCTCACCCAGCGAGACGTCGTTGTCGATCGAGAACGAGTCAACATGCAGGTTTTTTCCCTCGACGTACCAGTGGGTCTCGAGGTACTCGCGCCGGGCTTGAGCGATCACCTGATAGTGGCCCCGGCTCTGCGAGTCGATCACGAGCAGTCGGTACGTCTTGATCCCCGGTCCGTGAGACGTCTCCGCAATTGCTCTGGACTCGGGGCGCTCCTGGGATGAACCGCTCGGCCCAGCGTGCGTGAGCACGAACAGCAGCCCGGCAACAAGGACCGTCAGGGCGGCGCCAATGACCATTCCTGCTTTCATGGCTCAGCAACCTCGAGTCGTGCCCTACAGGGGCGGTCGCGGCGCGTCGTCGGTATCATCTCGGTCCGTTGACGGGTGGCTCACGGCCAAGCGTTGGGCGTGCTGTGGCTCGAAGGCACTGAGTGAGAAATGGTTACAGCCATCACCACGCAGGCTACACGCGTCCCGCAACTTCGAAACCTCGGGGGACGGGCTAACAACTAGCGTGCCAGGCGGTTCCAAGGATTCAATGGGCTGCCACTTGCCGACGCACCGCCCGGATTACGTGCCGGGCGCGGCCTGGGGCGGCTCGTAGATGCAGAACGGCTCGGCGGCCAGATAATCGCCCGTCAGGGCGTAGGCGCGTGCCCGGCACCCGCCGCACACCGCCCGAAAGCCGCAGACGCCGCACTTGCCACCGAGGCGCGCCGGGTCGCGCAGCGTGGCGAACACGTCCGAGGTCCGCCAGATCTGCTCAAGCGGCGTGGTGCGGATATTCCCGGATGAGACCGGCAGGTAGCCGCACGGATACACCTCGCCCGAGTGCGAGATGAAGCAGACGTGCTGGCCGGCAAGACACCCCTTGGTCATAGCCGACATCCCCTCGCCACGGGGGAGCTTGACGCCCGACTCGCGCGCGTGCTGCCGGATGATACGGAAATAATGGGGTGCGCAGGTGGCCTTGAGCTCGATCGGAGCGCGCGCCGACTCGGCGAACAGCCACTCGAGGACTTGCTCGTACCGCGCGGGCGAGATCATCTGGTCCTCGGCGATCTCGACGCCGCACCCGACCGGCACCAGCAGGAACAGGTGGAGCGCCCGGACGCCAAGCTCGAGGGCAAGCTCGAGCACGTCGGGCAGCGTGTCGACGTTGTGGCGCACGACGGTTGTGTTGATCTGCGTCTCGACGCCGGCGGCCTGGAGCCGCTCGAGGCCGGCAACCGCCAGGTCGAACGCGCCCGAGCGGGCGCGGAAGGCGTCGTGCACGGCGGCGGTGGCGCCGTCGAGGCTCACGCTCGCGCGCGCGACGCCGGACGCATGCACCTTGGCGGCGACCTCGTCGCTCACGAGCGTGCCGTTCGTCGCGAGCGCCACACGCAGGCCGAGACCGGTCGCCTCGCGAGCGATCTCGAAGAGGTCGTTTCTGAACAGCGGCTCGCCGCCGCTCAACACGAGGATCGGGCCGGCGAACGCGTCTGCTGAGGCAAACGAGGCGAGAGAGCGGACGAACGCGAGCGCTTCGTCGGTCGTGAGTTCCTCGGGCGGCGCCTCGGGCGTCGCCGAGGCGCGGCAGTGGATACAGCCGAGGTTGCAGCGCTTCGTCGTCTCCCAGAAGACGAGCCGAAGGGGGAACTGCTTTCCCACGGGGCAGGCTCCGCGCCGCGCTCAGACGCCCTCGAAGCGCGTGAGCGTGACGTATTCGAGGTAGCGGTTGGCGACGTCCTCGTCGGTCAGCCCCTTGAGCCGTTCGAGGCTGAACTCCTCGACGTTGAACGAGGCCATCACGCAGCCGTAGACGACGGCGCGCCGGAAATGCATGTCGTCGAGCCGCGCCGTCTTGGCCAGGTATCCCATGAACCCGCCGGCGAACGCGTCGCCCGCGCCGGTCGGGTCCTGGATCGTCTCGAGCGGGAAGCCGGGGCAGGCGAAGAACAGCTTCGGGCCGAACAGGAGCGCGCCGTGCTCGCCCTTCTTGATCACGACGTACTTGGCGCCTGTCTCGAGGATCCGCTTGGCCGACGTGATCAGACTCGGGTCGCCGCTGAACAGGCGGGCCTCACCCGCGTTGACGATCACCACGTCGGTCTTGCTGAACAGCTCGGCGACGTGGTCGCGCTTGGTGTTGAGCCACAGGTTCATCGTATCGCACGCGACGAGCTTCGGGGCACGCACCTGCTCGAGCACGCTCAGTTGCAGCTCCGGGTCGATGTTGGCCAGGAACACGTACTCAGCGTCGCGGTACGACTCGGGCAGCACGGGCTGGAAGGTCTCGAACACGTTGAGGTGCGTCGCGAGCGTCTTCGCCTCGTTCATGTCGTATTCGTAGGCGCCGTGCCAGCGAAACGTCTCGCCATCGACGACCTGGAGGCCCTCGGTGTTGATGTCGCGGCTGCGCAGCAGCTCGATGTCCTTGTTGCGGAAATCCTTGCCGACCACGCCCACGACCGACACCGGGTGGAAAAAGCTCGCCGCGTAGCTGAAGTGCGTGCACGAGCCGCCGAGCACGTCCTCCCGCTTGCCGAACGGCGTCTCGATCGTGTCGAGCGCGATCGAGCCAACAACAACGATGCTCATCAATCTCTCCCGGTGTCTCTGCGTTGGCAACGCTATTATAGGGCTCGCCAAGCCAGGATCAACAGCCTTATGCGCGGAACTTCTCGTCAAGAGCCGTCGTCCTCAATTCATGACGCCGCGGCGAACGTATGGAGGTGTTGCTGTGATGATCCGGCCGGTCACCATCGCTTTGCTGCTCGCGCCTATGCTTGCCCCGGCCGCTGCCCGACGTGGACGCGCTTCCGCGCACACTTGAGCGGCACACGCTCAAGCCCGATACGCTGGCCGTCGCGTTCGAGAACGGCACCGTCCTCGTTACGCGCGACGAGGGCCGTACCTGGCGCGATACCGGCCGCGGCCTGC
>CAYUZG010000007.1:0-11052 GCA_964449605.1 uncultured Verrucomicrobiota bacterium | reverse complement strand
GTCCTCGTTACGCGCGACGAGGGCCGTACCTGGCGCGATACCGGCCGCGGCCTGCCGAGGGGCGAAGCCAAGCGCCTCGCCTTCGGCCCTACCGACAACCGCCTCTACGCATTCATCGAAGGCGCCGGCCTCTACTGGATCGAGCTCCCGCCGGACGAGAACGAGTAGGCCGGCCGAGGGCGGCGCGCCCTACAGCCAACGCTCATGCTCGTCGTGATCCTGATGTAGGGCGGCGCCTCCTGGCCCCGCCGGCTCATCTCCAGGGCCCGAGGACGTCTCACGTGGCCGGACGCACAAGCCAGAGCACTCGCCGTCGGCCTACGCCCTCGTTCGCGCCCTCGCCATTACGAACCGGGCAAGCCAGAAGACGGCCCCCGCAACGACGATCCCGACGATGACCTCTTTCTCGACGTGCTCGACCTCAGTCACGAACGCCGCGAAGACCGCGCCGAACAGGTACCCGAGCGTGGCAACCGCGCCGGCCCACATCAACGCGCCGAGGGCATTCAAGGGCACGAACTGGGCAAGCGGCACGCCGCTCATCCCGAGGACGAGGGAACTGACTGTTCGCAGCCCGTAGAGGAACCGGCGCCCCACGATGAACAGGGCGTGGTGTCTGTCGAGGAGCGCGGTGGCTTTCCTGAGCTTCCGCTCGAGAGCCGCGTGCTTCTGGACGAACGGCCTCCCTCGCCACCGGCCAAAAGTGAATATGACCTGATCCCCTATAAGCGTGGCCGCGCACGCCAGGCCGATCACCACCGGCAGCGACAGGTAGCCGCGGTGGGCGGCGAATCCGGCCAGCACGAGAATCGTCTCGCCTTCCAGCAGCACGCCGACGAACAGCGCCACGTAGCCGTACGATGTGATGAACTCCTCGAGCGTCATCCTTGTGGGCTCCGTGGCGTCCGCCGAGTCCGCCCGGAGTATACGCCGGGCGCTACGCCTGACTCAACGCGACGCTCGACGCCCATGGGCCGATCCGGCCAGTGCGACCGGTTCCGGCAGCAGTCACCGGGCCGCCCGTCTACACGCCGGACGCGGGGTTGATCGTCTCGACGGAGCCTTCGAGCTCGAGCTCGTCGCGGAGCAGGGCGAGGGCGGCGTTGTAGACGGCGTCCTGAGCGGCGTCGGGCGATTCGGCGAGTGCGGCTTCGTAGGCCTGGCGCGTGGCGGTGCCGATGTTGATCTTGGCGATGCCGTGCTTGAACGCGTCGAGCAGGTACTCCTTGCGGATGCCGCTGCCGCCGTGCAGCACGAGCGGCATGTTCGTCGCCTCGCGGATGGCGTCGAGCCGCTCGATGCTCAGGCGCGCGGCGATTTTCTTCTCGGCCTTCTTGGCGGCGCTGATCGCGCCGTGGATGTTGCCGATCGCGACCGAGAGCCAGTCGGCGGCCGTCTCGGCGACGAAGCGTTGTGCTTCGTCGGGATCGGTGAACCCCTTGCCCGACTCGAACAGCTTGTCGTACGGCGGCAGGGGGCCGGCCTCGTGGCCGAGCACGGCACCGAGCTCGGCCTCGACCGGGATTCGCGCTGCGTGCGCCATGTCGACCACGCGCCTCGTGGCGGCGATGTTCTCGTCGAACGGCAAGCGCGAGCCATCGACCATGACGGAGCCGTAGCCGATGTTGAGCGCCTGCGCGATGATGGCATCGTACTCAACGGTGAACCCATCCTCGTCGACGACGGGCACGTGGTCGAGGTGCAGGCGCGTGAACGACTCGTCCTTGACGCGGTCGTACTCGGCCAGCACGTCGCGCGGGCTGCCGGCCTCGAACTTGACCCATTCGAGCCGCGCCACGGCGATGAGGCCGAAGCAGCGCGCATCGCGCAGCGCGCGCACCGTCGGCTCCATCATCGGGAGGTAGGGGATATTGAACGCGGGGATCACCGTCCCCGCCGTCCACGCGTTGCGCATCAAGTCGGCGGTGCCAAGCATCATGTCTCCTCTGTGTGTTCAGGGCTGTTCGGTTCTGCTCGCGGCTGGAGCCGCGGCGGGTCGTCCTCGTCGCGCCAGTGCTCGAGAATCTCGACCTCGTTCCCTTCGGGATCGGCGAAAAACGCGCAGCGCAGGCCGGGCACGACGTCGGAGGAGTCGTCGATCGGGCCGACTTCGACGCCGTCCTGTTTCAGCGCCTCGATGACGGGCTCGAGCGCGGGCACCTCGAAGCACAGGTGCCTGAACCCGATGGCCGACGACGGCTTCCCCGTTTCAGCGGCGGCTTGCTCACCGGCCTGGAAGAACTCGAGGCAGACGGAGCCGAGCCGCGTCATGACGAACTCGTTCGGTTGGCCCGCGTTGAAGACCCGCGCGCGGCGGAAGCCGAAGTGCTTCATATAGAAGCGCTCCATCGCCACGCGGTCGCGGCAGGTGAACGCGATATGCTGCACGGTTGCCATGGAGACGCTCTCCCCTGGGTGCTCGGTGCGTTCAGTTCGCCGCCCTCATTCGTCGGGCGGGTTCCAGTCGGCATCGGCGCCGGCCATCAGGTCATAATACGGTTTGCCGTCGGGGTCGGTCACGCGGAACGTGAAGCCCCAGTCGCCGGTGGCGTTGCAGATCTTCATCAGGATGCGGTTGTTGCCCTTGCGCAGCGTGACCGGCACGTCGTGCTCGCCGGGCTGCGCGGTGCGGAGCACCTCCGTGCCGTTGAGCCAGACGACGATCTGGTCGCCGCTTCCGACGCGGAAGAGAGTCTCGCGCGCCGGGCTGCTCAGCACGGTCGTGACGTAGACGGCTTTCCAGTCGGCCTCGCCGAAGGCGTCCTGGAAAGACACGCCGTCGTTCTCGTCATAGAGCTCGTCGGGGACGCGTTCCCAGAGCAGCCGGGTGCCGTCGGGCATCACGACGTCGCGCTTGATCTCGACCCGGTCCTCGGGCGAGTACGCCGTCGTGAAGGCCGCGCCGTCGGTGTTGTCGAGCGGGCCGAGCATCCGCCACGGCACGGCGCGCTCGACGTCGAACGCGCCCACGTACGGCTTATCCTGGTGTTCGAGCACACAGACGACCTGGGCGCGCAGACCCTGCCAGTCGAGCCGCACGAGCGCATCGAACGGCACGGCCACCGTGCGGCCAGGCTCAAACTCGCAGTACTCGGACGCCGTCCACGCCCTGATCTCGTCGAGCTGCGGCAGGGAGGACACGGCGAAGTCGGCGCCCAGCCAGCGCATGCCGTAGCTCGTCACGACGAACCGGCCCGCGTACCGCTGCCAGCGGTCGCCTGGCTCGGCCGCGTGCCGCTCGACGACGGTGCGGTGCTCGATCAGGTCGTGCAGTTCGGCCGTGGTGTAGGCGGTCAGCTCGCCGCGATCGGTCTCGAGGCGGAACACCGCCGGCACGAAGCCGCGCCGCGCCTCCCATGGGAAGCCGATCAGCGCCTCGATGCGCTGGGTGAGTCCCGGCCGGAGCGTGAACGGGACCGCCGCGTCGAGATCAACCTGTCGCGCGGCGCCGCCAAGGCCGATGCCCGACGTGATCCGGCGCACAGTGATCGGCTCGTTGCTCAGGTTCGTCAAGAGGATCGTGCTCGGGTTCGGAGCCTCTTTGTGCAGCGGCCCGGCGTGGGGCTCGATGCGCACGCCGACGTCGGTCGGCGGAGCGAACACGACGGGCGCGCCGCCGCCCGCGCGCGCCACCACGATGCGCGTGAAGCGGTCGAGCGAGACAGCAACCGGCGTCCCGACCGCGACACCGCCCCGCTGCGTCAGGTTCTGGACAACGACCGGCTTGGTCCGGGACAGATCAAAAACGCGCACGCGCTCCGACGCCGCCTCGGCCACGACGAGCCGCCCGTCGGGCGAGAGGGCGAGCGAGACCGGATCATCGAGCTGCTCGACCAGTGTCTCGACTTCGCCGTCGGCGCCGAAGATCGCGACGAGGCCGCTCCCAGGCTTTCCGCTGCCCGACGAATAGGCGACGCCGATGCGACCGGCAGGTCCGACGGCGACGGCCGTCGGTGTCGCGCCGCGCGCGGACCGAGGCGCTTCCAGTTCGCTCTCGAACGTGCCGTCCGCGTTGTAGATCACGACGCGCCGGTTGCCCGTGTCGGCGACGATGATGCGGCCGCTGCCGTCGACGGCGATGCCGCGCGGCTCCTTGAGCGCGCGCGTGTCGTCCGGGGGGACGCCGTAGCGTGCGGCGCGCTCGCCGCGCGGCCCGATCACGACGATGCCCGTGAGCTCAGCCCCGTCCTGCTCGGTCCAGCGTGCCCCGGCGACGTAGAGCGTGCCGCCCGGGCCGGGCGCCATCGCCGTGGCATCGCGGATCCAGTCGGGCCACGCGCCGCGATCCGAGTCACCGAGCAGCGTGCCGTCGGGCCGTGTTGTGACGATCCGGCCCTTCTCGAGGAAGTAATACGTGTCGTCGAGGCTGGCGAACATCTGGATCGCGCCGTCGCCGACCGGCGGCGACGACGCCACGCGCACGCTCTCGCTCCCCCCGCGGGTGACCGCGCTCACCGCGTAGACCGAGCTGGGGTCCCACGGGCCGCCGGGCGAGAACTCCGTGCTGATGGTCCGCCCCACGGACTCCCACTTCCCGGCCCGGGCCCGGCGGTAGATGCGGTAGTAGGCCGGCGTCCGCCGCTGGCTCCATACGCGCGGGTCTTTGACAGCCAGTCCAGGGTCGGTCGGCAGCTCCTTCGGCTGCGGCGGATCCCACGTGAGCACGTGTCCGCCGGCCTCCGCCTGGTGGACGCGCACGGTGCGCGGCGCGTACACGTTCGTCAGCGACAGCGTCAGCGGGATCGTGAAGCGCGCCTCGCGCCGCCGGCCGTTCCAGGCGGCTAGGTTGAAGTCGGTCACGTCGAGGATGGCGTTGAAGCTCTCGTGACCGAGGCAGACCTTGAACAGCGCGACCGTGTTGCCGCGCGACGGCGAGATCGCCCGGCCGCCGAACGGATTGCCCTCGATCGCAAACTCGCCTTCGCCGTCGGTGACGCGCGCGACGTCCGCCTCGTTGTCGATCTGCACGTCGTCGCGATCGGTCCACTCGGCGCGCGGGCGCGGATCGGGCGCGCTCTGGTACACCAGCACGACGGCGTTCGGGACTGGGTCGCCGTTGACGTCGACGACCTTGAACGTGCTCTCGACGGGCAGATCGCTCAGGTAGTCGCCGGCCGCGGCATCGCCGGCGCGGGTCCGCACGTTGAGCCGGGCGTTCAGCGCGCAGGCCGAATGGGCCGAGTAGCCGTGCAGGTAATCGCCGCCCATCATGATGCCGCGCGTGCACTGGTGCTCGACGCCCAAGAAGCGATCAACGTCGCGCCGGCCGAGGCTGTCGGCCACGTCGATATCCTCGCCCCGGACGCGGATGGCGTCGAGGTCGACCAGGCCGCGCGCGCGGCTCATCTCCCGGAGCAGCGGCCCATCTGTATAGGTCGCCTGCTGATAGTTGGTCGTGTAGATCGCCGCGTCGTCGAGCTCGCCCGTCGGGAAGGCCCAGGCCACGTCGGCCGTCGGGTCGCTCGTCATCGCCCCGGCAGCGGAAAGCGAGCCGTCCTCAACGACAGTGACGCGGTCGAGGCGCGCGCGATCGACGACGCCCTCGGGGGTGAGCAAAGTGACCGAGCGCTGCATGCCGAAGTTCCAGACCGCGATCTGGCGCTGAGCCCAGTCCTCCCACGAGTTCGAGCCGAGATGGAGGTAGAACTGCTCGGCGTTGGAGCGGTCGTAGCGCGTCTTCTCGACGGTGAACGCGACGCTGAACGCGTTCGTTTTCTCCTCGAGCGCGTTGTTGGCCTCGCTGACCTCATCGACCGTGTTCGCGCGGTCAAGGACGCACCCGACCGTGTGCGCACCCGCCTGCCACGTCCACGTCTGCTCGAGCGTCGTCGTCGCGCCCGGCTCGAGGCTCTTGAGTTTGCCCTTGCCCGCCAGCTCACCGTCGATGAACCACTCGTAGGCGAAGCGGCCCGTCGGCTTCGTGCCCGCATTCTTGATGTGGGCCGTGAACGTTACGACGTCGCCGGGCGCGGGGTTGTTCTTCTCGGCGTCGCACTCGTATCGGGGCGTCCGGCTGATGTATTGCAGGTCGATGTCCGCGTTGTCGGGCTTACTGAGCAAGCCGAGCTGAGAGAAATCCCTCGTGGCGAGCTTCTCCTTGTTCTCGGCCCACCAGGCCGCTTGCCGTTTGGGATCGTCGCCCGGGGGATCGGTCTGCCAGGGAACGCCCCAGTTGCGCAACGTGTGGACGGCGAACGCAGCGTCCTTGGCAATCGCCGCGTCCTCGTCACCCAGAAGGGCAGCTACGTCGTCGATAAGCAGCGGGTCACCTGACGACCCCGTATGCGCGGCCGCACGCCAGCGGACCGTGTGGCTGGCGTCGTGCAGCGCGCGGATAAGCTCGCCGTAGCGGGCCTGCTTGTAGAGGTTGTCGACGCACGCAAGGCGGACGGCCTCGTCGGGGTCGTCGAGGCCAGCTTGCAGCGCACTCGTCGCCCGCACGTCTGAAAGCGCCCCGAGCACGTTGGCCCACGTGGCCTTGGCGGCGCCGCGCGCGTCGAGAAACGACTGGACGATCTCCCCGACGGCGACGAAGCGCTCCTGGAGCTCGTGGCCGGCGATCCAGCGCACGACGAGGTCGGTATCGTACCTGACGCAGAACATGCCGGCTTCGTTGCGGCACTTCGTGTCCGTCTTGAGGAACTCGATGATGGCGTCCTTGCGGCCGAGCGAGCCGAGCGCGCGGATCGCGAGCGCGCGCACATTCCAGTGCTTGTCTTGAAGCGCGGCGACGATCTCGTCCGCCTGCCCTATGTCGTGGAGCGCCAGGACGGCGCGGTTGCGGATCCGCCAGGCCGGATCGTCGCGCACCGCTTTCACGGCCCCCAGCGCCCGCTCGCCGCCGATCCGGCCGAGCGCGAAGAGCGCGACCATCCGCAGCTCCTCATCGGCGGCGGTGTCCGCAGCCACCTCGGCGAGGTGCCCGACTGCCTTGTCGCCGCACAGGATGATCGTCTCGATGATCGGATCGTTGGCCATCACCGGCACGAGCGACCGCGTCTCGGGCGCGTGGCGCTCCATATAGAGCTCAAGGCCGAGCGTGGTCGCCTCGACCGGCGCCTCGTCGGCCAGCCTGAACTGGGCGTTGCCGAGCTCCTCCCACTGGCCGGCCAGCTCGTAGAGGCCGAGAAGCTCGGCCCGGACAGACGACTCCTGCGAGCATGCCGGCGCGGCCAGCAGGGCCAGAAACCCCGCGAGACACAGAAGGCACAGCGCGCGAAGGCGCAGCATCCACGGTTCCAGCATCAAGGCGTCCTCCCTGGGGGTTTTCTCCGTACCCCGTTTGCACGCAGAAGCGCCGGGCGAGTTCCGATGATCCTACAGGAAGGGACCGGGCCCAGCAAGCGTGTTGCGGCGCGGCCTGGTTGAGGTAGGGTCGACGCCGACCTATAATGACCTGACGGCGCTTAGTGCGACACGGAGGCGGCCCGGGACGATGTTCGATCTGAACGCCCTGCGAGAGCTCGACTGGCTGCTGGTGGCGGCCATGCTGCTCGCCGTCGTCGCGGGCATCGTGGTGATTTCGAGCGCCGCGCACCGGCTCCGCGAGGAGGTCGATTATGCCAAGAAGCAACTGATCTTCGCCTTCGCCGGCCTGCTCGTGTTCGCCTTCCTCAGTTGCTTCGACTACCACTGGTTTCGCAACGCGTCGGTCTGGCTCTACCCGCTCGGCTTGCTGGCGCTTATGCTGGTGCTCGTCAAGGGAACCGGCCCAGGCGGCGCCAAGCGGTGGTTCAAGCTGCCGATGGGGTTCACGCTCCAGCCGTCCGAGTTCATGAAGCTCGCGTGTGTCTTCTTCGGCGCCTACCTGCTCGACCGCTTCCGCGACCGCCACAACAACGTGCTTTACACGCTTGTGCCGCTCGCCCTGTTCCTGGTCCCGATGGCGCTGATCGTCAAGCAGCCCGACCTGGGGACCGCGCTGGCGATGCTGCCGGCGCTGTTCGGGCTGCTGTTCGTCGCCGGCGCGAGGAAGCGGACCGTGCTCGCCGTGGTTCTCATGGGCGCGTTGGCCGTGCCCGCGCTCTGGTTCAAGATGGAGCCGTACCAGAAAAAGCGCGTGCTCGAGTTCCTCACCGTCCCGCAGCGGCACCTGGCCGTCCGGCTCATGACGGCGGGCGATCGCGAGAAGCTCCGAGTGCGTCTCGCCGCCGAGTCCGATCCGACCGGCCAGAAGAGCCTCAACGAGCTGATCGAGACCATCGGCGGCGGCTGGAACTCCGAGCAATCGAAGATCGCCGTCGGCTCCGGCGGTCTCTACGGCCTCGGCTGGCGCCAGGGCAAGCAGACGCAGTACCGGTTTCTGCCGGCGGCGCACACTGACTTCATCTTCCCCGTGCTGGGCGAGGAGTGGGGGTTCTTCGGCTGCCTCCTTGTGCTGGCCGTCTACTTCTTGCTGCTCGAGCGGGGCTTGCGCATCGCCTCGCAGGCCGTCGACACGTTCGGGCGGCTTGTCGCCTCGGGCATCGTCGTGCTGCTCGCCTCGCACATCCTGATCAACGTGGCGATGGCCATCGGCCTGCTGCCGATCACGGGCCTGCCGCTGCCGCTGCTGAGCTACGGCGGCTCGTCGATGTTGATGACGATGGGCTCGGTTGGTATACTGCAGAGCGTCCACACGCGGCGCCACTACTTCAAGAGCGGCAAGTATTCGCTCGACCTCAAACGCCGCTAGGAAGCGGCTGAGAGGCCGCTAGGAGAAGCCGACTGAGAGGGGCCGCCCCGAGCCGGCCCGTGGATACACAACGACGGCGCGAACCCGTAGCCCGCGCAGCGGGCGACATCCTGTAGCCTCGGGCGTCAGCCCGTGGATCATAGGGACGCAAAACACGCACAGCCCGCGCAGCGGGCGACATGTGAAGTGGCGGGGCAGCGTTGGGCGGGACAAGACCTTATGCCGCCCCCTGCGGGGGCTTTGTTGCCGTCTCGCTTGCGTTCCACAGGCTTACGCCTGTGGCTACATGATGTCGTCCCCTGCGGGGACTGCCGTTGTTCTGTTTCCTCGATTCACTGCGGCTCGCTACGCCGTGCCTGACCCGGCACGGCGCGCTTGCCCAACGGAGAAGCCCCGATGCGTCCGGAACAGCTTGTGGCCATGCTCGAGTCCGAGCTCTTGCCCCAGGTGCAGAAGCCGGGCCGCTACATCGGCGGCGAGCTGAACCGTGTCGCCAAGGACCACGCCGAGCTCGACGTGACCCTGGCACTCGCGTTCCCCGACGTCTACGAGGTCGGGATGAGCCACGTCGGGCTCAAGATCCTCTACGAGCTCGTCAACCGCCTCGACTGGGCCTGCGCCGAGCGTGCGTACGCGCCCTGGCCCGACATGGAGGAGCGGATGCGCGAGCGCGGCGTGCCGCTCTACTCGCTCGAGACCTTCACGCCGCTGGCCGACTTCGACGTCGTCGGCTTCTCGCTCCAGTACGAGCTCTGCGCCACCAACGTGCTCCGGATGCTCGATCTGGCCGGCATCCCGCGCACGGCGGACGAACGGCTCGAGCGCGGCGGACCGCTTGTGATCGCCGGTGGGCCGTGCGCGTTCTCGTGCGAGCCGATCGCACCGTACCTGGACGCCGTCATCCTCGGTGACGCCGAGGAGGCCATCGTGCGGGTGCTCGAAACGATGCGCGAGGCGAAGCGCTCCGGGGAGGTCCTCAGCAGGCCCCCGGCCAGAGAAGCGCTCCTGCGGCAGCTGGCTACGGGCGGCCTGGGTGTCTATGTGCCTCAATTCTACCGCATTACGTATGGAACCGACGGTGGCGTCGCCGCCATCGACCGCCGCTTCGACGACCTGCCGCTGCCGGTCGAGCGGGCCGTCGTGCGCGACCTCGATGCCGCGCCCTACCCGACCGCGCCGGTCGTGCCCCTGGTCAACGTCGTCCACGACCGGGCCGTGCTCGAGGTGATGCGCGGCTGCACCCGGGGCTGCCGGTTCTGTCAGGCCGGGATGATCTACCGGCCCGTGCGTGAGCGGCGGATGGAGACGCTGCTCGGCCAGGCCCGCAACACGCTGCGGCAGACGGGCCTCGAGGAGATCTCGCTCTCGTCGCTCTCGACCGGCGACTACTCGCGCATCGGCGAGCTGGTCACCGCGCTGGCCGATGAGCTCAAGGCCGACGCCACGAGCATCACGCTCCCGTCTTTGCGCGTCGATACCTACTCGGTCGAGCTGGCCGAGCAGGTGGCCCGGATCAAGCGGACTGGCATAACATTTGCTCCCGAGACCGGGGGCGAGCGCCTGCGCGCGGTTATCAACAAGCCGTTGCGCGACAGCGAGTTGCTCGAAGCAGCCACGGCCGCCTACAGCCGGGGTTGGCACCTGATCAAGCTCTATTTCATGATCGGGCTGCCGACGGAGACCGACGACGACCTGGCGGCGATCACCGAGCTGATCGCCAAGGTCTCGGCCGCGCGCAGGCCGCACGACGGGCGGCGTGGGGGCGTCAACGTGGCGGTCTCGTGCTTCGTGCCGAAGGCGCACACGCCGTTCCAGTGGCTCGGGTTCGGGCCGCAGGCGGAGCTGAGAGACAGGATTAAGTTCCTGCGCGAGCGAGTTCGTTCGAAGGCGGTCAAGCTGCGGTTTCATGATCCTGAAAAGAGCTATCTCGAAGCGGTCTTCTCGCGGGGCGACCGGCGGCTTGCGCCGGTCGTGGCCGAGGCCGTGCGTCTCGGCGCGCGGTTCGACGATTGGTCCGAGCACTTCCGCTTCGAGCGCTGGCAGCGCGCGTTCGACGCGGCCGGCGTCGACCCGGACGCCTACGCGTACCGCGCGTTCCCGCTCGACGCGGTGCTGCCCTGGGAGCACCTCTCGCCGCGGGTGGACAAGGCGTTCCTGCGCGCCGAGCTGGAGCGCGCGTGGCGCGGCGAGCTCACGCCCGACTGCCGCACGGGCGGCTGCCGGTTCTGCGGCTCAATCTGCGACGTGTGAGACGCCGATGACGCACCAGCAAGCAGAACGCATCACGGCCCGGGTCGAGTTCGCCAAGCGCGGCC
Source organism: uncultured Verrucomicrobiota bacterium (assembly GCA_964449605.1). Classification (GTDB taxonomy): domain Bacteria; phylum Auribacterota; class JABMQX01; order JAFGEW01; family JAFGEW01; genus CAYUZG01. The sequence continues at coordinate 63 of CAYUZG010000007.1, read as the reverse complement.
GGCTGCGCTTCATCGGCCACCTCGACACGGCCCGCGCCATCATGCGCGCCGTGCGCGCGGCCG
>CAYUZG010000006.1:0-34586 GCA_964449605.1 uncultured Verrucomicrobiota bacterium | reverse complement strand
ATCAGCGTCCCGTCCCTCTACCGCAAGATCGACGAGCTCCACCTCAAAGACGCCTGAGACGACCCATTCATGGTGCAGTAGAACATGGTGCTTCGGCGCGCACTCGGCAGCCCTGCAGGCCGCGCCCTATCAGAACAGGGCGCAGGAAAGCTTTTTTTGCGAAATCTGTAAAAACTTTTGCGGAATACCTGTAGCCGTAAGCGACTGCACGCGAAATAGAACCAGCGTTTTGTATCAAGGCTTTTGTCTGAACTGCCGTTACAGCTCGTGCCCAGCGTTACTCTAACGCAAGCCTCCACCTGCTTCCCCGCTTCCGGCCGATGAGTTGAACCCTCTTTCGGCGGCGCAGCGACTGAAGGAGAGAATGGATCTGACCCCGCGAGAGGTGAGGAAGGACCTGCAGTAGATCGCCCATGCTCGCGGTACCATGTTCGTGAAGATGCCTCAAGATGAGTTCCTTGTTCGTCTCCCGATCCAGCCCCTTGTCTCGCGTGTAGGTGCCCTTCTTCCCTGCAAACGTGTAGAGCCGCTTTGACAGGATATAGCGTGTTCCTCTACCCCGGCCAATGCGCTCGATGGCTCCGAGATCCAAGAGCCGCGGCACCCGCTGCTTCAGACGATCTGGCAGTTCCTCTCCCTCGCGCAGGCGGTCGAGCAGAAGCAGGTCTTCCGTGGAGAACGTCTTGAGCCTTTCCTCTCCCACGCGCTCGAGGAAGCGCAGGAACTCGGGATGTCGCACCTGACCGCATAGTGTCAGCGAGACTCGGTAGTCGTCGCTCCCTCTGAAGTCGGGGCGATCTTTCCCTTCCTTGATGGATTGCTCGAACATCCGTCTCACGCCCTGGCCCGACCGCTCGACCCCCGGTGCGCACCTCTGAAGGACCTCCGCAATGCAACGATTGCGCGGCCTATGGCTGTATAGGATGTTGTCGATCGTGATGCCCTCAGGGAACCCGCCAGGGCTAACAACCTCAAGACGGTATGGGTACTGGCGGATTAGAATCGGATCCTGTCTCCGATAGTCTCGGTGGGCCACAGCATTCAGAATCGCCTCACGCACAACGGCGTCGTTGAACCCCCGGATGTCCCAGACAAAGAAGCCCTCCTGGTAGTGCTCGCTCGGATTCCGCGTGTCGATTAGTTTCCAGAGCTCATTCTGCGCGAGGAGGAATCCTTTTCTGAACTCGACGCGCTGCTCATGTCCTATCGACGCATCGCTCGATCGGTACTCGAAGATGATCTCGGCCTGCGGGAGATGCTTCGCCAGAGCCCCTGAGGTTCCCAGCAGCACTAGCGCAGCCTGCGTGACAGCACCATCTCGCACTAGCTCAGCCTGAGATAGCAGCTGCTCGTCTGACACGCGAAGCAGACCATCATTCGCCGACTTGCGGTGCCACGTGCTGCGGAGCTCCGTGATCGCCTGCGCCTCCAGGTCGGCGAGAGTAGCGCTCGGGCACGCCTCGCTCGAGTAGTCCACTGTCTTCTCGGCGAAGGTCTTCTCGAGCTGATCTGTGGTCATTGGCACAAGCGATTCGCCGCAACGCATTAGAAAGGCCCCGTCCCAGCTCAGAGGGTGACCTGTCGGTCGAGAAGGGATGTCGAAGGTGACGACCCGCTTGCCGCCCACGAGCAGTTCCTCGACTTTGACCAGGCTCCCCGTCTTCTGCAGAAGCCACTGCTTGATGCTGGTCGGATCGAGGAAAGCTTGCGTTCCCACAAGTTGCCGGGGAAGCTTGGGAGAGACGCCCAGCACGACGTGGCCACCACCTTCGTTGGCCAGCGCGATACAGTACCGTCCAAGCTTGGTTCTGTCGTATTGGGTCGTCGCCGTCTTGAACTCAACGTGCTCGTCCTCTTTCGCGTTCAGCCAACGCAGGATCTGTGCTTCATCAACCACGGTCCAATCCCTCCTGCCGACATTCTAGCTCGTTGCAGCCCGCCCGACCACTGCGGCTTGGCTGTCATCCGGCGGCCGTGCGCCTCATGCAGCGCCCAACAAGCCGGGAACATCTTGGGTGGGGCTCGTGTCTCCCCTCCAGAGGGAATAGAACGCGAACTATGCCGCGGAGGACCTGACTATGTTGAGACTGATGCTTGCCGTGCTGTGCGCGGCGGTTGTGGTGCAGGCGGCCTACGGCGACGCTGCGCCGAACCCGCCGATCCCGGGCCGGTCGTTGGCGCCACGGGAAGAGACCAGCGTCTCGATGGACGCCGAGAAGGTCGAGGTGACACTCACCGAGAACAACGCCCATGTGAAGGCGACGTTCTGGATGCGGAACACGTCGGATTCGGCGACCAGTCTTGAGGTGGGGTTCCCCGGTCAGGTCATGCCGTTCGAGTCGCACGGCCAGGCGATTGCGAACCTGAAGGTCACCGTCGACGGGGCCGAACAGAAGTACAAGACGCACGATCCCACTCGCCGGGCCGATGGAAGCTACACGTATACGGCGGGCGAGGACATGACGGCGTGGTTCCTGTGGGACATGGCGTTCACCGCCGGACAGAAACGAACGATCGTGGTCGAGTACGACTGCAAGACGTACGCGAGCTACGACGGGAAGGCGCCGGAATGGAACGAGACCAAGGCGCGCGAGCTCGACATGTACGAGGGCCGGTTGCCCGAGGACGCGGCGTTCAAGAAAAACGACCCGCCCGCCCCCGTCACACCCAAGTACGCCAGGTACGCCCACGGTCTGCGCACCGCGCGCGACCGCCAGTTCAACTACATCATGGCCACCGGCGCCGGCTGGCACGGCCGGATCGCCCAGGGGCTCATCACGGTGAAGCTTGCCGACAACGCTGCGCGCTGCATCGAGTCGCTCCAGGGCCCAGGCACCGTCTCGTGGGAGGGCGACACGATCACGTGGCGTTTCAAGAACCTCGAGCCGAAGGAGCGTCACAACGTTCAGATTGGCTACCGCCAGGGCACCTACCGCAGACTCGGCCTCAAGCCGGGCATCGAGGGGATCATGGCGGTGCTTCGGGACAAGTCCCACAAGCACTGGCGCGCCGTTGCCGTGTTCGCCGAGACCATCGGCGCACCTGAGCTCATTCGGGCCATCTACCACTGAGAAGAGCGACTGCCGACCCGCTCCTTCAGGCTCGTCGCCCGTTCACACGCGATCGGGCGACGAGCCCAGCGCTGCCGGACAGCACAACGCCAAGCAGCGCCGCAACGCCGACCAACGAGAGCACAACGCCCCACCTGAACGAGGCCGGCGCGTAACGGAACACGACCTTGCGGTCACCTGCCTCGACAAACACGCCCCGGAACGTCCCGTTGACGCGGTGGATGGGACGCGGCTCGCCGTCGACGAACGCCTTCCAGCCCGGGTAGAACGTATCGGACAGAACCAGAAGGCCGGCGTCGGCCGGAAGCTCGACGACAACCTCATGTGGATGGCGGGCCACGATCGGAGCGGCAACGTGCGGGCGCGCGTCTTCATCAGGAGGCCGCGCGACGCGTGCGCCACCGGCTGCCTCGACGGCGACGCGCGTCTGCCAGGGGAAATCGGCCTGCGCCAACAGGTCGTAGGCCTCCTCGGGCGACGCGACCTCCTGCCACCCGCGGCTCACGTACGCCAGCGGCAGCGCGTCGCCGTTCTCGTAGATCTTCGAGAGCTCGTCCTCGTAGACCAGCTCGAGCTTCGCCGACGGCGGCGCGCTCCATTCGGGCCGCGCATAGATGAAGCGCACGCCGGCGATGGAGCACAGCCGCGTGTTCGGTTCCTCGACGACGTGCCACGGCCCGTCGGCGCCCAGCCGTTTCAGCAGCTCGGCGCAGGGCACGTACACGACGGCGTCGTAGATGCGCGGGTCCTCGAGCCCGTAGAGCGTCATCACGTTCGGGCCGATCTCCCCTTCGAGCGGCAGCGCGCGCACCGGCCCGGGCTGCGCACGCAGGAACTCGACCGCCGGGGTGGTCGGGTAGATCAGGTCGGGGCGGACGAACGGGTTGTAGCCGAAGTAGATCAGGGTCACGTCGGCCGCCACGAGGACGAGCAGCCCCGCAGCGACAATCGTTCGGAGCAGCGCCTTCATCCGCCACAGGAACAGCACGACGACCCACGGAACAAGAAACACGACGAAGTGAGCGAGCTGCCGGCGACCATACGCCCGGATCCAGTCGTGCGGGTTCGACGCGAACCGCAGCACGTGGTCGCGCACGACGAGCGCCGTGAACGCTGCCACGATGATCGCGAGCCAGACGAGGCCGACGCGCGAGAGCTTCCTCGCGGCGAGCAGATGATCGAGCGCCAGACCGGCCATCGCCGCGTTGGCAAGACAGAACACGAGCAGGAACCGCTTGTTGGCCGCGATATCGAAAAGCGGCAGCCGGCCAACGGTATCCAGTACAAGCGGGAGCTTCAGGATGAACCCGAGGCTCAGGAGCTGGAGCAGGCACAGGACTAGGATCCGCCGGTCTCGGGCGCAGTAGCGCCACGCGAAGACCGCGAGCAGGGTCACTCCGATCCCGGCATAGGCGGCCGACTCGTTGTAGTTCGAGTACTTCCCCCACCAGTGGCTGTGCAGGCTCGGATTGCCCCACGTGTTCGGCACAAGGTACGTCATGACCTCGTGGTGGACGCGCCCCGGATCCCCGAGGAACCCGGTCACCCCTCGGCGCCGGGCAGGGCCGTCGTCCGCCCGCTCCTCGGCAAGCGCGCTGAGCCGGATGGACTCGACGGTCGGCACGAGCTGGACGCCCGACACCAGCGCGCCAACCAGCACGCCGCCCACGAAGACGCCGACGCTCGTGAGCCCCGACCGCAGCGACGCCGGCCTGTCTTCCCCCGAGCGAGGCGACCCGAGCACGAGCCGCGCGACGAGATAGACGCCGGCGGCGACGGCGAGGTGGAACGACGTCTCCGGGTGACCGCCGAGGAACCCGAACACCGTGGCCACGCTGATGAGCAGGAAACCGGACCGAAGCTTGCGGCGCGTCAGGTGCTCGCAGCCCAGCAGCACGAGCGGGAGGAACAGAGCGACGCTCGTGAGCGCCCACTGCAGCCACGCGACCATGAACCCGCAGGCCATAAAGGCCAGCGCGCCAAGCGTCCGGCCGATGGCGCCGGCACCGAGCGCACGCATGTAGGCCCACATGAAGAGGCCGGCGAGCAGCATCTTCAGAAAGCAAAGGAAACCGAAGCCTCGCCGGACGCCGGCCGGACCGTACGCGATCGCCTTGAGCGGAAACAGCGGCGCCGACTGCGCGTTCGCGAGCAGCGGGCTGCCGAACGCCGTGTACGGGTTCCACAACCACGGCCGTTCGAGCGGCCCGTCGTACATCGCCAGGTCCCACACGTTGAACAGCAGGACAGGATCGCTGAAGAGGTAGTTGGACGGCCGCTCGATGTCGGCCGGACGCTGGCCCCGATAGGCGAGGAACGTGAAGTAGCTCAGGTCGAACGCCGAGACGGTCTTGCCCTGGAGAAACACCGGCCAGTGCATCAGCAAGGCGAACAGGACTAGGCCCGCGAGGCAGAGGATCGCCTGCCGCCGGACAGTCATCCTCCATCCTCCGTCCCACGCGCAACCCCGGCCGCGCTGCCTCGCCGCGCCGAGCGGAGCGCGCTCGTCAGCCTCGGTCCGAGCAGCACGATGGCCGGCACGCCGAGCAGCGCCATGACCACGTAGCGCAGCGTGGAGAACAGCCCGACGAGAGCGGCGACCGCGTGCGGCGCGATGAGCGCCACGAGCGCCCCGTCGCGCGTGCCGATCCCCGCGAGCGTGATCGGCAGCAAGCCGACGAAGATGGCGATCGGCACACGGAGGAACACGGCGGCCAACGGCGCGGGATCGCTCCCGGCAACGGCGCGATAGAACACGTAGATCTGGCCCACGTGGAGCGCCCATAGAAGCACGGACAGCAGCAGTGACCCGACCCACACCATGCGCCGGCGGCGCACGGCGAAGGCGGCGTTGAGACCGCGCGCGAGCGACGCCAGCACCCGACGGCTCGGCAGCCGGCGGATCGGCCGCGCCCAATGCAGCAGGCCGACGAGCACGATGACGCCTGCACACGTGGCCACCCAGAACACGAGCACCCACGCCTCGGGCTTCGGCGCGAATAGGCCGGCCACCACGAGCACGACGGCCAGGCCGACGAGGTCCATCAGCTTATCGAGCATGGCAAGGCCAAGCCCGCCGGCGACGCCGTGCTCGCCCTCGCCGCCGAGCATGAGGCCTTTGCACATGTCGCCCAGCTTGCTCGGCAGGATCACGTTGAGCGACGAGCCCGCCAGGACCATCCGGCTCGCCGCCGAGAACCGGAGCGGGCGCGCCGTGCCGCCGATGAGCTGCCAGCGCCAGGCCATCACCAGCACTTGCGGGACGAAGAAGACGAGCGCGACAAGAAAGAGCACCGGGTCGGCTGCCCGCATCTCGCGGGCGATCTCGCCCCAGCCGATGCGCCAGTACAGCACAACGAGGATGGCGATCCCCAACGCAAACGGAGCGAGCTGGCGCAGCCACCTGAGACCGCCCCACGACGAGCCGGCCCCGGCAGCCGTGCGCACCTGCGGTTCCTCAGCCATCCGTCGCCAGCTCCCCGCCGACTTCAGCGCGGCCACCGGTCGCGAGATCCCAAGCGCGCACTCGCCGGACGCGCCACCGCCCGGCCTCGTGCACAGGCGTGAGCCGAGCCCGTGCAACGCGGTATTCCTCCGCACGGAAAAACATCGCTGAGGCCACATGGCGCAGCGAGTACTTCGGCGCCTCCCACACCTCGACGAGCGGCTCGGGCGACTCCAGCACGTCGTCGATCCGCAGCTCAGTTCCCGTACGCGTGATCGTACGCGTAAGCGTCGCCGCCGCGGGCGCGTCCTGGAAGATGAGGCGCTTCTGGAGCATCGGGATCAGCCGCGGCCCGAGCAGCTTCGCCAAGAGGCGCAGGACGATGTGCCGCGTCGGCGTGTTGCGCACGAACCGCGCCCGGCACAGGGGGCCGCTGACGCGGAAGCCGTCCGGCACGCGCTCGACGTGCCAGCTCTCGGACTGCCAGTTCGACACCAGCAATCGTTCCTTGGCGTCGCGCGCTCGGTAGCCGTAGTCGTCGATCGTCGGCCCGCCGGCGCAGACCGCGTGCACGACGCCGCCCTTCTTGAGCGCGACAACGCACTGCGAACGCCAGTCCCCGAACATCCACAGTCCGGCATCCGGCAGCACCTTCTCGTGCGCGCCGGCCGACGGCACGGCCACCAGCGACGCCTCGTCGGCGCCGGCGGCGCGCCGTTCGAGCAGGTATGCACGCGCCCGCACGGCCGCGTGGAGCATGTTGTGGCACAGGTAGCGGTCGTCGAACGCGGCGTAGAACGAGTCCGTCTTCGGCAGCACGTGCTCGTGGAGCCACGTGCAGACGGCGGCCGACGCCGTGTGCTCGGCGGCGAGATACTCGAACCCGGCCGGGACGAGGTACTCGGTGTTGCGCGAGCCGTACTGGCCGCCGCACGTACCGTCGGGATGGCAGAAGTACTGGAGCACGTCGGCGACGCGGCGGGCAGCATGAAGCAGCTCGTCACGCGGCAGCAGCCGGTGCGCCTCGCACAGGTAGTCGAGGGTTGTGGAAAGGTAGCCGACGTCGATCCCGCCGCGCTCGTCGAACCAGCCTTCGTCGGTCTGCAGGGTGAGGAACTGGTCGATCTTGGCCTCGGCGGCGCGCTGAAGCTGCTCGTCGCCCGTGAGCTTCGCGGCGCCGAGCATGGCCGGAAGCGAGGCGGCTTCCTGGTTGAGCGCGCGGCGCTCGCTCCGCTTCGACAGCGCCCACGCCGCCTTGCCGAGCGCTTTCAACACGGCTTCCGACGGCTCGCGCTCGGAATCGACGAACAGCCGCGACACGGCGAAGACCGAAAAACTCGTCGGGATGATGGCGCGTTCACCGGGGTAGTACTCGTCGAACAGGCCCGAGCGGTGCTGCCGGCCGGCCCAGTACTCGCACGCCGCGCGCGCCCACTCGGCCAGCGCGGCGCGCTGCTCGTCGGGCACGAGCCCATGCTCATCGCGCGCCAAGAGACTCAGGGTCAGCGCGCTGCCCTGGAGCACGATGCTGGCGAAGTCGCGGATCTTCAGGTGCCAGTGGTTGCGGTCGAAGCAGCCGTAGCTCGGGTTGTCCGGGTCGCGGCAGAGCTGGCTCAGCACGCGCGGCAGCGACGAGCGGATCAGGTCGTCGTATGGCGTTCGAATCGCGTTCATCCGGTGTTCTCCAGTTGGGTGCGATCCGGTGTGACGTCGCCTGCCGTTCCGAGGTCGCTGATGGACGCCACCGCCGTCGACTCCGGCGGCTGGATGGCGAACTCGAGCGCGTGGAACCCCGTGCGTTTCGTCGATCGGGTGAGCTGCTTCCAGATCCGGCGTGCGCGCTCGAACACGCGGCCTGTGAGGCCTGCCGGCATCTGCGAGACGAGGAAGCGCGCCACCTCGAACGAGCAGAGCCGAAAGATGACGGACAGGACCGACTCGAACGCCGTCCGCCGCAGCGGCAGCGGCCCGACCAGGTTGTAGCGGTACTCGGGCACGCGCCGGCCGCGCCGGCGGCGCCGCCAGATGCGCAGGAACGCGCCCCGCTTCTTGAAGTCGAGCATGTGAGCGTGCGCGTCCATCGCCTCCCTCTCGCTCACCGCGTCGCCCTCGATCAGGCCGCGTTCGAAGAGCCGGTCGAGAAGCTCCCGGCCCTTCTCGGACCGCGCCACAAAGAGCGAGAACCCCTTGCCGCGCTCCTCGTAGACGGGCGCCCAGGCGTCGCCGCCCGAGAGGTCGGCGAACTCGGCCGTCAGGTCGGTGCATGTGAGGCAGCGTGGCAGAATATAGAACGGGATCAGGTAGTTGGCGTAGAACTTCGGCATCTCGAACACCCGGCCGTCGTCGAGCTCGACGCGCATCGTGCCCGGCCACTCGCCCGCGCGGTACTGCAGATCGACCACGCGCTCAAGGTCGCGCACGCCGTACAGGGCCAGGAAGTTGCGCACGGCGCCGAACTGGAGGATGTTGCCGCAGTACGAGCCGAGCACGTAGCGGATCTTGCGCGCTTCCGGGTTGCCGGCGGCCTGGAGCTTTCGGACCGCGTGGATCTGGCACGGCAGGCCGACGAGCGCGTACCGCTCGCGCTCGGGTGTCCGGCGCAGCTCTGAGAGCACGGTGAGCACCGGATGGACCGTGTACTTGCTCTGGGCACACGCCTTGAGCTCGGCCGGCGTGCGGGCGATGACGGGCTTCGAGCGGTACGGCCTGGCGGGATCGGGCCCGAGGGCGATGACGCCGTCGACGAGGCCCTCGTCGAGCAGGTAGCACCCCGCAGCCGTCAGCACCCCGCCTGAGGCGCCTGCGCGCCGGACGGCGGGATCGGTCGCGTACCCGACCCATATGCCGCGCGTGTGGCCCAGCATCGGGTTCGCCGGCTGGGCGCCGAAGCAGAACCGGTTCAGCGTGGGGAAATCGACGTCGCGGCCGGGACAGCCGATGTACGACCAGGCATCATCGTCCGACGCACGCGTCGCCCTGGCCGTGCTGACGGCCGGGACGCAGTCGCCCAACTCATCGGGGAAGCTCAGGGCCCCGCTGCGGCAGACACCGACGCAGGCGCCGCACCCGGTGCAGAGGCCGGGCTCGACCACGTCGCTGATCAGTCTGTCGAGTGGATCGTCCACGCCCGGAAGGCCATCCCGCTCGCGTCACCCCGCAGTACCCATTCGCACACTCTAGCAGGTCTTGGCGGCGGGACAAACAGGAGGCGGTCAGCTATTTCTCTGACGGGGCGTCGGTCTCGCGGTAGACCTCGCGCCAGTAGTCGAGCTCGCGGTCGTTGGTCTGGCGCTGGCGCACGACGAGCTCGGCGACCATGCCGATCGACAGGGTGACGACGCCGGCGACGAACAGCATGATGTCGACCTGCTGCAGGCTGCCGGTCCACAGAAAATGGAAGACGCCGAAGCCGATGCTCGCCGCCAGCACGATGAGCGCCAGCGGGCCGAAGAACCGCAGCGGCTGGAAGAACATGACCATCCGCAGCACGGTGCCGATGTAGTTGGCTGTGTCCTTGATCGGGTGGAACTTCGACCGGCCGATCCGTTTCTTGTAGGCCGTCGGCACGTACTTGACCATGTAACCGTTGCACAGGAACGCGAGCGTCATCGTTGTGACGCAGCTAAACCCTTTCGGCAGCACCCACAGGTACTCGAGCATCACGTCACGCCGGAACGCCTTGAGCCCCGTATTGAGGTCGGGGATCCGGGTGCGCGTCAGGTAGCAGGCGAGCTTGCGGATCAGCCACTTGGCCGGCGCACGCAGCCAGCGAATCGTTCCCTCCTCGCTCGTGCGCGCGCCGTTGACCTGGTCATAGTCGGGCATGTAGTCGAGCAGTCTCGGGATGTCGGCCGCCGTGTAGGAGCCGTCGCCGTCGAGCATGACGACGATCTCGCCGCGCGCGGTCAGAAGGCCCGTCTTGCGCGCGGAGCCCGAGCCGCCGTTGACCGCGCGCTCGACGACGCGTACGCCTTTGGCGCGCGCCACGTCGACGGTGCGGTCCGTCGAGCAGTCGTCGACGACGAGGATCTCATAGCGGTAGTCCGAACCGTCCATGGCTGCGCGCACCTCGTCGATGACGCGGCCGATGGCTTCCTGCTCGTTGTAGGCCGGGACAACGATTGAGACGAGCAGGTGCCTGATGCTGGGCCGGACGTCGGGGAGCTTCTCTTCCATACCGCCGAAGTCTACAGAGACGGCCCCTGAAGTCAAGCCGTTCGCTCAGCCACCTTCGTGCCGGGCCAAACCCCGGCCGAACTCAGATTCCTGTTGCGCGATCCCCACCGGACGTGGTATCGCCGCGCCGGGCACGGGACCCGCGACCTCGCCGGGTCCTGCGAGCGGCATGAAGTTCTGGTGAAGGCCAGATCAAGGGGGTAGGTTTGGAACGGGTCTCGTCCCATCGGTGGTGGCGGACTGCCCGGCGCACGGTCACCGTCCTGGTGCTTCTGTACTTGTTTCTCGTCGGGATACGGCTCTTGGGCGCGGGCCTCGATCTGTTCGGCGAGGGATTCGCCCACCAGCTCATCGCCACGACCAGCAATCCCATCGTAGGCCTCTTTGTCGGCATTCTCATCACGAGCGTCGTCCAAAGTTCGTCGGTGACGACCTCGCTCGTGGTCGGCGCCGTCGGCCAGGGCACGATCACGGTGGCCAATGCGGTGCCGATCGTCATGGGCGCCAACATCGGCACGACGGTCACGAGCCTGCTCGTTTCGTTCGGCTGCGTCTCGCGGCGCGAGGAGTTCCGGCGGGCGCTGCGGTGTGCGACGGTGCACGACTTCTTCAACCTGCTCACCGTCGCGTTGCTGCTGCCGATCGAGCTGGCGACCGGCTACCTGCGGTGGGCCGGCACCCGCCTGGCCGGTTTCTTCTCGGGCGCCGAGGGCGTCGAGCAGTTCCACAGCCCGATCAAAGCCGCGTGCACGCCGCTGGTCAAGTGGATCACGGGCCTTGTCAAGTCGCTCACGTCGTCGCTGTTCGGCGAGGAGTTCGGCGAGGGCGTCTGTTCGCCGATCGCGGCCACGATCACCGTCGTCCTCGCCGTGGCCCTGATCTTGTGGACGCTGTTCACCATCGTGCGCGTGCTCCGGAGCGCGTCGGCCGTGCGGCTCGGCGTGATCTTCGACCGCTTCATCGGCCGCGGCGGCATCGTCGGCATCCTGCTCGGTCTCGGCGTGACGCTTGTGGTGCAGAGCAGCTCGATGACGCTGTCGCTCTGCGTGCCGATGGCGGCCGCCGGCATCGTGACGATCGAGCAGATTTTCGCCGTCACACTTGGCGCCAACCTGGGCACCACGGTCACCGGCATTCTGGCGGCGCTGGCCACGGGTAGCGTCAGCGCTCTGGCCATCGCGCTGGTGCACACGTTGTTCAATCTCAACGGCATCCTTGTCTTCTTCCCGCTCAAGCCGATGCGGCGCATCCCTCTCGGTCTGGCCCAGTGGTTCTCGGGCGTAGCGAGCCGATCTCGGTGGATCGCCGTGGTATACTTACTCGGGATGTTTTTCTTGCTGCCCCTTCTCTGCGTTCTACTCGGGCGGCTGCTCTAGGAGGACACTATGTTCAAGGAACTGATCGAAGCGTGGCGCCGCAAGCCAATCCTCGTGCAGATGTGCGAGGGGCTCGTCAGGATGATCCGCGACGCGCACTGGATGTTCCAGGCGGTCACCAAGTGGCTGCTCGAGGGCGATGGGGGCGACACGGCGGCCGCACAGGCGATCTACGATCGCGACCTCGAGGTCAACAAAGCCGAGCGCCAGATCCGCAAGCAGCTCGTCGAGCATCTCTCGTTCTTGCCGGGCAGCGACGTGCCGACCTGCCTCGTGCTCATGAGCGTGGTCAAGGACGCCGAACGCATCGGCGACTACTGCAAGAACATCCTCGAGGTGGCTCGCTTCATCGGCGAGCCACTCGCACGCGGCAGTCAGACCGACGAGTTCCGCGCCGTCATCGCCGAGCTCGATGCCTGCTTCGAGCCGGTGGCGCGCTCGTTCGAGGAGTCCAACCGAGAGCTCGGCCGCGGGATGGTGACAAAGACCCGCTCGATCGCGAAGCGGGCCGAGGCGATCATTGACAGCCTGCTCGAAGAGGACCCGCCGCGACGGCGCGCCGTTGCGCACACCTTGCTCGCGCGCTACCTCAAGCGCGTGAGCATGCACCTGGCCAACATCACCACGAGCACGGTGATGCCGCTGCACAAGCTCGACTTCTTCGACGAAAAATGGGAAAAGAAGGAGCTGAAACGGCCCTGAGCCGCCGCGGCCAGGGCGCACGCCCCTCGAGAGGACCACAGCATGCCACGCACGTATCTTGTCACCGGCGGCGCCGGCTTCATCGGCAGCAACTTCATCCGCCGCCTGCTGGCCGCGGACCGGAATCCGGACGACCGTGACGTCCGCGTCATCAATCTCGACAAGCTCACCTACGCCGGCCGGCCCGAGAACGTCGCGCCCGTCGCCGACGATCCGCGCTACCGCTTCGTCAAAGGCGACATCGCCGACCCGAAGGTGGTCGGCGAGCTGTTCCAGGACGGCGTCGACGTTGTCGTCAACTTCGCCGCCGAGAGCCACGTCGATCGCGCGATTACCGACCCCGGCCACTTCATCACGACCGACGTCTACGGCGTCTACGTGCTGCTCGAGGCCGCGCGCGAGCACGGCGTCAGCCGCTTCATCCAGATCAGCACCGACGAGGTGTACGGCAGCGTCGACAGCGGCTCGTCCGGCGAGACCGACCCGCTCATGCCCCGCAACCCGTACGCGGCGAGCAAGGCGGGCGGCGACCGGCTCGCCTACTCCTACTTCGCCACCTACGGCCTCGACGTGATCGTCACGCGCGCCTCGAACAACTACGGCCCGTACCAGTACCCCGAGAAGTTCGTCCCCCTCTTTGCCACCAACGCGATCGAGGACAAGGAGCTGCCCCTCTACGGTGACGGCCGCAACGTGCGCGACTGGCTCCACGTCGACGACCATTGCGACGCCATCCGCTTCCTGATCGAGCGCGGCGAGGCCGGCGAGACCTACAACATCGGCGGCGGCAACGAGCGCGAGAACATCGACATCGCCCAACGGATCTGCGACGAGCTCGGCAAGCCGCACGCGTTGATCCGCCTCGTCCGCGACCGGCTCGGCCACGACCGGCGCTACTCGCTCGACACCGCGAAACTCGCCGCGCTCGGCTGGACGCCCACCACGCCGTTCGAGGACGGTCTGCGCGCCACGGTCCGGTGGTACGCCGACAGCCGCGCCTGGTGGGAGCCGATCAAGTCCGGCGACTTCCGCGACTACTACCTGAAGCACTATGGAGACCGCTAGGCTGCTCATCGTCGGCGCGCTCGGGATGGCGGGCGCCGACTTCCTCGAACGCTGGCCCGAGGCGACCGGCCTCGACCTGCCCGAGCTCGACGTCACCGACCCCGAGGCGTGCCGCAAGGCGCTGGCCGAGGTGCGGCCACAGCTCGTCGTCAACTGCGCCGCGGCGACGGCCGTCGATTGGTGCGAGGAGCACCGCGCGGAAGCCTTTTCCGTCAATGCGGACGGCGCGGGCAACCTCGCCAAGGCGTGCTCGGAGGTGGGCGCGCTGCTGGTCCAGATCAGCACCGACTACGTCTTCGCCGGAACCTCGACCGACGCCTACCCGGAAGACGATCCCGTCGATCCGCTCAGCGTCTACGCCGAGAGCAAGCTGGCGGGCGAACGGGCCGTCGCCGTCGCGACGGCCGATTACCTCGTCATTCGCATCTGCTGGCTGTTCGGCCACGCCGACAAGAGCTTCGTCCGCGCCATGCTGCGGCGAGCGGACGATGCAGAGCCGGTCAAGGTCATCGACGACCAGGTCGGATGCCCAACGTACTCGGTCGACCTCGCCGAAGCGATCGAGCGGCTCGTCGATGCCGGCGCACGCGGCGTCTTCCACTTCACCAATACCGGGCCCTGCACTCGCCTCGAGATGACCCGCTACATCTTCGACCGCGCCGGCATCGACACGGGCCGCCTCGTCGCCATCAAGTCGACCGACCTGCCCTGGGTCGCCACGCGCCCGGCCCGCAGCGTCCTCTCGACCACCAAGTACACGGCCACCACCGGCGCCACGCCCCCGCACTGGCACGCCGCCGTCGACGCCTTCCTCCGCCGCGACGGCTTCATCGAGTAGACTCACGCAAAGGCGCCAAGACCGCAAAGGCAGAAGACAGAAAGCAGTTCCACACGCGGGGCGTGCCGAAGGGCCTCGTAATTGCTTGGTGTACCTAGCGCCGTTAGCGGCTGCGCCGGAGCAGGGCCAGCACGCCTAGACCGGCCACGACGAGCACGCCCGGCTCGGGAATCGGGATGCCCGTGAGCACGAACGCCATGTCAAGCCCCTCGCCCGTGACCGGATCCAGCAGCTCGTCCCACTCGTCGCCCCAAGGCTTGTCCATACCTGGCTCCCAGTCGCTCCAGACCGCGTAGTCCGGCCCGTGGTGCTGCAATGACGTCTTCCATCCGAAGTCGGTCATCGCGGGATCCAGGACGTCAACCTGGATGTCGAGCCAGTAAGTGACCGGATTGCCCGGCGCGCCATCCTGGATGAACAGCTCTTCGCGCGGGAACATCTGATCCAGGAAGACATTGACCTGCGTCATGCCGATGTGGTCGTACTGACTGTACTCACCCGTATTCGGCTCGTACCAGCCCTCCACGCCCGTATCCTCGTCCCGGAACGTCACGGAACCAGCCGGGACGTCGGCAACCATGATCTCCTTAGACCAGAGCTCTTGGCCCGGAAGGCTGTAGGGCGTGATCTCCCCGGCAGGTATGTCGGCGTGGAAGCTCAGGTGAATGCGCGTGATCTCCCCGGCTATGCCGGCCTTCCAGGAGCCCCAGAAGTGGATGCCCGTGACCCAGCCGGTCTCCGTGCAGACGAAGTCGTCTGCGAGCAGCATCGGCATCGTCACCTTGACATCCCACCCGGTTGTGTCCGGGAGCTGGAAGAACTTCGTGTTTGGATCGGGATTGCACGGATCCCAGTCGGCTCGCGCCGCCAAGGGAATCGCGCAGAACATGAGAGCGATGACGGCAAAAAGACACCTGTTCATGATGAATCCCCCTTATCTGAATCGTTCCCGTTGCCATGCAGCCCGCTGGAGGTTCTCGCGGTGGCGTGGACGAAGCACGCCGGGCAGCCTGGAGGCAGCATGCTCGGCGGATTCCGGACTAGGAACCGAAGAGAATCCCCCTGAAAACGGTGCACATTATACCCCACTCCTCCCGCTCTCGTCAAGGAAGCAGTTCGCTGCCATGGGTGTGTGCCAGCCTGCGATCATGGCGGGCGTTCGGCGTTCGCCGAAGGCGTGGCGATGAGCCCCTTCCGCGTGTGGACGAAAAAAGGGCCCTCCGGAAGGATAGCTCCGGGGGGCCCTGCAAAGCCGGTTCTTGTCGCGAAATCGATCCGCTCTCTGTTCCCTACCTACTGCGGCGCAGAAGGGCTATCAGCCCGAGGCCAACGAGAACCGTGACCCCTGGCTCAGGAATAAGGGCCAGGCCATAGCAGTATCCTCCAGCGATGCCAACGAAGCCACTCCCAGCGGGCACATCGCTCAGGAATCCATAGTCCCAGCCCCACGCGACGATGGAGCCGTCGGACCTCAAAGCGAGGCTGTAGTAGGCACCTCCGGAGATAGCGACGAAGTCATCCCCTGTGGGTGTGTCGCTAACCTGACCATAGGTGTCATCGCCCCAGGAGACGATCGAACCATCGGCCCTCAAGGCCAGACTGTGAAAGGATCCGCCGGCAATCGCAGCAAAGTCGTTTCCAGCGGGGATGTCCGCGAGAGCGAGCGGGCCCACACCCCACCCCACGATCGAACCGTCGGACCGGAGGGCGAGGGAGCAACGCCCCCTGCCCCCTAGCGCGACGAAGTCGTTCCCTGTTGGCGGCACGCGTTTGAACCCGTGGGTCTCAGCGTAGCCCCATTCGACGATGGACCCGTCGGACTTCAAGGCCAGATTACCCAAGTCCCCGACGAAGAGGTCCACGAAGTCGCTGCCGGTCGGCATGTCGCTAAGCTGGCCATCAGCGTCGCTTCCCCACGTGACGAGCGTGCCGTCCGCCTTCAGCGCCGCGCTGTGGTACATGCCCGCACCGATATCGACGAACCCGGTGCCCACAGGCGTGTCGCTCACTTTCCCATACGAGTCATAGCCCCAGGCCGCGATCGAACCATCGAACCTCAGCGCCAGGCAATGAGTCAGGCCCGCGGCGATATCGACGAAGTCGGTGCCCGCGGGCGTGTCGCTGACATACCCATAGCCGTCCCAGCCCCAGGACACGATCGACGCCGCTGGAGCAAGAGCTGAGCAGAATGGACAGGCCACAGCCAGCCCGAAAGCAACGACGATTGCCCAAGACCGAAGCGCCTGCTCATGCATACAACCCTCCTCGCTCAGACAGCTTCTGCCGACGGGTTGCCGCAGTAGGGACGTTCGCCATGGAGTTGCGCGTCGACGCCGAGTCAGCCCGCGCCAGCGCTCCCGCTGCCCGCAGAGCCATCAAGCCCCGTGATACCCGTGTTCAACAACAAGAATACCATGTTCAGGCCGTGGCGTCAAGGGGTCCACATTGTCTCCCCGCCATCAAGCTGTCCGAAGCGCCGTTGATCGCCGGACGGCCAGCGCGCAGGCGCGTCAACCAAAGGCGTAAGCAAGCCCCTCCGGCAGCGAACTGCCGGAGGGGCGATGCGTGCGTTTCGTCTATCGTCTGCGCTCGGGCTACTTCTTGCGCCGCCGTGCCAGCAGTGCAAGCAGGCCCAGCCCGGACAGAACCATGATCCCAGGCTCAGGAACCGGAATGCCGGTAATCACGAAAGCCAGGTCGAGCGACTCGCCAGTCTCCGGGTCGATCAGCTCGGCCCACTGGTCGCCAACAGGCGCGGGGCAGTCCGGCCCCCAGTCGGCCCAGACCGCGTCGTCCTGAAAGTGCTGCACGGAGGTCTTCCACCCGAAATCGACCGGGAGGGCCGTGGTACCCGGGGGAGGAGCCACATCCACCTGCAGATCAAGCCAGTAGATCATTGGCACGGCTCGAGTGCCCTCCTGGATGAACAGCTCGGAGAGCTCGAAGATCTGATCCAGGAAGATGTTAACCTGCACCATACCGGTGTGGTCGTAGCGCACCCAGTCGTTCGGCTCGTTCGGGTCATACCAGCCCTGAGGTCCCGAGACCGCGTCCTGGATCACCACCGAACCAGCGGGGACTTCATCGAGAATGAGGTCCTTGGCCCAGAGCTCCTCACCGGGATGGCTCCAGGGCGTGTCAGCGCCGGCAGGCACGTCGGCGTGGAAGCTCACGTGGATACCAGTGATCTCCCCGACGACGCCAGCCTCCCAGGAGCCCCAGAAGTGCACGTCCGTGATGTAATCAGTCGAGATGCAGACGAAGTCGTCTGCCAGGAGTTTCGGCGTGGTCACCCTGATGTCCCAGCCCAGCGGGTCTGGAAGCTGGTAAAACTTGGTGTCCGGATCAGGATGGCACGGATCCCAATCCGCCGACGCCACAAGCGGCAGAGCGCAGATGACGAGCGCCGCCAGTGCGATAAGAGTTTTCTTCATACTACCCCCTCCGATTGCATGTTCCCGGCATGGTGTTCGCCTCTCCCCGAGCAAGATGGGGAGCGCCGCAACCTCCTGCGGGGCAGAGAGAGAAAGACACCCCGGCAGACGGAAAGGCCAGAACGCAAACCCCGATACCCAATTAGTTGTTAGGATAATACATAATCTGCCGGCACATGTCAAGGGAAACTGCGTTCCAGCCGTGTCTTTTTGCAGTGATCACGCACTCAAGCTCACGGCCGGGTCAGTTTTTCCTTGAAATCGGGACAGGAATGTGCGACTATTAGCGTGGAAAAGCTGAAGGGTATCGGCGTTTCCCGCTATTTCCTCCTGAGGAAGTGTCTTTGTCCGGGACCTGCTTCTGTAAGGCCGTGGGGAGTGGCCCCGGCGGAGGCGTCGGCGCGGGACTTCGGAGCGTACCACCTAGGCGGCTCTGAGCAGCGCGGGCGTTGAGCGAAGGCCCGGTGCCCGTCAGGACATCCAACGCCATTGGTTCCGCCTAGGCAAGGCACAGGCACGCAGCACAGACGCAACAGCGCGGAACCGGCGCCCGGGCGAGGCAACTCGCCCGGCTTTTTTGTGACCTGCCGCAACGGATCCACGCGTACGGCTTTCCCCTCGACGCGTTGACCACCCGGGGCCGGCGTGATACGGTCCGTGCACGAGGCGCAGGGAGCAACGACAGCGCATCCGGGGGAGGCAAACGTGGCTGAGACCAAGCGGACATTCATCGCCATCGATCTCACCGAGGCCGTTCGCGCGCGCTTGCGCGAGCTCCAGCGCCTGCTGCGGCCCGCGGAGGCCGACGTGCGCTGGGTCAAACCCGAGAGCGCGCATCTGACGCTGAAGTTCCTCGGCGAGGCGAGCGCGCAGCAGATCAGCGCGATGAGCGCCGCGCTCGACGAGATCGCTCCCGCCGTCGCCGCGTTCGAGGTTGGGTTCGGCGGCCTCGGCGTGTTCCCCAACGAGCGCCGGCCGCGCGTGCTGTGGGTCGGCATCACGACCGGGACGGAGGAGGTGCGCGTGCTCGCGAAGGCCATCGACGAGCGCGCCGGGGCCGCCGGCTTCGCCCGCGAGCGACGGCCGTTCTCGGCACACCTGACGCTAGGCCGGTTCCGGTCGCCGGCGGGCTGGGAACGGCTGCACGAGCTGGTCGCGGCGAACGAGGGGTTCGACGCCGGTCGAATCGAGGCGCATGAGGTCCACCTGATCCACAGCGTCCTGTCGCCCGAAGGCCCCAGGTACACGGCGCTGCATACGGCCCGGCTCGCGGCCGGCGGATAGCGGCCCATCGTAGCGTACAGCGAGAGGCGCCTCTTTTGCCTTGTTTTCGCCTTTCGGCTGTGCTATTCTTGCCGGGCAACAGGGGCGTGTGGTATCATCACTTGGGTGAACCGATCAGCGAGGAGGCAGGCGTGGCTCGACGAGCGGCCAACAGAGGAGGAGGCAAGATGGCACAGAAAGTCCAGCAGGAGACGGTTGCAGACCCGGCCGAGGCCGAGGCCGAGGTGAAACGACCCGAGGTCCGTGCGCCTCGAGCCGAGATCGACCCAGCCAAGAAGAAGGCGGTCGGTCTGACGCTCAGCCAGATCGAGAAGCAGTTCGGCGAGGGCGCCATCATGCGGCTCGGCGACGACGCGGCCCGCGTGCGCATTGGGGCGATCCCGACGGGCGCGCTCGCGCTCGACGTGGCGCTCGGCATCGGCGGGATGCCCCGCGGCCGTGTCGTCGAGATTTTCGGCCCCGAAGCGTCGGGCAAATCGACGCTCGCGCTCAGCGTGCTCGCCAACGCGCAGCGGCTCGGCGGCATGGGCACCTACATCGACGCTGAGCACGCGGTCGATCCGTCGTATGCGAAGCTGATCGGCGTCGATCTCGACGAGCTGTTGATCTCGCAGCCGGACTGCGGCGAGGACGCGCTCAACATCGCCGAGATGCTGGTCCGGTCGAATTCACTCGACCTGATCGTGATCGATTCGGTCGCCGCGCTCGTGCCGCGTGCCGAGATCGAGGGCGAGATCGGCGACCAGCACGTCGGGCTCCAGGCGCGGCTCATGTCGCAGGCGCTGCGCAAGCTGACGGCGGCGGTCGCGCGCTCGAAGACGTGTGTCATCTTCATCAACCAGTTGCGGATGAAGATCGGCGTGATGTTCGGCAACCCCGAGACGACGCCCGGCGGCCGGGCGCTCAAGTTCTACTCGTCGGTACGCGTCGACCTGCGGCGCACCGAGTCGATCAAGTCGAGCACGGGCGAGATCATCGGCAACCGGGTCAAGGCGCGCGTGGTCAAGAACAAGGTGGCGCCGCCGTTTCGGCTCGCCGAGTTCGACATCATGTACGACGAGGGGATCTCGGCCGCCGGCAACATCCTCGATCTGGCCGTGCAGCACGGCGTCGTCGAGAAGCGCGGTGCCTGGTTCAACTACGGCGATGAGCGGCTCGGCCAGGGCCGCGAGACGGTCAAGGCCGAGATCAAGAACAACCCCGAGCTCGCCGCCGAGCTGACGGCGAAGATCAAAGACAAACTCCAGATCCCGTAAGGGCCCGACCGATGTGGAACACACGGACGAGAAGCCGGAGTGTGCACGCGCTCGTTGTGTGGGCGATCGTGTGCGCGCTGCTGGCCTGCGCGGGCACCGCCCGCGCGCAGAACGGCGGCGTGGACGCCTCCGCGCAGGCGGTCAACATCGAAGGCGCCCTCCAGGAGCTGTTTGCACGCGTCGAGCCGGCGGTCGTGACGGTCTTTCCCGAGTCGGGCGAGCTCGATCTCGCCGAGAAGATCAAGTACGGCGTCGAGCGGATGCCGCAGGCGATCGGCTCGGGCTTCATCGTCGACAAGCGCGGCTACCTGATCACCAACGAGCACGTCGTCCACGGCGGCAAGAAGTTCTCGGTGCTGCTGAGCAACGGGGACAAGTACGACGGCCGCGTCGTCGGGTGCGACCAGCTCCTGGATATCGCGCTCGTGAAGATCGTCCTGCCCGACGAGGAAAAGGACCGCACGTTCCCCATCCTCCAGCTCGGCGATTCCGACAAGGTGCGCCCGGGCATGTATGCGATCGCGCTCGGGAACCCGATCGGCTTCCTCTTCGACGATGCCGAGCCGGTGATGACCGTCGGAATCGTCTCGGGCGTGCACCGCACCTACGTCTACACGCTCGTGGCCGACGAGGAAGGGATGCGCACCTACGGGGACATGATCCAGACGGACGCCGCCATCAACCCGGGCAACTCGGGCGGCCCGCTGCTGAACATCGCCGGCGAGGTGATCGGCGTCAACACGCTAGGCTTCAACATCCCTGGCGAAGGCCGGGCCATCGGCATCAGCTTCGCCGTGCCGGCCAACACGGTGCGACGTAAGATCAAGCTGATGGGCAAGGGCTGCGGCGTCAGGCGGCCGATGCAGTACGGTACGCTCGACGCCCACCTCGAGACGCTCAACGAGTTCGTCGCCGATGTGCTCCACCTCAAGGGCAAGCGCGGTGTGCTCGTCGACCAGGTCGCCAAGGACGGCGCGGCCGACGCGGCGGGGATCCAGGACAAGGACGTCATCTTGAAGGTGAACGGCCGGAGTGTCGTCAACGCCGCGCAGCTCATCAGCATCATCGCCCACCTGCCGCTCGACGAGCCGGTCCAGCTCGAGATCTGGCGCATCGTCGACAACGTGCCAGAGACGCTGACCGTCGACGTCACCCTCAGCGCCAAGAGCCTCAAGGAGATCCAGGCCGGCTCGCTCCGCTCCTCGAGCGACGAGGACGACTAGCCGTGCCCCCGGGCGTGCATGGCGATGCCGACCCGGACGCGCGTGACCGCGGCCGCGCCGGCGCCGCCGGCAGCGACGACCAGCGTGCCTACGAGGCCGGGCTCCGGCTGATCGCTTATCGCGACCGCACGGTGCACGAGCTGCGCACGCGGCTCGCCGACAAGGGCTTTGCGCCCGAGGCGATCGAGCGCGCCGTCGAGCGGCTCAAGCGGCTCGGCTACCTCGACGACGCCGCCTACTGCGAGCGCACCATCAGCGAGACGCTCGCCTCGCGCCCGGCGGGGCCGCGCTGGATCACCGACCGCTTACGCCTCAAGGGCGTGCACCCGGAGGTGATCCGCGAGGCGCTCGCCCGCGCCTATCCTGACGAGCTTGCCGAGCAGATGGCCTACCGCGTCGCCGCGAAGCGGCTGAAGCGCTACGTCGGCGATGAGCCGGCGGCGCGCCGTCGCAAGCTGGCGGGGTATCTGTCGCGGCGCGGCTTCGCCTATGACGACGTGCAGAAGGCGCTGCGCCGCGCCCTCGGCGAGCTCGACGAGCAAGCCTAGGAGAATGGGGACAGGCACCTGTTTTCAGGCACAATGACCCTGTAAGGCCTCGGCAGCCAGTTGCCTGTCCCCACTTTCCCTGCGTTGTGGGTAACAGAAGATTTCTCAAGCTCTTGACGGGATCTCGCGCGACCGGAACCCTTGGGCGTTTCAACGCCCTCGTTCTTCATAGGCCAGCCCTTCAGGGCTGGTCCCGTGCGTGCCGCCCGTTGCTTGCAGGGCGTTTCAACGTCCTTCGCGTTCTTGGCTTAAGCCACCTCCTGGAAGCCCGTTGAAACGGGCTGTGGGGATGTGGATGGTGTCGCTGTCGACCAGCCCTGAAGGGCTGGCCTATCGAGGAATGGAGCAAGCCCGTTGAAACGGGCTCGGCTGATACCGCCCTTGCGACCGCCCTCGATGAACCCACCGCCCGGCGCTAGTGCGCGGCGGCCATGCGCTAGTGCGCGGCGGCCATGCGCTACTGCGCGGCGGCCATGCGCTACTGCGCGACGGCCATGCGCTAGTGCGCGACGGCCAGGCGCTACTGCGCGACGGCCATGCGCTAGTGCGCGACGGCCATGCGCTAGTGCGCGACGGCCAGGCGCTACCGCGCGACGGCCATGCGCTAGTGCGCGACGGCCGGCTGTTTGGTGAGCAGGAAGGTGGCGCTCGTGCGATCTTCCGTGAACGGGATCGGGATACCGGCGGCAAGCTGTTCGGCCGTGACCGGCTGGGGCTCGCCGCCGTCGATGCGCAGGGTCCAGTTCCCAGCCGAGAGGCCCGTGACGGCCAACGAGCCCTGGTGGTCGGGCGCCCAGCCGCGGGCGACCTCGACCTCGATCCGGTCAGCCTTCTTGGTCGCCGTCATCTTGGTGATCTGGTCGGCGCCGACCTCGAAGACGAGCTGATGCGGTACGCTCACGACGCGCTTGCCCATCCCGTCGGCGGGAATCACGCTGTAGGTAGTCTGATCCGCGGTCACATGGCAGCCGTAGCCGAGCATGCCGAACGAGCGGTCGTACGTCACGTAGGCGCCCAGGTAGAAGAAGGTGGGTGCGAGCGCCGCGTCGACGTCGCCCGAATACGGGTCGAAGCGCATCAGCTTCGGCTCCCACGTGTAGAAGCCCCGCGGCTCGCCCGTGGGTGTGACGCGGGCCCAGGGGGCCAGCAGGCCGGCGTAGCCGAGTTCGGCGTAGCGCGGATTGCGCCAGTGCACGGCGGCGTCGAGCAAGGCGGCTGCGTTGTAGGCGCTCGGGTGGTTGAGCGCGGTCGCCTCGAGCGTTGGGTACTTGGCCAGCTCGCCAGCCCAAGCCAGATCGCATCCGTACCACATCCAGTGGCGCCCGATGCCGCGGGTCGCCTCGAGCACCTTGAGCGAGCGGGTCAGGCCCTCCTGCCAGTTGTGCAAGCGGCTCAGCCAGTAGGTGCCGCTGATGCCCTCGGTGTCGGCCGGCCAGAAAATGCCGGCCACGTAAACGCCGTAGGCGGCGTAGGATTCCTTGGCCAGGGTGTTGATCTTGTGCGACACCGCCTGCTGGAGCTGCGCGGCCTCGGCGCTGAGGCCCTCGCGATGCAGCGCGGCGATGATCAGGCCGAGCGTCCCCTCGCCGGGGTGACCGAGGGACAGGTTGATGGGCGGCTGCATCTGGCGATCGAGGTAGGCCATCGCGGTGCGATACGCCCGCCTGAGGTACTCGACCGGCTCGGTCTTGGTCAGCCCGTAGTAGGTGCCGATGCGGTACATGGCCAGGTACAAGTTGAACACGTGCGGGTAGACGTACGAGTCGCTCGTCGGGCCGTCGCCGGCGGGGTCGACGAACGTGTGGACCCGGTAGGTGTTCGTGTCCTGGATGCGGCCGAAGAGCTGCTCGTCGATGTACTGCTCGAGCGCGGCGACCTGGTCGGGCTCGGGGAAGATAGTGTTCTTGGCCGCGAGGAACAGCGGCGGGCCGATGCCGGTGACGGTCGAGCCGCCCGAGCGCTCCTTGTTCTCGGTGTCCGCGACGAGCTCCTGGTTCTCGCTGTCCCACATCCCGAAGGCGAGATAGCGTCGATCCTCGGCGGTCTTGAACTGCTGGTGCTCGAGGATGAACGCGGCACGTGCAGCCGCCAGCTCGGGCAGCGGCGGCAGCGAGTAGACGTGCACAGCGGTCGTTTCGCCCCGGCCGTGTGCGACCAGGATCTCGTGGGGGCCGGGGCGGGAGAAGGTCAGGCGATGCACGAGCCCGTTGCTGTCGAGCTGCTCGACCGTGGTGGCCTTGTCGGCCGTGACGCCGCCGACGCCGGCCGAGCAGCTCAGCCGGAGCGTGGCGGGCATGTTGGCCGGCACAACGTAGCCGGGCGATAGCTGCGTCATGAGACGCCCTTGGTCGGCCAGGATCTGGTCGACCTGCGCCTCGTTCATCGCCCAGAACAGGCGCAGCCCGAGCGTGCGCGACCCGCCTTTTTCAAGTGTGAACGAGCGATGATCGTTGAACCAACCGCCCCAGCTCTCGATCTCGCTCGAGGCCTTGCTGTACAGATACAGGTACGGCAGACCCTCCCAGTCGCGGCCGCGGGATTTGTGGCCTCGTTGGTCGTGCGCGAGGCACTCGAACCATGTCCCGCCCACGGGCACAAGCACGAGAAACGGCGGCTCGCCCGAGCGGGTTTGGAGCACGACGTGTGACGACGCGCCGCAGATGTCGGGCCGCGCGATCACCCGCCGCTCGTAGACCTCCTCGATCGAGTGCACCATGTACGGCCGAGCCTCCTCCGGGGTCGGGCGGATGCTGGCGTTGTTGAACGCGAGCGGGATGTGCACGTCGCCGAGCTCGATCGGCTTGTCGCCGGGGTTCTTGACGACGATGCGCCACTCGATGCAGTTGAGGTTGGGGTTGAACCAGAAGGCCGATGCGCACCGGACATTGTTGAAGCCACCGAGCTTGCGTGATGGTTCGTCGAACTTCGTTACGACCATATCGCCCTCGATATCGGTCGTGCGCACGTCGGTCGAGTGGATGCTCGCCTCCTCGAGCCACGACGAGCCGGGCGTGCGCGATGTGACGAAGAAGCTGCCGAGCAATGTGAGGTCCTTGGCCTCGGCCAAGGGGGAGTTGAACTCGTTGGCGGCGAAGTCCAGATCCGGGGCTTGCTTGTGCAGCAGCCCCTTGATTGCGCCGGTGACCTTCTCGAGCTCGAGCAGCCACTGCTTGGTCTCGATGGCGTAGACGAACCCTCTGTCGGAGGCGGTGGCGGCCGGCGCGGAGGGCCGAACCACGTAGATGCGCCGTGCGAGCTGAGGCTGGTCGTAGACGGCATCCTCGGTGCCGACGACCGCGACGAGGTGATAGAGGCCGGGCTTCATCGTCGTGCCGAACCGGCCCGTCTCGCGCAGCTCGCGCCCGGCGTGCATCGCAATCTCCTTGCTGATGACCAGCTCCTTGAGTTGAAGGAGCCCCTCGTCGTCGACCGTGCAGAGCCCGACGTTCAGGATGGCCTCCTGAGAGGTCCGAGGTGTGCAGGTGGCCTCGACGTCGATGGTGGAGCCGCGCTCGACGAACAGCGTGCTGTCGCCGGCGATCTTGCTCAGATACCCGATGTGTGTGGTGCCGACCCGCTTGCCCTTGGTGTGCAGGGTGAGCTGGAAGCTGGCGGGCGAGCTCAGGTAGCGGAGGATGTTGACAGCGAACGCCCGGTTCACCCCGGCCGGGTTGCCGTTCGGGCCGCTGAAGTTGAAGCCGTACTCGCCGACGGCGATCACGATCCCGTCGCCTGGCCGCCACTCGTACACCGAGCGGTAGGTCGGCTGCTCGGTGCCGTCGATCACGGCGTGGGCGAGCAGCCGCCCCTTCTGGGGCTTGGTCTTGACCCACCGGGCGAACGTGGCGGGCTGAAGCGTGCCGGCCATGCAGAGAAGGAAGCGCTCCTCGAAGATGCCGAAGATGCCGTGGCTCCGGTTCGAGCGCAGGGCGAGCTCGGGCACCTCGGCGCGCGCCTTCCAGCCGAGGCTGTCGGGCGCCACGTCGAAGCCGAGCGGGGCAACGTACTGGCACGCCTGGAGGCTCAGCAGCAGGCTGCCGCCGCGGCGCACGTAGCGGCTGACCGCGCTGACGGTCTGCTCGGCAAGCGCGGCTTCGGGCAGCGTGGTGGCGCTCGCGTAGTGCCACCAGACGATATCGTAGTCCGAGAGCCTGGCCTTGCCCGCGGCAAGCGCCTCGAACGGCACCAGATCGATCGGCAACTCAAGGTTGATCCGACAGAAGTTGAACGCAGCCACCTCTTCGGGCAGCAGGTCCTCCAACTCGGCCGCGTGACAGATGAAGCCGATCCGCGGCTTGCCTTGTTGCTCCTGGGCGGCGAACGCGCCGCCGCCCACCGCCAACAGCACCGCGAGCACCAGGCAACAGGTCCACCTCATGGGCAGCGCTCCTTCGAGAGTCTCAATGTGCGTGGAATCTTGTTCTGATCTCGGCCTTCAGCTCTCCGGAGGGAGTGCGATAGAACACGCCGGAGTAGGATACGACCATCGCCGAAGGACGGCCTACGGTGACACCGAACGTCCCGTTGGCGAGGTTGCATACCCAAGGGCCAATATCCACCTTGTTGTCGTTGCGCATCTCTATCTTTGCTCTTCGCAGTCCCGGCAGAAGGCTTTTTAGGAAGCGCTTGTCGGGTGGAAGGGATTCAAGCATGTCAATCAGCGCCTCCTTGGCCGATTCCGGCGTGAGCTCGTATCTGTCAACTCCCGGCTCCAAGTCAGCAATCGGCTCGCTCTCGGGTCTCTCAGCACGCCAACAACCAGCCAGCCACGCCAACAGCACCAGAAGCAAGACGATACGTTGGATTCTGACCACGTAAGGCAAGAGACTACCGTCTGCATCAAACCTCAGCATACCGCTGCCCTCCTCGACGCAGCCATACGCCAGCATAGCACGGCGACGACACACCGGGAAGGTGGTTTGGGCTGTCGAAACACGCACCGATGTGGGCCGCGCCCAGGCGGCGGCGCCGACGCGCGCGGCGTCACTCGGTGGGCTCGTCCGGCGCGGCGTCCGGCGCCAGGCGCCGGAGGCGCTCCTTGAGCAGGGCAATCTCCTGGGCGAGCCGCTTGGTGCGCTCCGATTCGATCGAGACGGCGATCGAGAAGTGGAACACGATCAGGATAAGGAAGAACAACACGACCGTGAACAGGCCGTTCGACGGCACCTCGAACCCGAGCAGGCTGGTGACCTTGAACAGCAGCTTGCCCCACGCCGACAGCACGATCATGACCACGCCGGCGGCGAGCCACAGCAGCGCGTACCGCTCCTTGAGCCGGTTGCGGCGGATGAAGTCGATCACGGCGATGGTGAACAAGGCACTGACTATGATGGCGACAACCCGGAACGTCATGACCGCCTCCTTGTGATGCCACGAAGCAGATCTATGAGAATGGCGATAGTCACCTTGACAGCATAGTAGGCGCCGACCTGGGCGTTGATCGACGAGACGCTCGCGCGCCGCACGGCCATCGTCACGGGGACCTCGGCGACGCGCAGGCCGAGCCGATGGGCGTACACGAGCGACTCGGGCTCGGGGTAGTCCTCGGGGTAGCGCTCGGCGAATCGCAAGATTGCGCGGCGATTGGCGGCGCGCAAGCCGGAAGTCGGGTCGGTCACGCGCCGCTTGGTGATGGCGCCGATGAGGCGCGCGTAGAAGGCGATGCCGAGCCGGCGCAGCCTCGAGGGCCTGAAGGAGCCCTCGACCACCTCGAGAAAGCGCGAGCCGACGACCACGTCGACGTCGCCCTCGCCGAGCCGCGCGAGGAGCGTCGGGATCTCGTCGGCGGGGTGCTGACCGTCGGCGTCGAGCCGCACGACGGCGTCGTAGCCCTCCTGGGCCGCGTAGCGATAGCCGACCTGCTCGGCCCCGCCGATGCCGAGGTTGATCGGCAGGTCGAGCACGACAACGCCGGCCTCGGCGGCTCGGGCGGCCGTCGCGTCGGTCGAGCCGTCGTTGACGACGAGCACGGTCGCCTCGGGCACGGCCGCGCGCACCTCGGCGACGACGGCGCCGACCGTCTCGGCCTCGTTGTAGGCCGGCATCATGACGAGCATCTTGTGCACGGGCACGGCAGCCTCGCACAACGGGGTAATCACTCAACTATATCGGCTGTTCGCGTGGGGTGTCTGCCGTTTTTTCCGGAAGACCCCGTCGGTTCTTTGATATGCTCGGTGCGTCAATGGCCATCTCGGCACGACGGGGCATCGGAGCGTTGGGCACCGGGCAACACAGACCACTGGTCAGCGTCGTTATCAACGCCTACAACGCCGAGGCGTACTTGCCCGAGTGCCTCGACAGCGTGCTGACCCAAACGCTCACCGATTTCGAGGTCATCGTCGTTGACGACGCCTCGACGGACGCCACCGGCCGGATCGCCGAAGACTACGCCCGGCGCGATCCGCGCGTGCGCGTGGCGCACAACGAGCGCAACCTGGGCATCCCGGCCACGATCAACCGGGCGCTCACGCTCTCGCGCGGCGAGTTCATCGCCAAACTGGACGCCGATGACGTGTCGATGCCCCAGCGGTTCGAGAAGCAGGCCGCCTACCTGCGCGCGCACCCCGAGGTGGTCATGGTCGGGAGCTGGTGGGGGTGGATCGATGCGGACGGCCGCGAGCTCGGAACCCAGCGGCCGCGGCCGTCGAACCGGCGGCTCGCACAGCAGATGCTCAGGCGCTGCGCGCTCGTGCACACGGGCGTGATGGTCCGGGGCGACTTGCTGCGGCGCATCGGGTACCGGGAGTTCTTCCGCTCCTCCGAGGACTACGACCTGTTCCTTCGGCTCTGTGAGCACGGTGAGATCGCCATGCTGCCGCAAGTGCTCGTCAAGCAGCGGCTCAGGTTCCACGGCGTGACGGTCCGGCGCTTTCGCGAGGAGGCGCAGTTCGCGCGCTACGCCCGCCTGTTCGCGCGCCAGCGCCGCCGCGGGCATGACGACTACGAACGCGTGGCCGCCAATCCCGACGCCGTCCGCCCCGCCACGTCGGAGCGAGCGAGCCGTGCGTTCTACCACTACCAGCGCGGGCTGCTCCGGGTGACGCTCGGCGATATGACCGGCGCGCGGCGTGAGTTCTGGCGCTCGCTTGTCGCTGCACCGTGGGACGCGCGGCTGGTGGCCTGGCTTGTGCTGACGCTCACGCCGAGGCCGCTCGTCGAGGCATTGCGCGCGCTCGTGTGGCGGCTGCGCTGGGGCCATCCGCCGGAGTAGGGGGTGAATCGGTGCGGGCATCCGTCGTCATCTGCACGCTGAACCGGAGCCAGGCGCTTACGCGCGGGTTGCGGGCGCTCGAGGCGCAGACGGGTGTCGCGCCCGAGCAGGCCGAGCTCGTCGTGGTCGATAACGGCTCGACCGACCAGACGCCGACCGTGGTCAAGGAGTTTCGCCGCTACGCGCGCTTCCCGGTGCGCTGGTGCGTCGAAGAGCGGCTTGGCCTCTCGAACGCGCGCAACCGGGGCGTGGCCGAGTCGCACCACGAGCTTATCATCTTCCTCGATGACGATGCCGTGCCCATGCCCGGCTGGCTCGCCGCGCACATCGCCGCCGCCGCCGAGACGCACGCCGACTGCGTCGGCGGGCGGATCACGCTCACGTGGGAGGCGGCGCGGCCGACGTGGCTGCATCCGGCGCTCGACCCGTTCCTCGGGCGGATCGATCTCGGCGACGAGCGGAGCACATTCGATTTCCCGCACGCGTACCCCGGCGGCGGCAACATCGCGTTCCGGCGGGCGGTCTTTGGGCAGGTCGGCCTGTTCGATCCGGCGCTCGGCGTGCGGCCCGGCCGCCTCATCGGTTCCGAGGAGACCGACCTGTGCTACCGGCTCGAGCGCGCCGGCGGCCGCCTCGTCTATGAGCCGCGGGCCCACGTGACGCACCCCGTTCCGACGGCGAAGCTGACGAAGCACTGGTTCAGGCGGCGGGCCTATCATGCCGGCCGGACGGCGTGCCTCGTCGAGCTTCGGCACGCGGGTCGTGGTGCGTTGCTGGCGCGCAACCTCCCCAGGGCAGTCGGTCGGCGGAGATCGGCTGCCGGCGTCGTCGCAGGCCCCGCGCCGCCGATGGCCGCTCGCTTTTTCCTCGCCGAGTTCCGCCTGCTGTTCGCGCTCGGCTACCTGCGCGAGCTCCTCAGGCCGTCGGCGCGGCGCTGAGCAGCACGTCCAGCGTGTGCTCGGCCGTGCGGCGCCACGAGAAGCGGGCCAGGTTGCGGCGGCCGCGTTCGACGAGGTCGCGGGCAAGCGTCTCATCGTCAAGCACCCGCTCGATTGCACTGGCCATCGCGGTCTCGTCGGTGGGATCGAAGGCGAGCGCTGCATCGCCGTAGATCTCGGGCAAGCTCGCCGCGTTCGAGCTCACGACCGGCACGCCGGCGGCCATCGCCTCGAGCACGGGCAGACCGAACCCCTCGAACAGCGACGGGAACGCGAACACGGCCGCGTGCCGGTAGACGATCCACAGCTCACGCTCGCTCAGCCAGCCGGAGAGGATGATGCGGTCGGTGCGCGGCGACTGCGAGACCGCCGCGTCCACCTCGGCCATGCCGCGGCCGCGGATGCCGACGATCGCGAGCTGCCGGGCGCAGCGCTCGGGCAGCATGGCGTGCGCGCGCACGAGGGCCGCCACGTTCTTGTGCGGCCATGCGTTGGCGACGGTCAGGATGTACGGCTCACCCAGCCCGAGGTGTGTAAGAAGCGTCGCCTGTTCGTGACCGGGGATCTCGCCGCCGGCATTCTCCTCGGCGGCGAGGTGGGTCACGTGCACGCGGTCGGCCGGCACGCAGCAGAACTCGACGATCTCGCGCTTCGAGTGCTCGCTGAGCGTCAGGATCGCGTCGGCTCGTCGCGCGGCGCGCGGCACGAGGAAGCGCGTCGCGGCCAGCGCCATTTTCGAGAAATCCTCGGGATAGTGGACGAACTGCATGTCAAACGTCGAGACCACCGACGGACACCCGAGACGCAACGGCGCCGTGTAACCGGGCGACCACAGCACGTCGACGGCGTGCCGCCTGACCAGCTTCGGCAGCCGGAGCTGCTCGAACAAGACTCGGCGTGCGCGGGACGTGGCGCGCACGCGGCAGTGGACTTCAGTCACGTTCGGGCGCGCCGCTTCGGGGAACGTGCCCGCGTTCTCGCGATTGCAGAACAGGACGTACTCGTGCGAGCCGCCCAGCTCGACGAGCTCGGCGAGCGTCTTGCGCACGTACGTCTCGCTGCCGCCAACCTTCGACGGGATCAGGAACAGCGTGTTAATGCCGATGCGCATGGTTGCTCCGTCGCTTCCGCACGAACAAGGCGGCTTGCCAGAGCCCCGCTCAGGCGGGGCGACTGGAAGTAGCCTCGGGCGCAAGCCCGTGGATCGCAGCGTCCCGCAACGCGCTCGGAGCCCCTTTAGGGGCGACTGATGTTTAGGAGATCCACTTGCTCACTCGCCCCTGAAGGGGCTCTCTCACGTTCCTGTCTCTCTTCACCACGGGCTTGCGCCCGAGGCTACTCCCACTCGGCCCTAACGGGCCTCTTGTACTGGTGTCATCTTGGCCCATCAACCGTCAGGGCGTCGCCTTCGGCGATGCGTGGCGCTTCCACAGCCGGTCCCATAGCCCCATCAGCGTGTAGGCGACGATGATGCGGATGGTGAACCACACGTGCAGCCAGTAGTATCGGCGCCGGCCGCGCGCATACCGCTTCGCCACGCGCAGCGCGGCGCGCTCGGCCTTGGTGAACAGGTTGCTCGTTTTCGACGCCGGATGCCACCGGAACGCCGCCAGGTACTCGTTGATGATAACGGGTTGGTAGCGCTGCGCGATCCGCAGCCAGTACTCGTAGTCGAACGCCCAGTCGAGCGACTCGTCGAGCGCGCCGAGTTCGTCGAACAGCTCGCGCTTGAGAAACACGGCCGGCTGCGAGATGAAGTCGCACACGAGCAGCCGCTCGGCGCTGTAGCGCCGAATCCATGAGTTCTTGTACGCGGTAACGCCTCGGCGCACCTCGCGGTCGTCCTCGTCGATCACGCGGCACAGGCCGAAGCACCATTTCGCCTCGGGCCGGCGCGCGAACGCGGCAGCGACCTTCTCGAACGCGCCGGGCTCATACACGTCGTCGCTATTGAGCCAACCGACGATGTCGCCCGTGACGCGACGGAACCCTTTGTTGATCGCGTCGACCTGCCCGCGGTCCGGCTCGCTCACCCACTGGATGCGGTCGCCGTAGCGGCCGAGCACGTCGAGCGTGCCGTCGGTCGAGCCGCCGTCGATAATCCAGTGTTCGACGTCGAAGCCGCCGCCCTGCGCCAGCACGCTGTCGATCGTCCGGCCGATAAAGGCGCCCTGATTGAACGACGGCGTGACGACCGAGAACGTCGGTTTGACAACCGGGGTCGTCGGTTTGACAACCGGGGTCGGCGGTTTGACAACCGGGGTCGGCGGCTTGGAAATCGGAGCCGTCGGCGTCACGGGCCGGACTCCTCACCGAGGGTGATCCGCGTCACGGCGCAGTAGCTTTCGGCGATCACGCGGTCGCGAGGCACGAGCAAGCGCCACGGCATCTCGACGGGCGGACTGCACACCACGCCGATCGTGTACGTGCCGGCGGGCACGCTGGCGGGGATAATGAGCGCGTGCTCGACCTCGAAGCGCTCGCCCGCGTGCCACTCGGCCGGCGCCAGGGCGAGCTGGCCAAGCGCGGCGATTTCGCCCACCTCTGTCTGTTTGTCGCCGCTGGCGACGGTGACGGGCCGGCCGGCCTCGTCGAAGAGCGCGTAGCGCACGAGCAGACGAGTCGGCAGCGGGCGCATCAACTCCCAGGCCGACCGCACGCGGACCTGCACGTCGCCGTCGAGCGGCTCCTCGGTCGCTTCGACGCCGAGCAGCTTGACCGTGTCGCCGTACAGCGGCTCGACGGGGAAACGGTTCGCCACAGTCGGTTCCTCGACGCGCTCGATAAGCTTCGGCAGCTCGGGCGCGTTCTTACGCAACAGGACGAGCTGGCCGCGGCGCGCGGCGATACCCCAGTTGCCCTCGTCGAGCATTCGGTAGAAGTTGTCGGCGTCACCCGGCGCGGCAAAGGCCAACGCCCACATCGCCTGTGGTCGCAGATCGAGCAGCGCGTAGCTGACCTCGTCAGGCAGCGTGTAGGCGCGCTCGGCGGCGACCTTCTCGTGTCCCATGTAGACGTAGTGGAACGAGGCGAGCACGCGGCGACCGCTCAGCGCAGGCAGGAAGCGGAACGTGGCCACGGCCGGGGCTTCCTTCGGCACCTGAGCGAGGAGCTCGTCGTGATAGCGCGCATCGGCCCGCTCTCGCATCTGCGACCCGGCCATGTTGCGCGGCGGGCCGGCGCGGGGCGCGAGTTGCGGGCTCCACAGCACCGACGTGGCGCCGCTGACCAGCACGACGACGGCCGCCGGGATGTACCAGAACTGCTTCAGCACGCGGATGCGCAGCAGGCGCGCCAGCCCAAGCACCGACGAGAAGAACAGCACCGGGATGAGGGTGGCCGTGTACTGGAAGTAAATGGTCGACGGTGGCGCGTGAATGCGCGTATCGACCAGAAGATTGAGTGCGAACTGCGGCGCACTGATGAGCAGCGCCTCCGGGTTGGCGGCCGCGAGGTAGGAGAGCGGCGTAAACGTTTTGCCGAGATAGCCTGGCTTGTTGACGCGCGGATCGTCCGGATCCTTCTTGAGCGCGATGCGGAGCGTCTTCGCCGGGTTGGTCACCGCCGTCTTGATCACCTCGCCGGGCGTCTCGCCCATCTCGCCGTAGAGGCGGCCGAAGATGTTCTTCCCCTCGTTGAAGTGCGGGATGATGACGTGTAGGCAGACGATGAACCAGACGAGGGCCGCCGCGGCCGGCGCAACGATCCAGTGCCAGCGCCGCCGCGCGATGAGCGCGTAGAGGCCGATCATCATCACCGTGAGCGCCACCTCCTCGCGGCACAGCATCGCGAGCCCGGCAAAGACGAGAAACGGCACGTACCGCTTCGCCCGGAAGAAGTAGAACGCGAACAGCAGCAGCACCGGCACGAACGAGAGCGCGTGGAATTCGAACAGGTTAATGAACCCAAGCGCCGGATAGAGCAGGTACATGACCGCAAACAGGATGCCCCAGAACCCGTTCGTTTCTCGTCGAGCAAGCAGGAATAGCGGCACGGCCCCGGCCGCCAGCATGACCGACT
>CAYUZG010000005.1:0-37220 GCA_964449605.1 uncultured Verrucomicrobiota bacterium | reverse complement strand
CGTAGGCGACGACGCGCGGGTCGTGCGTCGAGAAGATGAACGTCATGCCCTGCTCATCGCGCAGGCGGCGCATCATCGTCATAAGGATCTCGGCGTTCTCGCCGTCGAGGTTGGCGGTCGGCTCGTCGGCGAGCACAAGCTTCGGCCGCGACGCGACCGCCCTGGCGACGGCCACGCGCTGCTGCTGGCCGCCCGACATCTCGAGCGGCCGGCGGTCGGCCAGCTCGTCGAGGCCAAGCTCGTTGAGCACGTCCGTCGAGCGCGCCCTGCGATCGCGGCCGACGCCCTGCAACTCGAGAACGAACTCCACGTTCTCGCGCGCCGTGAGCACGGGCACGAGATTGTAGGCCTGGAAGACGAAGCCGAGTGAACGCAGCCGGAGATCGGCACGAGCGCGGCGCCCAAGCTCCGTCAGGTCGCGACCGAGGACGGTGAGCGCGCCGCTTGTGACCGAGTCGAGCGCGCCGGCCAGGTTGAGCAACGTGGTCTTGCCGCTGCCCGACGGCCCGACAATGGCCACGAACTCGCCCGCATGCACGTCGAGCGTGACACCGCGCAGGGCGTGTACCTCGACGTCGCCGGTCCGGTAGACCTTCGTCAGGTCGCGCGCGCACACGAGTGTGTTGTTCTCAGACATCTCAGACAACCCTCATTGCTTGTGCTGGATCGGTGCGTGCGGCACGCCACGCCGGATACGCCGTGGCGCCGAGCGTCGACACGATCGAGACGCCGACCGCGTACCAGACAACCCACGCACCGAAGCTGCCGTACATGACCGGGTCGATGAGCACACCGCCCATCGACAGGTCGTTGCCCATCATCCTGGTGATGTTCACGCCCGAGGTGGCGAGCCAATAGCTGACCGGGCCGCCCACGAGGAGCGTCACGCCCGCGCCGCCGAGGCCGATCACGACGGCCTCGATCATGAGCAGGCTGACGATCTGCCGCCCCTTCATGCCGAGCGCGGTGAGCACGCCGAACTCGCGCCGCCGCTCGAGCACGGCGGTCAGTTGCGCGCTCGCGATGCCGAGCAGGACCACGATCACGACGATGCCGATGAGCAGACGCGTGAACATCCTGTCAGCCGCGACGCCGGTGGCGATCTCGGGGCTCACCTCGCGCCAGGTGATCACCGTATTGCCCTCGGGCACGGCCTGCGCAAGCTCGTCGCGCGCACGGTCGATGTGCCGGTTGTCATCCAGCAGGATGGCGATTTCGCCTGGGCCCTCAAAGCCGGTGATTCGGTTGAGCTCGTCGAGTGTGACGTGACAGACGGCCCCGTCGATTTCGCGGCTGCCGGTCTCCAGAATGCCGACGACAGTGAGCATCGCGCGGCTGATGTCGTCGCGACCGGACAAGGTAACAAGCAGGTCGTCGTCGAGCTCGACGTCGAGCCGATCGGCCAGCGTGCGGCCGATGACGACCGCGCCCGCGTCATCGGCCCGCAGGTAGCGGCCTTCGATGTGCGCCTTTCGGACGATGCGGTTCGAGGCTTCCTCTCCTGCAGGCGTGACGCCGACCATCTCGACGCCGGCGGTCCGGTTGCCGAACGCGAGCAGACCGCTCGCTCGGGCGCGCACGGCGACGGCGCGCACGTCGGACCTCGCCTCGACGACGGCCAGGGCCTTTTGCCAGTCGGTCAAGCGGAGCGAGTTCTCCCGGCTCTCCGGCCACTGGGCGGGTACGATGCGCAGATGACCGGCGCCGCTTCCCGTGGCCGCACGGATCTCCATGTCGCCTCCACCGGTGATCCACGACGTGGCCACCAGCCCCATCGCGCAGCCGACCCCGACGCCGATCACGGAGAGAATCGTGCGCCGCGTGTGCCCGTGCAGGCTGCGCAGGGCGTACTTGTACGAAACGGTCCCGATCATGTGCGTGCCGCCTGCGCCGGTTCGAGCCGCGCCGCGATCGTCGCCGGCCACAGCGCGGCCAGCACGGCCGTCATCGTGACTGCGACGAGTCCATAGACAATGTGGCGGAACTCGAACCGTGGGTAGATGATGTACGAGAAGTTCAGGCCGCGAAACGCCATCTCCTGGCCGCCGATCCCGCCAAGCGCGCCGTAGTCAACGCCCGTCTGCGCCGTGACAAGCACAAGCGCGCTGCCCAGCACCGACCCGATGACGACGCCCACAAGGCCGAGCACGATCGACTCGACGAGGACAAGACGCACAATGCGCCGCGGTCGCGCTCCGAGCGCGAGCAGCATGCCGAGCTCGCGCCGGCGCTCAAAGGTCGCCATCATCATCGTGTTGGCGATCCCGGCGGCCGCCGCGACAAACAGGATCGCGACAAAGATCAAGTCGGACCAGTCCTTCATGTCGAGCATCGAGACCAGCTCGGGTGCGGCGTCGCGCCAGGCGAGTACGCTGTCATCGGCCAGACCGGGAATGGCGGCTATTTCCTCGGCGAGCGCGCCTGCCTCGCGGTAGTCGTCGCCCTGCACGAGGATCTCATGTGCTTGGTCGGGCATGGCAAGGAACTGGCCGGCCTCATCGAGGGCCATGACGATCCCGAGCCGGTTCACGATATCCGTCTTGCCCGCGACAACCGCCTTGACCACGAACAAATCGCTCACAGGAAACTCATCGGCATCCTGGCCGATCACGGCGATCTGCTGGCCCACGCGGACGCCGAGGCGGTTGGCAAGCACCTTGCCGACGACAACGCCCCGACCGCCCGGCAGCTCGTCGGCATCGAGATTGTCGAGAATGCCGTCGCGGCGCGATTCGACGGCGACGTCGAGGCCGACGATCATGGCCGCTTCGGCGTTGGCCGGCTCGTCCGATTTCTCGCCCTGCGCGGCAAGCACGGGCGCGTAGATTCGCGGCGAGACGCTCTTCACCGCAGGGATCGCCTCGATGCGCCTCCGCGTCTCGTCGAGGTGATCGATGTAGAGGTCGATGGCCTGCTCCTCGCGCCAGTCCTTGTGATGGATCTGCACGTGGCCCATGAGCGGGCCGGTGATCGTGCGGAGCATCTCCTCGTACATCCCGGCCATCAGGCCGTTGACGGCGACGAGCGTGAGCTGGCCGAGCGCGATGGCGGCGACGGCGAGAATCGTCCGCCTCCGGTTGCGGCCCAGATTGCGCCAGGCGATTCGCAGTGTCGTCGAGCGCATGGCTTCCTCGTTCCCCGGTTCCGGACGGCCTGCTACCGGTGCCGTTCGAGCTGCGACAGGCTGAACATGCTCTCGGGCAAGTCGACGCCGAACTTGAGATCGTCGTACACGAGCACGGTCGTGTAGCCTTCCTTGTCAACGGGCGTCAGCTCGAGCCGCGCCGGGATCCTGCGGCCGTCGAACTCGCGCACGTCCGAGAACGTCATCGTGCGAGCCAGCCGCCCCTTGCGGTCGTAGTACTTCGCCAGCAGCGGCAGTCGCCCGTCGGGCGAGACGACGTACTCGACGCGATCCCACAGGCCCACCGTACCTTCCTTCGCCTTCAGGTTGATGAGCCAGCCGTCGGGATCGTCCGAGCGACCGACGACCTCGGCCTCGTAGTCATCGAGCAGCGAGGACTCGCGCACGAGGTCGTCGTTGGTGAAGTCGCTGCCCATCCACGAGCTCATCATCATCGACGGCGGGATGCGGATCGTGCGTGCGATGCGCGGCAGGTAGTTCCACAGGTTCTTGCCGACCTTGAGCGTCGCGGTGCCCTTCTCGCGTGCCGGCTTCTCGATGACGATCAACGCCTTCTCAGTGCCGAGCGTCCAGGCCTTCATCGTCATCGTCCGCGTCCGGCGTGGCTTGGTGACCGTGAGCGTCATCTCGGCGACCGAGCTGTCAGCGCGGTACAGATCGTCGAGCCAGTTGAGCAAGCGCTCGAGCGCCAACTCGCCCGTCTCAGGATCGATGAGCGTCAGCTCGTCGCCGGCTGCGTCGTCGGTCTCCGTGGCTTCGGCCTCGGGCTCACCGGTGTTCGCCTCGGCAGGGTCAGGCGCGATGTCCTCCGCCTCTTGTTCTTCAACGGGATCTGCCTCGTCCTGGCACCGAGAGATCCCGACCGACAACGAGACGAAGACCGCCACGGCCACCGTCAGGAACCGGGCAAGCGCTGCTCCCAGTGTGTTCACTCTTCCGTCGTCCTTTCCGGCACCGGCCACAGGGTCGTCTGCGCGCCCTGGGCGGAGCCGTGTTTCTCGAGCGCCGGCTCATTCCCCTTGAGCATGCTCAGGGTCTCCTCATCCATGAGGACGATCGAGCCCGCGGGCGCGCCGAGTATCCGCTCAGCGGCACGCTGGTAGCTCCCGATGCGCCGCTCGAGAAGCGGCCAGACTTCCGGATCCTCGTCGATCCTCAGAAGCAGCCCCGCCATCGACTCGCGCATCGCGACCCCGAGCTGCAGAATGAGCTCGGCTGTCTGCTCCGGGTCGCACGGGCTGAAGACGCCTTCCTCGACACCCTGCCGGATGATGTCTGCGATATCCGGCACCGCCGTTTCGAGCCAGCGCCGCGTCCCCTTATAGCGCAGCAGGACGTTCTCGTCACGGAACAGGGCGCGTGTTAACGCAAAGATCGCTCCCCTGTTGGACGCTTTCCATCGCGAGGCGACCCGGAAAAAGGCGCTCAGCCTGCTGGCCGCTCCCGAACCGGCGCTCTCCGCAGCCTTGCGAGCGGTGGACAGGATCTCCTGCGTCATCCTCTCGGTCAAGCACTCGAGCAAGTCGTCCTTCGACCGGAAGTAGTGATAGAAGGCCCCCTTCGAAGCCCCGGCCTTGGCGATGATGGCGTTAACTGGCGTCCGCTCGTAGCCCTTTTTGGCAAAGAGCTCCCGGGCAATGTCGAGTAGCTCATTCCTGCGGGCTTTCCGCTTTCTGTGGATAGGTTCTTGGGTCATAGGTTCTGTTATACGTGCGTGTTATATGCCCGGCACTAAGTAGACCGACGGTCGGTCTAATCCACCACTACAACCCATTGTCCACGGTGTCAACCCCAAACCTGGCGCCGGCCTCGCCTGCCCTCCCCGCCAAGCGTCGGCATCTTGCACACCGGCACGGGCAATGGGAGGTGCCGATTCCGGCACCTTTTGCCGACCACCCACGCCCCGTGCCCCGCCGCCGTCTCGCGCAGGCCGACACCGCTCCGCGACAGGCCGGACGCAAGTGGCCGCCCGCGGTCGCGCTGTGGCGTCGAGAGAGCGTCGAGGCGGCGGTCTGCGGCCCTCGACTGCTCAAGCACCTGGTTCCCCCCCTCTCCCGCCGGTGCATGGCGTTGGCACAGCAGTTGCGCCCAGCATTGATGCCTCGGCATGGCCTGCGGCCGAGCGGGGTGATGGAGCGTGCTCCGTGCGCTTGCTTCGCCCGGACAGAAGCGACCCGAGACTTCTTGAGGCGAGAAACGCTGCCATGTTCAACGACCAAGAGGATGCTCGAAGCCAGCCGCCGATGCGTCAGATTCTGGGTGTATTGCTGGCGCGCCGGGCGGTGGTGCTGGGAGCGCTTGTAGTGACCGTCGGGGCCGCAGCCCTCTACACCTTCTCTCAGCCGGACGTCTACCGCGCGACGGGACGCATCATGATCGAGCCTCCCGACCCCGTCGTGATCCAGGTCCAAGACGCGTCCAAGACGACCGACGCCGACAGGGACTACTACGAGACGCAGTACCGCCTGCTCAAGGACCGTGAACTGGCCCAGCAGGCTTTCGACAAGCTCGGGGCGGCCACACGGCCGGAGTACGCGGCCGTCGAGGATCCCGTGGCTGCTTTCATGCACGGCATCTACGTGGCGCCGATCAAGAAGAGCCGCCTCGTCGACGTCGGATACGAGCATACCGACCCGGTGTGGGCAGCGCTGGTAGCCAACACCATCGTCGGAACCTTCATCGAGCAGAATCAGCGCCGCGACTTCAGCACGTCAGAGCGAACGCTCGCGGAACTGACGAAACAGGCCCAGGAACTCGAGGCCAAGCTGCAGGCGAGTCACGCCGCGCTGCAGCAGTTCACCGAGGAGACCAACCTCGTCGCAGTCGGTCGGACAGAGGGCCCATCGAAGATCGCCCTCAGCCGGCTGGCTCAACTGGAAGAGGCGGTCACACAAGCACAGATCAAGCGGATCGTTCTTGCGGCCGGGTACGAGACGACCAAACGGCTCATCGCCGAGGACGGGGAGAAACAAGGCCTCGCCTCGCTTTTCCAGGGCGAGGGGCTGCGCGCCCTGCGGATGAAGCTGACCGAGGCCCAGCAGAAGCGTGCGGAGCTCGCCCAGACCCACCTGGAGAATCACCCGTCGGTCCTGGCTCTTGAGCGCCAGATCGCCATGCTCAAGCAGAGCATCGCTGAGGAAGGCGAGCGGATGCTGACGACGATGCGGGCCGAGCACGAGCGCGCCACAGCCGAAGAGAAGAGCCTCCGCGAGGCCTACGAGCTACAGAAACGCGAGGTGCAGGAGATCGGCCGGCTGGCAAGCC
Organism: uncultured Verrucomicrobiota bacterium; assembly: GCA_964449605.1. Lineage (GTDB taxonomy): Bacteria > Auribacterota > JABMQX01 > JAFGEW01 > JAFGEW01 > CAYUZG01. The sequence continues at coordinate 30,811 of CAYUZG010000005.1, read as the reverse complement.
AGTATGCGATCCTGGAGATGGAGGCCGAACGCTCCAGCCGCCTCTACGACGTCGTGCTCGAACGAATCAAAGAGATCAACCTCGTCTCGGAGGTCGAGCGAGGTGGGACGAACGTCTTCTTCATCCACAAGGCGCGCGTCCCCAGGCACGCAATCCGTCCGAACAAGCGAGCGAACCTGGTCCTGGCGTGCCTTGGGGGCCTCGTGCTCGGTGCCGGCCTGGCGCTCACGATGAGCCGGTTCGACAGCTCGTTCAAGAGCAAGGAGGACATCGAGGACGCTCTGAACCTGCCGATCCTTGGCTTCGTGCCTGCCGTCAAGCCACGGAGGCGTCGAGGCGAGCGCTGTCCCGAACACGTCGGGCTGCACGATCCCGGATCGGCCCTTGCAGAAACGTTCCGGGCAATCTGCGTCGGCATGATGCACCGCAACGGCGGCGCGCTCGCTCGGCGGGTGGTCATCACCAGCGCCGTTCCCAAGGAAGGCAAAAGCCTGATCGCCATCAACCTGGCTGCGGCGTTGGCTCGTGGCGGCGAACGGGTACTGCTCGTCGACACTGATATGCGACGGGCCGGCCTCCGAAAGGTCTTCGATCTGCGTATCTGGGCAACGCTGACCAGCTACCTGAAGCCCGACGACGACGAGGTCGCGCTCAACGAAGTCGTCTACGCGACCGGTGTGAAGAACCTCGACATCCTCCCGTGCGCTCGGCCGACGAAGAACCCGGTCGAGTTGCTCGAGTCAGCGCGCATGAAGCGGCTTGTCCGCGAGGCGCTGAGCCACTACGACCGCATCATCTTCGACAGTCCGCCGTGCCTCGGCCTTGCCGACGCGAGCGTCCTGGCCGCGGGCGCCGACGCGACGCTGCTCGTGGTGCGGGCGTTCGAGACGCCACGCCACCTGACCGAGCGAGCACGGGAAGTCATCGACAGCGTGGCGCACAATATCATCGGCGTTATCGTCAACGACGTCGATGCCGAAAGTCATGGCGGCTACTACGGCTACGGTCGCTACTACGGCCGGGCCGACTATTACGGGTGCGCCGACTACTGCGCCGAGGAGGAGGACGCTGTGACCAGCGCCTAGAGGAGCCGAGGGCAACTCGGTGTGAGGCCGGAATCATGAGAACGTACATCGCCGTCTCCCTTGGCGCGTTCGCCTTGGCGATGCTGATGACCCCACGCACCGCCCGCCTGGCGCGGGCGGTTGGGATCGTGGACGTGCCGGGCGTCCGCCGCGTGCACCGCGACGCGACGCCACGGCTCGGGGGGCTCGCCGTCGTTCTGGCCACGCTGACGATGCTCGTCCTCGTGCTGATGCTCGACAACGTCATCGGCCGGGCATTCCGCGGCGTCCAAACCCGGGTGATCGCCTTGGTGGCGGGCAGCCTGCTGGTCTTCGTCGGCGGCGTTATAGACGACGTCCGCGGCCTGCGCGCCAGCGCGAAGCTTCTGTTCCAGATCGCCGCGGCCGTCCTGGTGTGTGCGCTTGGCGTTCGGATCGCTTCGATCAGCATAGCGGGTGTCACGCTCGAGTTCGGCTGGCTGTCGTGGCCGCTGACGATCCTGTGGATTGTCGGCGTGACCAACGCGATCAACCTCATCGACGGCATCGACGGGCTGGCCGCCGGCATCGCCGTGATCGCCTGCGGGGCGATCACCGTCCTCGCCATTCACCTTGGGCAGCCCGTCATGGCCGTGCTCATGCTCGCGCTGTCGGGCAGCCTGGCCGGGTTTCTGTTCTTCAACTTCCATCCCGCCCGGGTCTTCCTGGGAGACGGCGGCAGTCTTTTCGTCGGTTTCGCGATCGCGGCCGGGAGCGTGATGTCGGCCACGAAGTCGGCCACGCTGCTCGGCCTGGGCTTGCCGGCACTGGCCCTCGGCGTGCCGATCGTCGATACGCTCTTCAGCGTGCTGCGGCGCGCGCTCAAGCGGCGATCGATCATCGCGGCCGACCGCGGCCACATCCACCACCGCCTGCTCGCCATGGGCATGAGTCAGCCACGGGCGACCGTGTTGATCTGGGGCGTCACGTTGGCGCTCACCGGTGTGGGCTTGTTCATGTTCATCGTGCGCGGGATGATGCCGCTGCTGGTGTACTGCGGCGTGGCGGCGTTGCTCATGGCGGTCTTCTGGATCGCCGGAACGGTGCGCCTGCGTGAGTCCCTCACCCACATGAAACGCCGCCGCACAATCAGCCACGAGGCCAAAGGCCACAGGCGCCACTATGAGCGGGCCGCGCTCTGCTTCGACGAGGCGGCCTCATTCGACGGCTGGTGGAAGTCGGTGTGCACAGCAGCCGACGAGATGGACTTCACCGGGCTGCGGATACAATGGCCGTGCCACGACGGCTCGGTGCAGACGCTGACCTGGCAGCAGCCGGAAGCCGACGTGCCGGCCGACCGGATGGCGCACATGAGCGTGCCCGTCTACCAGCGGCACCTCGGCCCGCCGGTCCGGCTCGAATGCGACGTGGCGATAGGCAACTCGCTCGAATCGGCCAGCCAGCGGATGATGCTCTTCAGCCGTTTGATCGAGGAGTACAGCCCGGCCGACCTTCCGAGCGATTCACGCGAGCCAAACGACACACGGCCGACGACGGAACCGACCGGCGATCACCTTCCTCCCGGCTCGGCCCCGGCCGGACCGGGTCGCGGCGTAGCCGAGCCGGGATCGTAACGCCGGCCCCGTGTGTGAGTGTCGATACGACAACCGGTTGTGAGACTGAACAGAGCGACGACGAAGGCGCCCGTCGTTCGCAGCACCCTCCCGCCTGAGCGAAAACGGAAGAGCAGTGAAGACTCCGGTACGAGCAGTCGGCCAGCTTTATGCAGCCCTGCTGGCGGAACCGTTGCGCGCGCGGTTCGCCAGAGGAGCGTTCTGGGCAATCATCGGGACGGTCATCTCGCAGGGCCTGCTGCTGGCCTCCTCAGTCGTGGTGGCTCGGTTCCTCGGCAGGCAGGGCTTCGGCGAACTGGGCATCGTCCGCGCGACCGTGGGCATGTTCGGCGTCCTGGCCGGTCTGAGGCTCGGGTTGACCGCGACAAAGCACGTCGCTGAGTTCCGCACAAGCGATCCAGCCCGGGCGGGGCGCATTGTCGCCTTTTCGTCCATCGCGGGAACCGTCTTTGCAGCCGTCGGCGCTGGCCTGCTCGTCGTGGCGGCCCCCTACCTCGCCACGCACACGATCCGAGCGCCCCACCTGACGCCGGTGCTCATGATCGGCGCCGGGCTGCTCTTCTGCAACACGCTGGCCGGCGTGCAGCAAGGCGTGCTGGCGGGGTTGGAAGCCTTCAGGGCGATCGCCAAGGTCAACGTGATTCGCGGCGTGCTCAGCTTCCCGCTCATGATCGCGGGCGTCTACTTGTGGGGGCTGCCGGGTGTCGTCGGAGGGATCGCCGTGTCGGGCGCTGTCGGGTGTGTGGTCAACCACACGGTTCTGCGGCGCGAAACGCGCAAGGCCGGCCTCCACGTCACCTGTCGCGACCTGCGCAGGGAGATGCCGATTCTGTGGGCATTCTCGCTGCCGGCGTTTCTCAGCGCCGCCATGGTCGGGCCCGTGATGTGGCTGGTCGGCGCCATGCTCGTACGCCAGCCCGGCGGCTACGCGGAGATGGGGCTGTTCGAGGCGGCCAATCGCTGGAGCAGAATGCTGCTCGTCATGCCGGGGCTTCTGGGCACGGTCGCCGTGCCAATCATGTCCGAGCGACTGGCTCTCAACCACGGCGCCGACACCCGCAGGGCGCTCCGCATCAGCATGCTGGCCAACGCCGTGTTCGTCATCCCGGCGGCCCTGGTGATAGCGGGGCTCAGCCCGTGGGTGATGTCGCTCTACGGGGCCGAGTTCACGACCGGGTGGCCCATTCTCATGCTCGTGCTCGGCGCGGCAGTGCTGATCGCGCTGCAAACCTCGGCCGGGCAGATCATCACGGCAACGGGGCGCATGTGGACCGCGGCGGCGATGAACTTCGGATGGGCCGTCGTGCTGCTCGGCACGTGCCACGTGCTCCTCGACCGGGGGTGGGGAGCGTTGGGCATGGCCACGGCGTATCTTGTCGGCTACGGCGTGCACTCTGTCTGGGTGTTCGTCTTCGTCTCCAGACTGCTCCACAGGCGCCCGTGCGCGGGCCGACAGCCGGACCGCGACAACGCAGACACACAGAACAGCGACCGGGATGTGCCGGATGAACCACGCGGTGAAACAGCCATTGCTCTCCGTTGAGTGGTGGAACGCCTACTTCAGCGACGGCGGCGGATGGGAACGCAACCGCGGCCGGTTGCAGACGCGCGCGTTTGCCGAAGCCTTCTGCACGCGCTGCCGGCTTGACCGCGAGGCGCCGTTGACGATCCTCGACGCCAGTTGCGCCCTGGGCGATGCGATGCCCGTGCTGCGGCGGTCCTTTCCGAACGCGACGCTCTTCGGCAGCGATTTCTCCGACGTCGCCATTCGGCGGTGCCGCGAGCGGTTCGGCGAGCTCGCGGAGTTCTCCGTCAGATCGATGGATGAGATCGACGGCACCTACGACCTGATCTACTCGTCGGCCACGCTCGAGCACTTCGTCGACTGCGAGCGACTGGCCCGTCACCTGCTCGCACACAGCCGGCACTTGGCCGTCCTCGTGCCATACAACGAGCAACGCAATTGCCTGGACCTCGAGTGCTTCCCGCCCGACGGCGACCACGTTCGGACGTTCCGCGAGCACTCGTTTGATTGGCTGCTCGAGGAGGGCTTGGCCGGTCGAATCGAGCCGTCCGAACCGTTTCGCGTGCCCGGCGCCTGGTCGTGGACGTCGAAGCAGCGGCTTGTGCAAACGGCCAAAAACGTCGCGCGGTGGGTGCTTGCCCGGCCGCTCAGGCACGAGAAAACAATGATCCTATTCAGGATCGAGAACGCGGCGGCAGACACATGAAACGACTGCAGCAACTCGACACGAGAATCCAGTCGTGGGATCCGGAACGCCTCGCCGACCGGCGTTGCCCGTTCTGCGGCGACGACGGTCACGAGTGCTGCGTTCGTCCCGACGGGCTCGCGGTGCGGTCTTGCGACACGTGTGGCGCGTCTTTCGTCTCGCCCGCGCCCACCGAGTCCGAACTCAGCACGCTGTACGCAGCCTACTCGGCGCAGCACAGCAGGAAAAAGCACCCGAACCCGCGAGCCGTTCTCCACGCGAGGCCGTGGGACGACTTCCGGCTCGTCGAGATCGCGTCCCATACCAGCCTTTGCGGCACGCGCGTTCTCGACGTCGGCTGCGGCTCGGGGACGCTGCTGAAGCGGTTCGAGAAGCTGGGCGCGCACGTGGTCGGCATCGACCTCGATCCCGCGGCCGTGCGCTTCGCCCGACAACGCATCGGCGTGTCGACAGCCACGGTGGGCACGCTGGAAGATGTCCCGGCCGACGAGCTGTTCGACGTCGTCTGCATGTTCGACTTCATCGAGCATCCGCTCGACCCGCTCAGACAACTCGAGCGGGCCGTCGCGCTGGCTGGACCGGGGGGCATCATCGCGATCTGGACCCCGAACGCACCGTCAGCGCCGAACGAAGACGAGGCCGTCGCGTTCAGGGTCGATTTCGAGCACATGCAGTACCTGAGCATGCAGACCTGCCAATGGCTGGCACGGAAGCTCGACCTGCAAGTGCTCCACATCGAGTCGGTGGGGTTTCCTCACCTGAATGGGATTCACGCGTCGCAAAGACGCAACGGCAGGCGCGGGATTATCGAGACCGTTCGAAACGCCGCCCGCGGTCTGCCCGGGTGGCATGTGCTGAGAGCGATCGGGAACCGCCTCGTGTCGGGAAGGATCCCCGATCCGCGGCGCGGCACGTATCACCTGTTCTGCATCTTTCGACGAGGCGGGTGAGCCGTGAACATCGGCATCGTCACAACGTGGTTCGAGCGCGGCGCCGCGTACGTTTCGCGCGCGTACATGGAGGCGTTCACAGCTGCGTCTCACAACGTCTTCATCTACGCACGGGGCAGCGAGCACTTCGGACGTGGCTGCCCGCAGTGGGACTTGCCGTGTGTCACCTGGGCGCCATGGCTCGCGTGGCGAAAGGGGAGCGCCGTTTTCGACCTTGATCATCTGACGCGATGGCTCCGTGACAAGCGCATCGACGTCGTCCTCTTCAATGAGGAACGCAACTGGCACGTCGTGCGCCTCTGCAAGCGACTCGGCTACACCGTCGGCGCCTACGTCGATTACTACACCCAAGCGAGTGTGCCGCTGTTCGATGCCTACGACTTTCTCGTCTGCAATACGCAGCGGCACGACTCGGTGTTCCGGCATCATCCACACTGTTTCCACGTGCCGTGGGGCACGGACACCGAGCTGTTCAGGCCAAACGGCGACGCGCCTACCGAATCCGTGCGGTTCTTCCACAACGCGGGTGTCTCGCCGTTTCGCAAGGGGACCGATCTCGCGGTCCGCGCGTTCCGGCAGCTCGACGGGGACGCGCGGCTTATCATCCATGCCCAGAAACCGGTCGCCGATTGGCGGTGCGCAACCGACCTGCTCGACGATGCGCGAATCACCGTTATCGTCCAGGCCGTTCCCGCGCCCGGCCTCTACGAGCTGGGCAACGTGTACGTCTACCCCTCGCGGCTCGACGGGATCGGGTTGACGCTGTGCGAGGCGTTGGCCTGCGGCCTCCCGGCCATCACCACCGACGAGGCTCCGATGAATGAGTTCGTCGACGACGGCCGGAACGGCTTGCTCGTCCCCGTCGCGAGCAGACAGCGGCGCCCGGACAACTACTACTGGCCAATGGCCACCGTCGGCGTGGACCAACTGACCGCACGAATGCAGTGGTACGTCGACGACCCATCGCGGGTTGCCGTCCATGCAGCTCGAGCGCGGCAGGCGGCCGAAGAGCAGTTCTGCTGGAGGAGAAACGCTGCGGGCCTGGCCGATCAGATCGCCGGCATTGCCGAACGGAACCGCAAGAGGAAGCCGACGCTGAGCACGCGGGCCGTCTGGAGCGTCAACGCCGCGCTCGCCCGCGCCCGCGCCATGTGCATCGCGGCCGCCAAGACGGTGGTGGGCACCACGTCCCACCGGCACAGGACAACGCACGACGCGGCATTCAGCCGGTCCGGAGAGCGCTCGTGAACAACCCGGCAGACATCATGACGACGTTGCCGGCCGCCACCGCGGCCCTCGGCCGTCGTTCCCGGCGGGCAGCACGGCGTCATCACGAGTGGATGATCGTCCGAGTCGTCCTTTTCGCGCTCGCGTGGTGCGTCATCACGGCCACCTGGCCTGGCCGAGAGCATCGCGTTGCGGACGAAATCTACGCGGGTGAATTCGACCTGGCCATCAAGTTCCAGCTCGTCGCCTGGGCGCTTGTGGGCGTCGGCTCGGTGATCGTGCTGAGGTTTCGCCTCGTGGCGGCCGTGCGAGCCATCATGCGCTCGTCGCTTCGCTGGTACGCCCTGTTCGTCGTCGTGGCTCTGTGCAGTACGGCGTGGTCGGTCTCACCGGCGCTGACCGCCTTCCGTGCGCTGCAACTGTGCGCAACGCTGCTGGTGGTCATCCTCGTCTTATGGGCCACCGAGGAGAACCCGATCTACACGCTCTATTTCTGTTATGCGTGCGTGGTCCTGATGGCTCTCGCAGCCGGCGCGTGCTGGATCCTCATTCCTGGTCAAACCGAGCACGCCCTCGGCCCGCCGCTGTTCCGCGGCACGTTGGCCATCGTCGCCGCCATCTGTGCGGTGGCGACGATCCCGCGCATGATGTCGTCGGCACAGCGACACACGGGCCAATGGGCCATTGTGTTGCTTGTGCTAAGCGGAATCGTTCTCGCGGGTCGGAGTCGCGGGATCATCATCGCCTTTGTTTTGGTCGGCCTACTCGGCCTGATGCTCTCGTTCAAGGGGCGACTCGTTGCGGTCTTCGTGGCGACGGCCGTCACATGCGCCGCCTTCGCCTACAGCGTGCAGCTATGGGATTTCCTCAACCGCGCCGACATCGGCAGTGGCGGTGATATCTGGACGCTAAACGGCCGCCTTCCTATTTGGCGCGAGATTCTCAGCATGCGACACGAGCTACCCTGGCTCGGTCGAGGTTTCGTTGCCGGCAGCCGCGACTGGTTTGTCGATGAGTTCCTCGCCCGCGGCGGCGGTTTTGCCGCACAGCACCCGCACAACGCGTGGCTCAGCGCCCTGATCGAGACGGGGCTCCCGGGGCTGTTCTGCCTGATTATGCTCGCCGCCGCGTTCATCAAGCAGAGCGCTCGCATCATGTATCGGGCCGTGGCCCACGAGCCCCGCTCAGCACTGTCGAGTGCCCAGGTCGGGTTCGCACTCGTGGCGATCTACGCCCTTGTGATCAGCATCCCGTGGACCGGGCTGGCGGCCCGCGCTTGCCCCACGCTGCTCCCAATGCTGCTCTGCTGCTATTGGGTCCGGCCCGGAACCGTTTCCTCGAGGGCGTTCGCGGAACGCGAACCGCGCCGCACGCCGAGCCACGTTGACTCAGGAAACGAGAGCGTGCCGGTGGGCGAAGCGCTTCTCGGAAGGGATGGGTCGTAATGCCGCCGCTAAGAACGCTCTTCTTTCATGCAGCCCTCGCACCGCACCGGGTTGATCTGCTCAATCACCTGCACCGACACTTCGAACTAAAGGCGATCTTCCTGCGCCCGGATCCCGCGTCCCAGCAGTTCGACCAGGCCGCGCTGCGCAGCCGGCTCGAATGCGACCACGAGTACCTGCTTCGCGGGTTTGAGATCGGCGGCAGGCTGATCCGCCACGGCGTCCTGCGAGCGGTCAAGGCGTTCGACCCCGACGTCGTCGTCACCCACGAATACTCGCCGACCACACTCGCCCTTGGCTTAATCGGCAAGCGTCTGCTCCGCCGACGGTGGGGTCTGACGATCATGACCGCCGACGATGAGCGCATCGCCGGCGATGCAGGCCCCGTGCGGCGCTTGGCCCGCCGGATTGCCCTGAACGCCGCTGACAGCGTCGTTGCCTACACCGAAGACGCCAAAGCCTGGCTCGTCAGCCGGGGCGTACCCACCGATCGGGTGTTCATCTTCGCCAACCGCCAGGACGAAGCGAGCTTCGCCGCGAACCTCGACCGCGCGGTGCCCTTGGCCGAGCAGTATCTGGCTGAGAAGCGGCTGCACGGCAAGCGCGTCGTCCTGTTCGTCGGGCGACTCGTTGAGCTCAAGGGTGTGGACCGCATCATCGCAGCGTTTGCCCGCACCGCTCGGGTGGTGGCCGATGTGGTGCTCGTCGTGGTAGGAGACGGGCCCGAGCGCCGCCGCCTCGAGCACTTGGCCGAGCGCGAAGGCGTAGCCGATCGCGTCCGGTTCGAGGGACAGCAACAAGGCCGTGACCTCATGGCCTGGTACGTGCTGGGCCAGCTTCTCGTGCTGGCCAGCCGGCGGGAGACGTACAGCGCGGTCGTCAACGAGGCGCTTCTGGCGGGGATGCCCGTGCTCTGCTCGAGCTTGGCCGGGGCGGCCGAACTGATCCACGACGGCCAGAACGGCCATGTCCTCGATCCGTACGATCTCGCGACGCTGACGGACCGGATGACAGGCTGGCTGCTAGACACCGCGCCGCTCGGCGCCCAACCGTTGGCGAGGCGCGAGAGCCTCATGACGCAACCGTTCGAGGAAGCGGCCCTCTCGTTTGTCCGCGCGATCGAGTTCGCCGCCGTGTCGTCGCGCCGACATGCTGCGCTGAGATGCCAATGAAAAAGACTCTGCGAAAAGCTCGTCGCCGCGCACGGTCAACAGAGACGCCGTCGGTGCAGGGAGAGAGCACATGGCTCGGCGTTTGAAAGTGCTTGTGTCCGCGTACGCGTGCAACCCGGCCCGCGGCTCCGAGCCCGGCATCGGCTGGGGCTGGATCGTCGAGATCAGCAAGCACCACGACCTGTGGGTCATCACCAAGCAAGACGAACTCGCCGATATCGAGGCGGAACTCGCGCGCCGACCCGGACTGCGCCAGCGCGTCCACTTCCACTACATCGCGCGACGCCGCTTCAGGGCGCTGGAGACGTTCTGGCCACCGTCCTACTACTGGACCTACAGGCGATGGCACGAGAAGGCGTACCGGCTCGCGCAGCAATTGCACGCCGAGATCGGCTTCGACGTCGTGCATCAACTGACGATGATGGGTTTCCGCGAGCCCGGCTACTTGTGGCAGCTCGACGCGCCGTTCGTGTGGGGCCCAGTCGGTGGTCTCGGTTTGTTGCCATGGCGGTTCTTGCCGTCGCTCGGTTTCGCCGGAGCGCTGTTCCACACCGGACGCAACGTGCTCAACGTGCTCCATCGCAGGCTGCTCGCACGACCGAAACAGGCGGCGCGCAGGACGGAGGGACGGCTCATTGCCGGCACGTCCGAAACGGCGCGAGCGATCGAGCGGTTCTTCGGCCAGCACTCGCGCGTGGTGTGCGAGATCGGCCCGCCCGACCATGAACCAAGCCCGATCAACACCCGGTGGTCGATCGAGCCGCTGCGGTTGGTCTGGAGCGGGTTGCACGTATCGCGAAAGGCGCTGCCGCTCTTGCTTCGCGCGGTCTCGCGCCTGCACGGAGATGCGCGCGTGCAAGTGGACATCCTCGGCGAAGGGCCGCGCACCTCATCGTGGCAGCGACTGGCGCAGCGGCTCGGCGTCGACGACCGGTGCACGTGGCATGGTTGGCTGCCGCGCGAACAAGCGCTGGCGATCATGCGCGCCGGGCATGCGTTCGTGATTACGAGCCTTTTCGACCTGACCTCCACGGTGATCGTCGAGGCGCTCGCGCTCGGTGTGCCGGTGATCTGCCTCGACCACTGCGGGTTCGCGGACGTCGTCACGCCCGACTGCGGCATCAAGGTGCCGGTCCGCAACCCAGGACAGGTCGCCGCGGACCTCGCGGCGGCCATCGCAGAGCTGTGGCAAGACGAGCCACGCCGCCAGCGACTGGCGGAGGGCAGCCTGCGTCGGGCGGCGGCGTTCTCGTGGGACACGAAGGGTGAAGCTGTCAACGCCCTCTACGCTGACGCCGTGCCGCATCAGCCGGAGCCGCACGGCCAGCGCACGGAGGAGCCGTCCGCCGTCGCCGCCGCAGTCTGACAGGAGTCCACGATGCGCGTGTGCATCGTCCATAACTCATATGCCCGCCCCAGCGGCGAGGAGGTTTCCGTTCAGAGACTTCGGGCGCTGCTCGAGGAGCGTGGCAACGACGTGACCATGCTATGGCGTTCGAGCGCCGAGATCGAACGGATGAGACTGGGCCGCGTGCGGGCGTTTGTCAGCGGCATCTACAGCCGGAGCTCGCGGAGGGCGATGCGCCGGCTGCTTGACGAGCAGCGACCGGACGTCGTGCACGTCAACAACCTCTATCCGCTCATTTCGCCGTGGGTGCTTGTCGAGTGCCGACGAGTCGGCGTGCCCGTTGTCATGAGTGTTCGCAACCACCGCCTCGTCTGCCCGAACGGACTACATTTGAGTCGCGGACAGCTCTGCGAGCGCTGTCTCGGCGGCCGCGAGTACTGGTGCGTGCTTCGCAACTGCACGGGCAATCTGCTCAAGAGCGCGGGGTACGCGCTGCGCAGCACGGTGGCGCGCATGTGGCGGCTCTTTCTTGACGGAGTCACGCTCTTCGCCGTGCTGAGCCCGTTCCAGCGCGAGCGACTCGTCGCAGCAGGCTTTCCGGCCGAGCGCATCGTTGTCATCCCGAACATGGCCGGCTCCAACGGGGCCGGCCCGTCGTCGACGCACTCCGCCGACTCGCCGCTTGGTGAGTACGTGGCCTATGTCGGGCGCGTCAGCCCCGAGAAAGGGATCAAGACGCTAGCGGCCGCGGCTGCGCAGTGCCCGGACATCCCGTTCAGGCTGGCGGGATCGACGGACCGCATGCCATACCTCGCGCGCGAGGCCCCTGCCAACGTCTCCCTCCTCGGCCACCTGGAAGACGGAAGGCTCAACGACTTCTACCGCAATAGCCGAATCGTTGTACTGCCCAGCACGTGTCTCGAGACGTTCGGCCTGCCGCTGGTCGAGGCGATGTCGCACGGCAAACCCGTGCTTGCTTCACGCATCGGCGGCATGCCGTCGATCGTCGATGACGGCATGACCGGCGTGCTCGTCGAGCCCGGCAACGCGAACGATCTGACCGAGAAGATCCGTGCGCTGTGGGAGCACCCGGAGCTGTGCCGCACGATGGGCCAGGCCGGCCGCGCCAAAGCGCTCAAGGAATACTCGCCCGAGAGATACTACGAACGGCTCATGGCGGCCTACGAGCGCGCGAGCACACTGGCGGCTGCACAAGCGACGCTATGGCGGAGCGCCCGTCGAGAACCCCGTCTTGAGAGCCCGAGGTGAAATCATGGAAGTGCAGCAACTCGATGAGATGACGACTCACGAATCCTGGAGCGGCCACGAGATGGCGCCGAACGCGTCGACGGGCGCGCCCTGCTACGCGCCCACGGCGGAGAAGCCGGTGCTGCATCTGGGCTGCGGCACGAGGCCGCGCGAGGGATCGTTGAACGTCGACTGCGTGAAGCTCCCGGGCGTGGATGTGGTCTGGGACCTCAACTCGTACCCGTGGCCGTTTGCCGCGGGAGCGTGGCATCGGGTGCTCGCCTACCACGTGCTCGAGCACCTCGACGACATCGTCCGCGCCGTCTCCGAGCTGCACCGCATTCTGGCGCCCGGCGGCAGGGCCGAGGTTCGCGTGCCGCACATGGCCGGCCGCGGCGCCTGGAACAACCCGACGCACCGTCACTTCTTCACTCGCAGCACGTTCGACTACTTCAAGCGGGGTCATCATTACAACTACTCGTTCGACTTCGCCTTCTCGGACGTCCGGTGCCGGAGCGTGTTCGGTGTCGGTCGCAGCGGCTGCCTGAACGCCTTCATGAACCCGCTCGTCAACACACGGCTCTACGACTGGTGGCTGTGGAAGCTCATCCCGTGCGCCGAGGTCGACGTCGTCCTTGTGAAGTAGCGCAATGGCTGACCACACGGCAGTGCTGGACAACGAAACCAAGACGATCGACGAGCCGCTCGTCGACGCCTCGCCGCAGCAGGCGCCCGACGACGCGGCGTGTCAGGTCTGCGCCTGCACGGATCACGTCCCGGTCGCCGGCCAGCGCGGATGGACGCTCAGGCGGTGCCGGGCTTGCGGCCTCATCTCCGTGTTCCCGCAGCCGACGGCCGCGGAACTGGCAGCGCTCTACTCGAGACGGGACGGGTACTTCGCCACGGCCGAAGCCGACCTGTCGAGAACCTCGCCCGAGCCGGCACGGCGCTTCCGCGAGCAGCTTGCCGCCGCAGGCATCCGGCGCGGGCGGTTGCTCGACGTCGGCTGCGCCACCGGCCAGCTCATGTACCACATGGCCCGCTTCGGCTGGCAGACCACGGGCATCGACGTGAACGCCGACGCCGTCGCCGTGGCCCGGGCGAATGGGCTCGATGTCGCCGAAGGCGCGCTTGAGGAGATGTCGTTTGCCGACGCATTCTTCGACGTGATCCACATGGGCGACGTCCTCGAGCACCTGCAGCGGCCCCAGCAGGCTCTGCTGACCGTGCACCGGCTGCTCCGGCCGGGCGGGCTGCTCGTGCTGCGAACGCCGAACGCCGACTGCGCCTTCGCACGCGCAAGTTTGCGGCTCTCGCGGTGGCTCGGTCTGCCGTGGGCCTGGTCGGAGGCACCGTATCACCTCCACGAGTTCAGCCCGGAGACGCTTACACGACTCATCGACAGCGCCGGCATCGAGATGACTCAGCTTCGCTGTGACGGCCGCGCGTCGTTTCTGTACACGCTCGGCGCGTCGGGCTTCTTCGACGATCTGAAGCGCCGGCTCAAACGCGACGGCCGGTACAGATTCGACTGGCGGCTCGTCACGAGCCTGCCGAAGCTGATCGGCGTCAGCCTCCTCCTGCTGCCGGCATTTGTCTACGGCGTTGTAGCCGACCGCCGTCGCCGAACCGGGTACAGGATGCTGGTCACAGCCAGGCGGGCGTCAATCGACGGCGAGGAGCTGCCGGCGTTCGCGCCATCTGTCGAGCACGAAGCGCTCGTCGAGCGTCGCGTAGACATCCTCGGCGTGGCGTTTAACCTCGTGAGCCGCGAGCACGCGCTAGAGAGAATCGAGTCGTGGCGTCAGGCCGGCGAGCGCAAGTACGTGACCTTCTCGAATCCGCACAGCGTGATGACGGCGCGACGTGACGGGCACACGGCCCAAGCGTTCGAAGAAGCGGGCATGACGCTGCCGGACGGCACGGGGATCATTGTGGCCGCCAGCCTGCTCGGCTACCGGCACCACGGCCGGATCACCGGACCGTCGTTCATGCTCGCCTGCTGCGACCAGGGAAGACAGCACGGGTACCGCCACTACTTCTGCGGCGGGCGCGAAGGCGTCGCCGAAACGCTCGCGGCCCGTCTTGCCGCCCGGCTCCCCGGCCTGCGCGTGGTCGGCACGTGCAGTCCGCCTTTTCGGGAAGCAACGCCCGACGAGGACAACGCGCTCGTCGCCCACATCAACTCGGCGAAACCCGACATCGTGTGGGTCGGCCTCGGCGCCCCGAAGCAGGAGTGCTGGATGGCCGCCCACGCCGGTCGCGTCGAGGCAACCGCCATGATCGGCGTCGGTGCCGCCTTCGACTTCCACGCAGGCACGACGAGCTGGGCGCCTCGCTGGGTTCGGCGGCTTGGCGTCGAGTGGGCCTACCGTCTCGCGTGCGAGCCGCGGCGCATGTGGCGGCGCAACCTCGATAGCCCGCTGTTCCTGCTGGCCGTCGTGGGCCCCTGGATTCGCCGCCTACTTGGCCCACGGACAGCGCGCACGGACTGACGGGCTCCAGGCTGCGTTTCTCACGGCCTTCGCGTGCGCCGTCCATGCACCTCCATGATACGGGTGGCCGCGTTCAGTCGCCCCAGATGCGGCGCAGTCTCTTCGCATCCTCGTCTTGCCGCTCTCGATCGGCGGCGAAGCGCGAAAGCCGTATGACGTTCTCGTCCTCGGGCGTGAAGTAGCGTTTGGCCGAAGGCTCGATCTCGACGATTCTCTCGACGGCGCCCGGCTCGAGGCCATACTTGTGGATGATGTAGCCCTGGCTGCAGGCGTGCGACCAGTAGTCGTACTCGGCCTGCCGGTAGGTTCTCACGTACTCCTCGTCCGTCGCCATCCGCTCGGCATGATCCGGCGCGTTGTGCATGTCCCACCACAGCGCGTGCTTCTCGGCCATGTGCCGGGCCTGCACGCGCAAGGCCTCCTTGAGGAACTTGCCGATGTACTCCTCGCCCATTCGGAGGTGCTCGTTGACGGCCGACTGCAAGTCGGGCAGCCCGTGCCGGCGCATGCGCGTCTCGAAAACAGCCTCCCAACTCCCGCCGGTCTTGAGCGTCTTGAGCGCGAACCACTCGTCGGCCAGTAGGTGAAGCTCGGGATCGTCGGGCCGGGTCTCCTTAGCGATCTCGACGATCGACTTGTGCAGCGTGTAGTCCTCGCTCGCTTCGAACTCATTGTGACGACGCAGGCCGAGCGCGTCGGTCAGGTTGTAGCCGAGCAACGAGCGCAGGTTGTACTTTGCCTGCGCCTTGAGGTACTGGTGCGGCTCGATGCCCTTCTCGCCGACGCCGGGCGTGAGCTTGCCGTAATACTTGAGGTTGAAGCGATACTGGTCGAGGATGATCTGCGCGCCCATCGACTCGTGCAGCTCGACGTCGCCGAAGATCGCTTCGGCCTCGGCCCCCTTGAGCGTCCGCACCGAGCCGTCGGCCTGAACCTCCTGCAGCACGCCCGCCTTGCGATACAGGTAGAGCGGGATGAACTGAAGGCAGTCGGGCAGGATGTAGCGCTCCGGGTTCTGCACGTTGCGGTGGAATTCCTCCATGTACTCGTTGATGTCCCGGATCGCCTGCTTGCTCGGCATCCAGTCGCAGAATAGATTCGAGTCGAGGCACCGCTCCGGATCGAACCCGTCGTACGTCGTCTTGAAAAAGCCGATGTACTCGGCCTCGATCTCTGCCTGCAGCTTCTGCCGCTGCTCGGGCGCGATGTCGTCGGTTGTCCTGAGCAGCATCGTGTAGTCGTTGTCGCTGTCGAGCAGGCGGTACTCGCGGTTGCCCGGCGGCGTGCCGCTCACGACGATGTAGCGACAGAACGCCTTGTACTTCGACGCCACGTGCTGCCGCCCGTAATCGGCCAGCTTGCATCGCACGGCATCGATCCCAAGCTCCACGTCCGGATGCTTGGCGAAATAGTCGTCGCTGGCCTTGAACGCGCGCAGGCTATCGATCGGCAGCTTCTTGAAAAGCGCGACAGCCGCGTCGGGGTCGAAGCCCTTGGCCCTGGCCTCGTACTCGGCGACCTTGTAGCGGCTGTACGCGTAGTCGATGGCCAGGGGCGTCAGCTTGCGCGTCTTGTAGTGCAGATACTCCTTGTGCGACTTGAAGAGCCCTTTGCGCACGGCCGCGTCCGCCTGCATGAGGCGGTACTCGGACTCGAGGCCCTTGGCCTCGTAGTAGATCGCGTCGATGAGCTTGAGCACCGCGGCCCACGAGAGCAGCCGATCACGAGCAGCCTCGAGCTTGCGATAGGTTCCAACGTCGACCTCGCCCTTTTTCTGCGCTTCCGCATGCTCCTTGTGAAGCTGCTCGATCCGGCGGGCGATGTCGCCGCAAAGCTGCTCGAGATGGCCCGCATAGGCTTCCTCGACCCGGCGCGTACCGTGGGCCACGAGCACGATGGCGAGCTTGTCGATCCACGGCCGGAGCCACTCGGTATCGACGTCGAGCGATTCGAGCGACCTGACCGCTATCTCGGAGCCGGCCTCGGCAGCAACCATCTGCGACGACGTCCTGAGCAGCCCCAGCATGCTGCGTGCGTCGGTCACGAAGAACGGGTCGACCTCCTGCACGGCATACAGGGCGAATCCCTTCCACGCCTCCTTGCCCGTGAACTTGAACATGGTGGCTCCGAACTTCCAGATCTGGCCGCCGGCCTCGGCCAGACTGCCCGGCAGCGTGATGCCCTGGCACGCCCCGCCGATCAGCGCCGTCATGAAACCCTGCTGGCCCACTTCGCGGAACGAGGCGATCTGGTTGTCGAGCAGCTTCTCCCACCGAAGCGCGTCCTCGACCTCCTTGATGTTCTCCGCGTAGAACCGGCGTCGCTCCAGGATCTCCTTCGTCAAGTTCGGGCGTGCGGGATCCTTCGCCCGCGGCACCTGGAGCATCGGGTCGATGCAGCACGCCTCCTTCATGCACGCGATGCAGCCGTCGTAGTCCCACGTCATGAGCCGGTCGGCTGCTTCGAGCCGGAGCGCGCGCGTGCGCATAACCTGAACCTGGGCGCGCATGATCAGGCGCCGCTGCTCGATGAAGTCCTCGAGCCGCTCCCAGTCGGCGGGCACGTCGCGCCGGGCGTTCGCGATCGTGTACTCGACCGTGTCGGCGTCGTGGATGAGGATCGCGCGCCGGATCAGGAAGTTGACGTAGTCGGGGCTGGACGTTGCGAGATTCTCGTGGATCTCGTAGTAGATCGGCTTCGGCTCCTCGCCGGGCGGCGCGTCGGTGCCGGGCAGATGCTCGTACGCCTCGAACGCGTAGTTGCGCTGACGCCAGAACGTCGCCATCTGGTGCATCTGGGCGACGTGTCCCTTGCGGCGGCCGAGGTAATCGCCGCGCGTTTTCCAGTCGCCCGAGTAGCCACGGACGATGCTCTCGATGTTCTTGGTCGGCTCGAGCATGACGGCCCAGCTCGCCTCGCCCGTCTTGACGTCAGCGCCCATCCGCGCGCGCGTTGCCGCCTGGATGTCGTACACGACGAGGCGCGCGTGATGCAGGGCCGCCAGATACTCGGTCGAAAGCTTGTCGCTAAGCGCCACGTCGAACGCGCCCGCGATGCGGAACAGGCCGCCGTCGGTCTGCTCGTGGAAAAACCGGTCGGTAAGCAGCGCATTGAGCGCCTTCTCGCCGAGCGAGACGTCGGCGGGCACCGCGCCCTTCGCGCTGCCGTCCTCGTCGAACTCAAGCGCACGCAGCTCGTCGCGCAGGAGGCGAAACTCGATATCTTCATACGCGCGCATTTCGTCGAGCGCGTTGATCGTGTCGGCCGTTTGCTTGCGCAGCTCGAGCACCTGGCGGTCCATCTTGTCGGCGCGTGATTCGAAAAACTCGCCAACGACGGGCACAAGGCCCGGCCCCCACTTGAGCGAGTCGAGCAACGCCTCCCACCCGCCGCCGATCGTGCGCAGCATAAACTGGCTCACGAACGCCGAGAAGCCCATCGCCTCCTCGCAGACCGTGAGCGGTTCGACGTTCTCACGCTTCTCCGCCGCGGCGCGAATCCCGTCGAAGTAGCTGCGCTGGTAATAGAGGGCGGCCTCGCGGTTCGCCTGCACCTGGATGACGGCGCGCTCGCCCTGATCGAGCAGCAGGCGCGCCTTGTGCCGGCAGATGGGCGCCAGGTGCTCCTCGAGCATGCCTGCCGCGCCTTCAATGCCGAGCTGAATGCGGATGTCGCGCGCCATCAGCTCGTGATGCGCCAGGGCCATCGAGTTGTAGACGTTCCACAAGTCGAGCGTGTGATTCAGGTCCGCCAGCACCTGCCTGAAACGCGCTTCCTCACGCCGGTACTGGCTGAAGTGCATCACGTAGGAGAAGTAGCCGTACTCGCGCAGCGTGTCATGCCACGTCACGGCCTGACGCTGGAGGTAGATGACTCGGTCGCGAAACGCTTGGCTCTGTCTGTCGAAGTCTCCCCAGGCGTAGGCGCCCATCGCGTCGGCCGCGGTCTTGAAGAAATCCTCTTCGTGGAAGCGGATCGTCACCCGGACGTCGCGGATCTCGTCGAGCAGCTCCTTGTTGTCCTCTTCGGTCTTAAGCTTCTTGGTCAGCTCCTGGAGCTTATCGACTTCGCTGTCGTGGCGGCGCTTGATGCCCGCCAACTCATCAGACAGCTCTGAGCCACCCGCCACGACGAGCTCGAGCGGCACGAACTCCTGCTCGAGGGCCGGCCCGATCCAGGTCAGGCCAATGCCCTTGTAGCCGACGGCGATCTTGGTGAACCGCTCGTCGTCCGGCGCGATGACGGTGACGTCACCGCTCGCGCCCTTGAACAACGCCTCGACGTCGGCGACGCAGATGGCCGAAACCATCTCCTCGATGTCCTGCTGCGTGAGCGCGCGGTTGGGCCGCTGCTTGCAGGTGACCTCGATGGCGATCTGCTTCCCGTCGGGCGACCACGCGTAGTCGTTGCCCAAACCGGGCGCGCAGTTGACGCGCACGAAGCGGCCGTCGGCGATGCGCATGACGGCGAAGTTGACGATCCACGCGCCGGCCTCCTGCCGCCTAGCCCAACAGGCGAGGTATTTCGAGTCGGGCGACCACGTCAGCTTGCCCATCGGATTGCCGATCTGCTGCCAGGCCTCGTTCGCGGCGGCACAGACGTACTGCACCGCCAGCTCCTGCATCTCATCCTTGTGGCGGGTGCCGTTCGGAGTGCGCGCCCAGCGCACGGGCTGCGATCGCGCCTGCATCGTGCTGACCCACGTCTGGTCGGGCGCCCAACGATGGTAAACGCGCGCGTCGGTGGCATCCGCCTTGAGCAGCACGATGTGGCCGCCCGGCTCGATGCCGCCGCCCCAGCCCTGGCGTTCCTGCGGCCCGAGCATGGCGATCCATTCGCCGTCCGGCGACCAGTACAGGCCCCAGGACACGTAGTTCGTGTTCGACGTGCTGCCCGTCGACGGATCCTCTGGGACCTGGATGGCGATGCCGCCGGGCGGCAGCTCCTCGTTCGCCTTGTCCACGTCGAGCAACGGGTAACCGTGGATCGTGTTGCCGCGCACCGAGTCAATGAGCAGGTAGTGCCCTTTGCCATCGTTGACACGCCGCGCCGCATCCTTGGCCTGCGTGTCGGGCCGCAGGACTTGTCGCCACAGCCGCGCACAGCGTTTCGCGTCGGGCGACAGCGTGTAGTCGCGCAGGTGCTCGATACCCATCGTCTCGATGCGCAGCGGCGCGAGCTTCGCGTTCGCCGTACGAAAGGCGAACACGACGTTCCGGCGCTTGACGATGAACTCGTCGTTGGCCGACTCGTTGGCGCCGAGCGAAGGGAGAGACAGCTTGGCGACGAGCGCTTTCTCGGTGCCGTCGACGTTCAGCGAGAAGAACTCGAAGTTGGTCTGCACGTAACCGAGGTAGTAGTAGATCTTGCCGTCGTCGCCGCCGGAGGTGAAATCGAGCATCACGGGCGTCCGGCCCGAGCGGCCGCCCGTCGCCTTGCGCCACTCTTTTTCTTCCGCGACGGCCTTCTCGAACTTCGCCTTGTACTCGTCGTCCTCGGCGAAGTTGGTCAGGTTCGTCGGCTTCGTGCCGTCCTCGAGCCGCCCCCACAGGTCGCCGTCGCGTTTATAGATGAAGGCCGGCGTGAAGCCTTCCTTGTCTTCCGGCTTCTTCCCGCCTTCGCCTTCTTTGCCCTCCCCAAGGTCCGGCGGGACATTAAGCAGGTATTCCGTCGCCCGTTTGAACGCCGGCGGCGAGGGCACCTGGGAAACACCTTCGCCGCCGCCCGCGGCAAAACTGAACTCGGACAGCGCGAACACAGCCAACAAGACAAGAAGGGAAACGGCACGCATCGCTCTTCCTCCTGCTGGAAGCCTCCACCTCACAAGCACCGGCCAGTCCGATGGCCGTCCCGTAGATCGCGGCTCGCGACCCCGAGACAAGCAGCCCGGACCCGTCGACCTCACGCGCCACGGCAGATTAGCACGCCGGCCCGACCCCGACAATCACACGCCCGCCAGGACTCGGCCTGCACCGCACCGCCATTCAGGAAGAAACAGATGACTGCCCCTATCGTCGAGCGAGGGTGCCCGTTGGGAAATCCGTTGGGGAATGGGCTTGGGGCCGGTCGCCGTAAGTGGTTGCGGGAAAAGTACCGGCGGTAGGACTCGAACCTACGACACGCGGATTATGATTCCGCTGCTCTAACCAACTGAGCTACGCCGGCGTTGTGGATGGCCGGGATATACAATGGTGCGGCGTTCGGTGTCAAGTCCGGGTGATAGGTTGACTGCGCCCGCTCCAAGCTGACGGCCTACAGCAAGACGGGCGCGCCGTCGAAAGCGCGCCCGTCCGATATCTTCGTCTGGACGGCCCGTTCTCACGCAGGTAGAGGAGCAAGCCGCCGCACGTGTCAAGCCAGCTGCTATCGCCTCTTGCGACGAGCCACCAGGGCTACTGCGCCGAGCCCGACCAACAGCATGGTCCCCGGTTCGGGGACGATGCCGTAGGAGCCGCTCAGGAAGACGGTCTCACCCCCATCGGTATGAAGCTGGCTGTCCCAGAAGAACAGGAGCCGCGTGTCGTCCGAGAACGCCGGGTCGAACGGGTTGATGCCGAGCGCAATCGCGTAGTCGCCGAAGCCGGCGCCCTGCTCGTTCAGGGCAAGCAGCTTGGGCGCCCCAAGTTGACTCAGAACGGTCCCCGTGAAGTCCAGCTCCGTCATGTTCTGCAGGGCCGGGGAGACGTCCGTATTCCACGGGTCATCGCGGTCGTCACCGAACGGGACGCCAGAGCCATCAAGGTAGTCGACCACAACCCTCAGATCGTTCAGCAGAAGATCGGGACTGCTACCCGTCTGGTTCAGGTCCACGAACAACGCGATCTCGACTATCGTCGAACCATCCATACCCCCGGGGAACTCCATCTCGTAGAAGTCGCGGATCTCCCCGATCGAGGTGACAAACGATTCTTGAGCAGTACCACCTGGCGCGCCGGCCGGCATATCGGTGTTCGCGTCGTCGCCGTCCCAGATGATGCTCGGCTTGGTGTTGTCCGAAACGCCCCCGCCGCCGGCGTCCAGGAAAAAGACGAAGTCCAGCGTACCATTGCCGGAGCCGATCTCGTTGTCGCCCAGTGTCAAGAAGTCGTCATCCGTGATGATGTAGACGGCCTGGCAGGGCGACGCCACCATGATGAGGGCTACTGCGAGCCCTAGGACAAGAGCTGCCGGGAGCGCTCTCGTTTCTCGTGCAAGCCTCAACCTTCTCGCGATCATGTCTACCTACCCTTCCTCGTTGCTACCCCTAAGCTGCGCGGAACAGGCGGAAACAGGAGTCCCTCGCCTGGCACACGCCACAGCGGTCCTTCCGACCACTAAACGGCAAACGGGAGAACCCCAGAACTCAGGGAACGCAAGTCCCCGATACCCCATTCAGGTTGCGTTTATAGCACATCACCGACAGGAAGTCAACGGAGAAGTCGTTGCCCTGTGCGTTCGCATCGTCTCCTGGCACACTTGGGGGGGCGCAAGACACTCCGGCTTCGGCCTTGATTCGCGCAGGCAAGCTCGCCTACAGTGAGCGCGGACAAGCGGGGAATCGTTCACCTAGGTGAAGGGTCGTTGTGGCGCGAGGCTCAAAGCTCCTAGGACGCTCCTACGTACTGCTGCCGCTGATCTTCGGGCTGGCTTTCCTGTCGGCCTGTGTTGCGTCGCCGTTCTTCAAGATCCTCAACGACGAACTGGGCAAAACGCGCGAGCTGGGCAAGATCTTCACGCGCTGCTTCCTCGCGTTCGCCCTCCTGTATTTCCTCGTGTTTCGCCGGCACATGCGGTCGCGGGTGGTCGAGTCGCTCAACATCCGTGTTTCGTCGGTGCTCAAGCAGCTCGTCGTCGGGGTGTTTATCGGGGCGCTGGCGCTGTGCGTCATCATCGCCATCTTCTATGTGGCCGGCGCCAAGCGGCTCCACGTCGACTTCGCCTTCGGCATGGTCTGGACCGCGCTGGGCGCAGGCCTGCTTGTCGGGCTGCTCGAGGAGATCGTCTTCCGCGGCGTCGTGCTCCAGAACCTCCGGGCCGATATGAACGCGTTCTTCGCCGTCGTGTTCGCGTCCGCGTTCTTTGCAGCCATGCACTTCATCCAGCCGCTGCCGGACAACATTCTGGCGTCGAGCGGCGCCCCGTCATTCGAGCACTTCCACGTCCTCAACGGCTTCCGGATCGTGCCGCACCAGCTCTCCAACTTCGGCCGGTTCGGCGAGATCTGGCCGTTTTTCCTCGGCCTGTTTCTGATCGGCGTCGCACTGGCGGTCGCGTACATCAAGACCGGCTCGCTGTACCTGCCGATCGGCATCCACGCGGGGTTCGTCGCCGTCGGGAAGCTCGACGGCTCGTTCTTTGAGGAAGTCGCGGGCCGGTCGACGCTGCTGTTCGGCGTGCCGCACGACTGGTACATGAGCTACACGGACAGCCTTGTCTGTTGGCTTGTGACGGTCCTGCTCGTCGTCTTGCTCATGCTGTTCGCCTCGAGGCTCAAGGCCCCGTCGGGGAGCGGCGGCAAGCGGTGAGCGTGCTCAGCGCGATCGTCTCCCGGCTCGGCGAGCTTCTGTATCCCCGGCGCTGCGTGGTGTGCGGCGACGATCTCGAGCCCGGCCGGCGCGGCCCGCTGTGTGCCGAGCACGGCCGGCGGGTGGTTCTTGTCGAGGACCCGTTCTGCGAGCGGTGTGGCCGGAAGATGTTCACAGCGGCGGCGAGCGAGCTGCTCTGCGCCGAGTGCCGGCAGTCGAAGCCCCACTTCGACCGCGCGTTCTCGGCCACCGTGTACAACGACGTCATGAAGCCGCTCGTGCACGTCTACAAGTACGGCATGCGCCAGTACCTGGCCCGCGCGCTGGCCGGATGGATGATCGACTTTATGCACCGGCACATCGACGCCGCGTCGCTCGACGCGATCGTCTCCGTGCCGCTGCATTGGCGGCGGTTCCGGTACCGCGGCTTCAACCAGGCGATCGCGCTGGCGCGGCCGATTCGACGGGAGTTCGGGCTCCCCATTATCACGCACGCGCTGCGCCGCACGCGCAACACCGTGCCGCAGGTCCACCTCGGGCCGCGGGAGCGACTGAAGAACATCAAGGGCGCGTTCGGCGTTCGGCGAGCCGAGCGCATCGACGGCAAGCGCCTCCTGCTCGTCGACGACGTGTACACGACGGGCGCAACCATCAACGAGTGTGCCCGTGTGCTCAAGCGAGCTGGCGCCGCCTCGGTCACTGCCTTCACGTTGACGCGCCCGCTCTCCTGATCCGACCGGGGTATTGACGCCCGTCCCTGCCACCGGCTACACTGCGCGTTGAATGGGACCTGGGTGTCGGCGGCGAACCATGATTCAGAAACGAGTACCCATCGTCTTCAACCACCACCTCGCAGGTGCGTCGCACGCGCTCGGCTTCCAGTGCGCCGAGATCGCCCGTGAGGCGCGACCGGGCGCCTTCGTCATGATGCGCGAGGCCCACCCGCGGGGCTACCTGCTTGCCCGGCCGTTCAGCATCGGCAGCGTCGACGATGACACGGTCGGCATCTTCTACGACACGGTCGGCACGGCCACCGGCGCCTTCGCCGAGCTTGACCAGGGCGACGAGCTCGACGTGTTCGGCCCGCTCGGCACGAGCTTCACGCTCGAGACGTGGGCCCAGGTCAACATCCTCGTCGCGGGCGGGATCGGGATCGCACCGTTCCCCTTCCTCGCCGTCGAGCTCGCCAAGCACCGGCCCCAGGCCCGGACTGTTGTCCTTGCCGGGTTCCGGTCAGCCGAACTCGTCGTGCTGGAAGATCTGTTTGGGGAGATCGGCGTCGAGTGCAAGCTCGCTACGGACGACGGGTCGCGCGGGCATCACGGCGTCGTCACCGAGCTGCTGGAACGCGAACTCGGCGACGTTGCCGCTCGTGCCGACGAAGCCGGAGGCTTCGGCCCCAGCGACGCTTCGCGTCGCCCGACGCAAAGCGTCGCCGTGTATGCGTGCGGCCCGGAGCCGATGCTCAAACGCGTCGCGGCGATCGCGGCCGAGCGCGACGTGTTCTGCGAGCTGTCGCTCGAGCAGCGGATGGCGTGCGGCGTCGGCGCCTGCCTCGTCTGCGCCTGCGCGACGAAGGCCCCCGACGGCGGCACCGAGTACAAGATGGTGTGCAAGGACGGGCCGGTCCTCAACGCCCGCGACGTGGTGTTCGAATGAAGATGGCCGTCGACATCGGTGGCGTCACGATCAAGAACCCGGTGATGACCGCGTCGGGCACCTTCGGCTACGGCCAGGAGTACGCCGAGCTGTGCGACATCACAAGGCTCGGCGCCGTCGTCACCAAGGGCATCACGCTCGAGCCCGCCGGGGGCAATCCGCCGCCGCGCGGCTGCGAGACCGCCGCCGGCATGCTCAACGCGATCGGCTTGCAGAACGTCGGCGTCGAAGCGTTCATCGACAAGAAGCTCCCCGTCCTGCGCGAGCGCGGCGTGGCATGCGTCGTCAACGTCCAAGGCAGCACGATCGACGAGTTCGTCGCCGTCGCCAAGCGCCTCACAGGCTGCGACGGGGTGACCGCGCTCGAGCTGAACGTCTCGTGCCCAAACAAGGCCGGCGGCCTCGCGTTCGGCACCGACCCCAAGGCGCTGCGCGAACTTGTCGCCGCCGTGCGCGCGGCCACCACGCTGCCGCTGATGACGAAGCTCTCGCCCAACGTCGGCGACGTCGCCGAGTGCGCGCGCGCGGCCGTCGACGGCGGCACCGATTCGCTCTCGCTCATCAACACGCTGATCGGCATGGCGGTCGAGCTTGGCGATCCGTCACGCGGCGTCACGCCGCACCCGGTCCTGCGCAACGTCACGGGCGGCCTTTCGGGCCCGGCGATCAAGCCGGTGGCACTCCGGATGGTGTGGGAGGTGGCAAACGCGGTTCAGGTGCCCGTGATCGGAATCGGCGGGATCGCGACCGCGACCGACGCGCTCGAGTTCCTCGCCGTGGGCGCGTCGGCCGTGCAGGTCGGCACGGCCAACTTCTACAACCCGCGCGCGTGCGAGGAGATCGTCGACGGCATCGCCGCCTTCATGGCCGAGCACGCCATCGCCGACATCAACGACTTCATCGGCTCGTTCGAGATCCCGTGGCGCGGCGAGCGCCGATCGTGACCCGGGAGACAATCCGGCACTCCGGTGTCACGCGTGCGCGAGAACTGACGCGACAGCCTGCTCTTGCTCGTCGACGGGGAACTCGATCGAGAACGTCGTGCCGGATCCCTCCTCGGCATTGACGCGCAACACGGCGCCAGGCGCCACCTTCTCCAAGCGCTCTTGCAGGCTCGCGGCGTCGGTGGGAAACGCGTCGCACGAGCCCGCGATCCGGGCGAAGCAGCCGCGCTCGCCCGGTCTCACACTGATGCTGACTTCGGGCAACGCCCCGGCCTCGTCGCCGGCTCGGTCCGCACCTGAGCCGACGGGGTGTGCAATCGCCTCAAGCAGCTCGCAGAGCACCCCGTCGAGACCGAGTGGGTCGATCGTCGCCACTGCCGGCGTGCGCGGCGTCTCGACGGCGATGCGGAGACCCTCGACGCCCGAGAACAGCCGGCCCACGGCACGCAGCACGCGTGTGACGTCGACCGGCTGGGGCAGCATGGTGGCGCGGAACCGGTCGACGGTCGCCATCTGCTGATCGAGCTCGTCGAACGCGCTGCGGAACACCGCCTCCGCGTTCGAGCCGAACAGCTCGGCCGCCTCTGCGCGACAGCGCTGGATCACGCGGACCGTGTGCTGCACCTGGTATTCGATCTCCGGCCGCCTCTTGTAAGCAATCAGGTAGGCCGCGCCCGGCACGTTCGCCAGGTCGGGCCAGTTGGCTGGGTCGGCGTGTTGCTCGTGGAACTCGAGTGTCGCGTCGATCGCCTCGCTCATGGTGCGCGTCAGGTGCGTGAGCCGGACGTACTCGGGCCGGTCGATCTCGGCGATCCGCTCGAGGAAGCTGTCCGCCGCCGCCTTGACCGGCAGCAACACGCCGATAAAGTCGTCGAGCCGGTGCATCATGTCGGAGCCGAGCTTGATCGTGCGCTTGAACCGGAGCTGGCGCACGAACATCTCGCCGAGTTTGAGGGTCGCCGGGCTCGGATCGCGCTCCATCCGCTTGCGGACCGCCAGCTCGAACAAGTCCTCGCTCCGGCGAAGGCGTTCGTGGAACGCTTCGTCGCGCATGAGGTAGTTGATCATGTACTCGTTGATGGCGTACTTGCGCGCGAGCGCGCCGACGCCGATGGCATGCCGCTCCGTGCACGCCGACATGATCGCCACGAGCCCGTCGAGCGGATCGCGGTCTTCCGTCTCGTCGAGTGCCCGGATGTACTTGACCGAGACGGCGAGGATCTCGCTGAGCATGTTCGTCGGCTCGTCGGGGTTCGCGTTCACCTCGTCGAGCACCTTCTCAACATCATAGAAGCTCTTCGACGTGCGGCACAGCTCCTTGAAGCTCGTGCTCTTCTTCAGATTCGGCCCGAGCCCATGGATGATGCCGAGCATGATGAGGTCCTCGACAACCTTCTTGTCGGTCAGCTTGCGCTTGTAGTCGCCGAACACCACCGAGCCGGCCAGGCCGCTGTAGACGCCCGCCTCGATGTGGTGCCGGAACTCGAGTGCACTGTGGGTCAGGATGTCGTTGAGCATGCCGAGCGTGAGCAGGTCGAGCCGCTGGACCACCTTCTGCACGTCGCTGCGTACCTGGACCAGGGTGGCCGAGTCGCCAAAGAAGATGCGCGAGTCATGAACCAGCTCGTCGAGGGTGCGCTTGATCGGCTTGTAGACCGATCGGTACAGCTCCGCGCGCACCTTGCTTACCTTCAGCTCGTCGTTCTCCATGAGGTGGTCGACCATGCGCTCGAGGCCCGGGGTGATATCGATGCGCGCGAACGTGCGCTTGGCCTTCAGCACCTCTTTGCGGATGAAAATGCCCGACTTGTCGAACACACGCACCCCGCCGGAGGCGACCTGGATGATCCGGCCGTTGCGCAGCATCTCGTCGTAGACAAGCGCGCTCTCGGCCTCGCTCAGCTGCGGCACTCCGCGGCTCTCGATGGGCTGTTCGTACTTTGCAGGCATATGTTGGCCCCCGCTGCGACTGAGCGCAGTGGTTCTGTTATCTCTATCGGAGGGCCGGCCAGCCGGGCCAAGGCAAAACCACAAACGCGGCCCAGAACGCGCCGAAATCGGGCGGAATCGAGCAGTGCTTCAAGGCGTGGTTCAACCGTAACAAGCGACGCCGGAAAGGATTAGAGAGAAGGCGGTCGGCCGGCACCGAGCGGTTTCACAGACCCCAAACGCAGCAAAGGCTCGGAGGATGCTCCCTCGCAGAGAGCAGGGCCTCCGACCTTCTGCTGCGGTACATCCTGCCGCTCCTTTTGATCCCCCCCGAATCTCGCAGCTGTACCTAAACGGGGGTGATATATCCGCGATTCTTGGGCCGGCATTCGACCCGGGAAGGAAGGATATGTACGATGTAGGCCATCGACACCCCCGCTTCACTCGTCGAGAGAACGTACACCACTCGGTGCCGAGAAAGAGCCGCGGGGAAAAACAAACGGCTTGCGCGCCATACCCCCAACGCATAGGCCGTTGCAGAAAGCTTCGTGTCGGCTATACTTCACGGGTCCCGCCTTGTCAAGCGGTTTTTGCGCCGTTTGCCATTTTTGTACGGCGAGCGGACGAATTTGTCTGCACCACCGGCCACGCTGGGCGTGGTACCATTGGTGTCATTCACGACGGACCGGAGGCCGCCGTGTCCCTGATCGGGCAGCTCAACCCACACCAGCGTGAGGCGGTCGAGCACCGCGATGGCCCACTCCTGGTCATCGCCGGCGCCGGGAGCGGCAAGACGCGCGTCATCACCTACCGGATCGCCTCACTCATCTCTCGGGGCATCGACCCCGGCTCAATCCTTGGCGTTACGTTCACAAACAAGGCTGCCGACGAGATGCGCGAGCGGGTCGAGCGGATGCTGTCGACGCTCGGGCTTGGCCCCATCGGCCCTGCTCGGGGGCGTGGGCCGCTGCTGTGCACGTTCCACTCGTTCTGCGCCCGTCTGCTGCGGCGCGACTCAAGCCGGATCGGCTTCCCGAACGACTTCACCATATACGACGAGGCCGACAGCGAGCGCCTCATCCGGCAGATCGTGCGCGAGCTCGGCCTCGACCCCAAGGAGCTCTCACCCTCGGCCGTCAAGACCGAGATCGAGCACGCCAAGACCGCCATGCTCGAGCCCGACGCGTACGCGGCCGGCCGCCGGTACGGCTTCGGCCGCAGCGTGGCGCCCGTCTACGCCGAGTACCAGGCGCGCCTGCGGCGCGCCGGCGCGATGGACTTCGACGACCTGCTCACGCAGGCCGTCCGCGTGCTGCGCGACCACCCCGAGGCTCGCGCCCAATGGCGCAGCCGGTGCCGGCACCTGCTCGTCGACGAGTTCCAGGACACGAACCCGCCGCAGTACGAGCTGGTGAAGCTGCTCGCCGCGCCCGACGGCAACGTGTGCGCCGTGGGCGATCCCGACCAGTCGATTTACCAGTGGCGCGGCGCCAGCATTCGGCACATCAACGAGTTCGCCCACGACTTCCCTGGCGCGCGCCTCGTGACCCTCGAGCAGAACTACCGCTCAACGCCGACCATCCTGCGCGCGGCCAATGCCGTCATCTCGCAGAACACGATGCGCCACCCGAAGAACCTGCGGTCCGATCGCCCCGAAGGGGCGCCCGTCGCGTTCCGCGAATGCCTCGACGAGTACGACGAGGCCGAGCACGTCGCCCGCCTCGTGCGCGAGCTGACAACCGACGGGCTCGCCCGCCGCGATCTCGCCGTCTTCTACCGCACGAACGCGCAGTCGCGCGTCTTCGAGGAGGTGTTCACGGCCGAGCGGATCCCGTTCGTCGTCGTCGGCACCGTCGGCTTCTACCAGCGCAAGGAGGTCAAGGACGTTATCGCCTACCTGCGCCTGATCGTCAACCCGGCCGACGTCGTCTCGCTCGAACGCATCATCAACGTGCCGCCGCGCGGCATCGGCCAGACGACGCTGGCGCGGCTGCGCGCGCATGCAGCCCAGCACGTCGTCATGCCCCACGAGGCCCTCGCCGAGCCCAGCGAGATCGACGGCCTCGCGCCGGCTGCCCGCAAGCGGCTCGGCGCGTTCGAAGAGCTGCTCCAGCGGCTGCGTGAGCGCGCCGAGGAACATGGGCCGGCCGAGCTGGCCCGGCTGGTCCTAGACGAGACCGGCTACATCGAGATGCTCAAGAAGAGCCGTGACGAGGCGGCGCCCGACCGCATCGAGAACGTCGAGGAGCTGCTGAGCGCCATCGAGACCTACGAGGAATCGGACGACGCGCCGACCCTGCGCGACTTCCTCGAACGGGTCTCGCTGCTCTCAGACATCGACGAGTGGGAAGCCGAACGCGACCGGGTCAACCTGATGACGGCCCATAACAGCAAGGGGCTCGAGTTCCCCGCGGTCTTCATCACCGGGCTCGAGGAAGGGCTCTTCCCCCACGCCAACTCGCTCGACACCCGGGACGGCACCGAGGAGGAGCGCCGCCTCTTCTACGTGGCGCTCACGCGCGCCAAGGACCGCGTCTACCTCTCCTCGGCCGACACCAGAATGCGCTTCGGCCAGATCGCCCAGCAGGAGCGGTCGCGGTTCATCGACGAGCTCCCGGAGGATGAGCTTAACCTCGGCAAGACCGTGACACCGGCCAAGCACGGCCTTTCGACGGGGCGAGGCCGCTCAGTGGTTGAGGAAACAACCGGATACGAGCCGGGCGACCGCGTCGTCCATCCGAGCTTCGGCGGCGGCGAGGTGCTCGACGTGGCGGAGACCTCGATCGGGCAAAGCTGCACGATCTTGTTCGACAACGACGCGCAACCGCGAAGCGTCGTCGCCCGCTTCGCTCGGATGACGAAGGCCGACCCAGAAAAATAGGGACAGGCACTGATTTCCCGGGAAATCAGTGCCTGTCCCTATTTTTCAAAGGCTATTTCTGTTCCGCCTTCAGCGCCGCGATCCGGGAGCGCTTCACGCTC
>CAYUZG010000004.1:0-39657 GCA_964449605.1 uncultured Verrucomicrobiota bacterium | reverse complement strand
GCCAGCTCGTGCGCAGCGTCCTCAACATCCCCGCCAACATCATCCCCCGCGCCCTCGTCAAGGGCACCGTCACCGACCCAGTGGTAAAACCGTACCTCCGCCCCCGCCTCCCGATCCTTAAAGAGCTCATCCGTTGACCTCAACAAGAAACCAGTTGACGACCGCGCGCTTCACGCTACAAGCATGAGCAGTTGGAGCGTATCCCTGTCAGCCACGGAGTGAATGATGGTGTTCGATGGCATCGACGATCAGCGCGTGCTCGCGATGACTGCCCGGGAGAAACGTTGGCTTGACAACGTGAAAAAGGCGTTTCACCAAAGCGACCTGGCTCTTCAATCCGGGTCACCTGAAGATCGCTGTCTGGAAGAGCTCTTTAAAGCCGTTGATACAGCGAAGACTCTTCGCCAGTCACTGCGTGGCGAAGACACCTCAGCCCGTCATCACAGGAAGCGTTTCATCGAATTCCTTGGACTCGAGATTCCTTGCGCACGCGAAGGCGCATCCGAATTCAGGCTCGTTGACGCTCGCATGGGCTCGACTGTGACCTACACTTTTGGTGAGATCGTGTACCAGATTCGCTGCATGATCCACGAGAACGAGAATCTCAATGCGGCAGAAGACGTTGATTACCACATCCTGCTGGACTGGAGCGTTCGCAATCCCTATGTTTTCGCAGAGATTCAAGATGGCAAGTTCGTCTGCAACGGATACTTCTTGTGGAATCGTCTACGACAAGTCTTGTCTAAGTTCATCACCGGTATCGACGGAATGATCGCTTTGGCTGAAGGGCGCTCGTGCTCCATCACCATTCAACCTGAGTTGGGATCGATTGCGCCGTCGCAAGGAAGAGCCAAGAAGACGACCTAACAAACGGCCCCCAGTCTCACGGCGAGCAAAGCCCTCCCTACCCCGAAGGGGTTCCATAGGATAGCCCAGGGCAGAGCGCGCCCGCCAGGGGCGTGCGGCGCCCTGGGTTCCACGGCCGGCAAACAACCCTTACCCCGAAGGGGTTCCATACCCTCGCCGCCCGTCAATCCCAGGCATACCGCTCGTCGAACGCGACACCATGTCTGCGCAACAACGCCCGCAACTCGTCCTGAAACGTCATCGTCTTGTGGTGCTCCTCCTGGCCGTCGACGTACGCGCGCACGCGCCCAACATTCGAATGGCTCACCGAAAACGCGCCATACCCGCCCTGCCACTGGAACAACGCGAACCGGTCCCCCTTCGTCTTGATCCATTTCGACGATACGCGTTTCACATCGCCGATCACCTCCGCCAACGTCCGCGTGCGCGACCATGCGCACAACGCATGCACGTGATCGGCCGTGCCCCCGATCGCGACCGCATGGCAATCGTGGCCGTTGAACGCCGTGGCGAGGTAGGCGTGCATTTGGCGGCGGATGTCGGCGTTTTTGAGGAAGCCGACCCGATCCTTCGTCGAGAACACGACGTGGATGTAGACTTGCGCGAGCGATTGCGGCATTTGTCCGCGTTCCTATGAAACCCTTTCAGGGTATGGTTTCCTGTTCGGCCACGCGTACCCAGGGCGTTGCCCTGGGCTATCCTACGAAGCCCCTTCAGGGCAACGCGGCCTTTTCAACGACCCAACCGCGACAACTGAAAACAGCATTCGGCGGCTTGCTACGTCTCTTCGGGTTCTCCCCACTCCACGTCTTCGAGGCCCTCGTCATCTGGATCACACTGAGGACACACACCCTCTCGAATCACGCGGAAACCTGTTTCCGCTCCCGGGCGCACATGGTCCGGCCGCGCCCCCTATCAAGAATGACGTGCGGGGGCTCCACGACCTCGCCAACATCACCGAGTTCACCTCCACACGTAGGGCACCTACCCCGATCGGGGGATCGGACCCATTTCACCTTCGTCATGTGACACCTCCTGTCAGGACTGCCCGGCATCTACGTCGCGCGCGCGGGTCTGGCCTTTCTCATCGGTAACCCCCCGCCCCTCCGAAAACCCGTCGACACTTGCCCCGAAGGGGCTCAATAGGATAGCCCAGGGCAACGCCCTGGGTCACAAGCCCACAAAAAACCACCCTTACCCCGAAGGGGTTCCATAGAACGCGCCTATCCCCCGGCCCCCTCGACAATCGCGATCTCCTCATCCTGCAGGCCATACAGCTCATACACAAGCTCGTCAATCTGGCGGTCCGTGGCGTCAACCTCGCGCTGGATGACCTGCTGCTCCGCGGCCAACCTTGCACGGGCGCGTCGCGGCTGAAGGGTCAGGATGCGCTCGACCAACTGCACCATGCGATCATGCAGGCCTTTCTCACGCCTATCAGAGAAGTCGAGCGCGCGTATCGGAACCCGGCCCAGGTCAACGACCCTTATTGAAACGTCGATAATAGATTTCCTGTACCAGTGATTCAGGGTTGCTGAGTTGAGGATCCCCATGAGGTAGAACAGATCATAGGGTGATTCCTGCCTGGAAATGGCATTCAGGACTACGCCTGCGCTGTAAGTCTCATCGTCATCAAGGTAGCCAACGATAAGGCGCCGGTGCAGCGTAGGGTTCCGCAGCTTCTGAATCACAAGGCGGGGTCCGCGAAAGAACCTATCGTCAACAGCGTGCGCCAACCAGGGGCCATAGCTGATCCAGCTCTGGCCGTTCCAACGCACGAAGTAGCGTGAGATATCACGACCCAGGAGTTCTTTCTTGTAGGTATCGTCTTTCTTGGAGGTGGCGTGGAACGACCTCTTGGTCACGATCTCTTCGGCTTTGGCCTTCCCGTGGATCTTGGCGAGTGTCGATCGTCTGTACAGGGTCAAACCTTGAGTGATTTCCACGAAGTCGCTCAAGGGTACCGTGTTCTCCTCTATTCGCGATATCACTTGCTGGTCGTGACCTGACACTCGCGGGTTGAACCGCAGCGATGGATTGCGCTGCCAGACCTCACATTGGATCCTGCGGCATCTGCCTCGCAGTGCGGAGGCCGATTGGCATTCGGGGAGTTCTTTCTTTGCCACTTCTGAGACCAGAATGACCGGTTGCTTCTCGCGGGAGGCTGTCAATATGCAGGCGTCCATCTTGACGCCAGTGAAGACGTTCTCTGGTAGAACGATGATGCTGTCGGGCCACAGTTGCCCGAACAGATGCTCCCGGAGTGCTGTCGTCTGTGAACGCGAGATCCAGTAGCTCGGAACGATGAACCCGAAGAAACCTCTAGCGGCCAGCAGTTCTGTCGCCTTCTCAATGAAGTAGAAGTAACTCTCATACTTGCCGGAATGCAGTGTGAAGTGACTGCGAAGGAACGGCTTCTGGGATTCGTCAAACGCGGCTCCCCACGGCGGGTTGCCGATGACGGCGTCGAAGCCGCCGGCGCGCATGATGTCGGGGAATTCTCTGGGCCAGTCGAAGACGTTGATGCGGTAGCGTTCCTCGTCGTCGAGGAGGGCGATCTGCTTGCCGTCGTAGAAGTCGGGGCCGATGAGCGAGTTGCCGCACTTGACGTTGCTGGCCAGGTCGGGCAGCGCGCGTTCGTGGAACATGCGGCGCTGGCGTTCGAGCGTCTCGCCGCTCTCGCCCTCGAGGACTTTGAGCAGCAGCGAGAGCTTGGTGACCTCGACGGCCTGGGTATCGATGTCGACGCCGTAGATGTTGTTCAGCAAAATGCGCTTCCGCTCGGCGGTCGTGAGCCGCCACCCGCCCCGGCCTTCGTAGACGCGGGCGGGCCGCTTCTTGGCCCACGTGGCGGGGTCGTGCTCCTCGTAGTAGCGGCGGTGCCAGCCCAGAAGATATTGGTAGGCGCCGATGAGGAACGAGCCTGAGCCGCACGCCGGGTCGAGTATCCTGAGCTTCGCGGCCTTCTCCGGCGTGCTCTTCTCGAGCAGCTTGCCGACGGTGTTTTGGACGATGTAGTCGACGATGTACGTGGGCGTGTAGTAGACGCCGCCGGCCTTCTTGACCTCCGGCTTGTCCTCGACGACGGCGCGGTGGCCTTTGGTGAGCCGGATCACCTTGCCGAGAAACTGCTCGTAGACCTGGCCGAGGATGTCGGCCGGCAGGACGGAGAACTCGTACGGGCTGTCGGGGTAGTAGAGGCTCTTGATGATCGCCGTGAGCAGCTTGTCGTCGATCTCGAGGCCCGGCGTCAGCTCGTCGGGCCCTTCGGCCCGGCCCTTCTCTTCTTCGAAATGGAACAGGCCGGAGTTGTACCGGTCGTCGGCGTCCTGGAAGATCTTGAAGAGCCGCGCGTACACCTGCGTCCCGTTGAGCAATGCCCTGAGCCGGTCGAGCTGCTCGATGCCGCGGTCCTCGCAGATGCGCAGGAAGATGATCCGGTCGATGGTGCGCTGGACGGCGAAGTTGAGCTCGCGCGTCGTGAGCTTCGGGTTCCGGAGCGCGATCCCGCGCGCAAGCTCTTCCCGCCACGCTTCGATGTCCTTGAGGAACGCCGCGTCCACCTCGGCCGTGCCGCGCTTGCGCTTCTTCTCGGCGTACTTGTCGAACGACCCCTTGAGAACCGCCTCGCGCGCGAAGATCGAGGCGATCTCGTCCCAGCGCTCCGCGTACTGCGTGTAGTCGAAGTACATCGTGCGGCCGACGGAGGCCTTGTCGCCCGCGCTCGGCTTGACGCGGCAGTCGTAGACGGCGAACTCCTCGAAATCGGTCAGGATGCTCAGCGGCAGTTTGGCCGACCACGCGTAGCGCCGGAGCTGATAGGCGGGCGAGACGTCGGTCTTGATATTGACGGCAGGCTTCTTGGTCTCGACGAAGAACTTCCGTGTGCCGCCGGTCCGGAAGCAGTAGTCGGGCGCCTTGGTCGCGCCGCCGACCTTCACCGCGTCCTCGTGGACCACGTCCTTGTATGCCTCGGCGTAGCCCTGCTTGTTCTCGACGTCCCAGCCGAGTGCGATGAAGAACGGGTCGATGAATTCCCGACGGAGCTGCGTTTCCTTGTAGTGCGAAGAGCGGTACGCGTCGCGGTTGCGCTCGAAGCGCTCCACGAGTTCCGCGATCTCATCGGGCACAGGCATGCACTTATCATAGCACACGACACGGCCCGCGCAACGGGCCGAGGGGATGCTCTAGTATCGCGTCCCGCAACTGCGCGGTATGAGTGCCGGTCCGCGCGGTGGCGGTTTTGGCTGCGCCGGCTGGTTCAATTGCAGGCCGACGCATGCGGACGCGCAGTCCGGGCGTTTCAACATCCGGCTCCTCACAGGCCAGTCCTTCAGGGCTGGTGCACGGACGCGACGGGCAATTTCGAAGGGCGTTTCAACGTCCTTATCTCCTCGGCTTAAGCCACCCTCGAGAAGCCCGTTGAAACGGGCTCGCGCCTGGGAGGCGCACGAAGTGAACCAGCCCTCAAGGGCTGGCCTGGCAGGAGAACGGGAAGCCCGTTGAAACGGGCTCCGCACACCGGCGGCGAATCATGTTGCGCGGGAAGCCGAAGGATTATGCGAACGTATTCCCGGGACGCGATACTAGACGGTGCTGGCGTGTTGCTCGACCTCGTCGCGCAGGGTCTTGGCGACCTCGCCCGGCATGCACGGCGTGCCGACGCACAGGTGCGGCACCGAGGCGAGGAACGGCTGCTTCGAGGCAAGCTGGTCGAACACCCGCTGGGCGGTGTCGGCGTCGGGCATCTGGACCACGAGGCACTCGGCCTCCTCGGGCACGGGCGGGCCGTCGGCCCCCATCACGAGCACGTCGAACCGCGACCGTTCGAGGAACATGGGCAGCAGGTGCAGGGGCGTCTCGACGCCGGTGATGAAGGCGAGCCGCGTCCCGACCCTGGCGGCGACGTCGGCCTGCTCGACCACGGTGTGAGCCAGCGGCTCGTGCTGGTCGCCCTCGTCATCGCCGGAGAAAAGCGTCTTGACCTGGGCGATCTCGTCGACGGAGTTCTCGACGATCTCGCGCGCCGTTCGCGCGTCAACCGGTGCGTGCTTGCAGACCGCCGGCGTGAGTGTGCCCAGCATCGGGTTGCCGCTCGCGCCGAACTTCCACGCCTTGGCCAAGCCGTTCGCCACGACCACGAACCCCGAGAGCGGCCCGGCGGGGGAGGGGTCGTGGTGCTGGCCGATCGCGTCGACGAGCTGTTGCGGGAAGTTCCACTGTCTGGCCACTTCCGAGCCCGCCGTGCAGTGGCTGAAGCCCAGGAGCTCTTCCTCGCACTGGATCAGCGGCAGCTCCTTGGCGCGACACATCGCCAACGCGCGCGCGAACTCATCGGGGAAATACTTGTCGAGCACCACCTTGCCGAGGTCGTGCAGCAGCCCGGCGACGAACACCTCGTCGGGCTTCCTGAACTTGGCCGTCTTCGCGACCTCCTTGGCCAGGATGGCGACGGCGACGGCGTGCTCCCAGAATGCGCGCCGGTCGAACTGCGGGTTGTCGTGGCACCCGGAGAGCGTCTCGTAGGTGCACACGGCGATGGCCGTGTTGCGCAGCGCGTCCATGCCCAGGATGACGGCCGCATGGTGGATGGTCGACACGCGGCTCGTCAGCGCAAAGAACGCCGAGTTGACCAGCTTGAGCATCCGCGCCGCCAACGATTGGTCCGTGCGGATGACCTCCTCGACCATGCCCATCGTGGCGTTCGGGTTCTTGCACACCTCGATGAGCTCGTGGACCACCGTCGGCAACGACGGCAACTGCTCGATGCGCTTGACTAGAACCTCCAGCGTGCTCGCTCCCACCAGAACTCCTCCACACTTCGGGTTTCACTCCAGCATCCCAGCGGCGCCGTGCGCAATGGCCTGCTCGATTTGTGTATCGGCAAACCATCCCTCGTCTTGAGACGAAACCGCCTGCAGAGCACCGGAACCCCGAAAATCGGCTCAAGCCGGCCCCCTGCCCTGACGATAACCGAACCGGGACGAGAGTATGCCTCCGGGCACCACGGCCCGGCGCAGGGAGACGCGCGATGCGAGAGACGATCCTGCTTGTCGACGACGACCACCTGCTGCTCCAGATGTATGAGCAGCGGCTCGCAAGCAACGACTTCGACGTGATCACCGCCGCCAACGGCGAAGCCTGCCTGCGTGCCCTCGAGCAGGCCACGCCCAAGGCGATCGTGCTCGACCTGGTGATGCCCGGCCTCGACGGCTTCGACGTGCTGCGCCGGCTCAAGGAGCATCCCACCTGGCGCGATATCCCCGTCCTCGTCTTCAGCAGCCGTGGCGCGCCCGAGGACATCGACACCGCCCTCGACCTCGGGGCGGCCGGCTACATCGTCAAGACCCAAAGCACCCCGAGCGACGTGGTTGACAAGGTCTCCGCCCTGCTCGCCGGCCAAGGCTCCGGCGGCCAGAGCCGCCACTTCCGGGTCGAGGTCAACCCCCGGGGCGCCTCCGACGTGCTCCAGCTCGAAGAGAACCTCCTGTGCCCGAAGTGCGGCGCCCCCATGCTGCTCGACATCGTCATGGCGGGCGCGAGCGCCAAAGACTTCACCGGCTCGTTCGTCTGCCCCAACGGCTGCACCTGACCCCGCCGCTAGCGCGTCGACATGAAGCTGATCAGCGCATCGACGTAGGCGCGCGCGAACTGCTCACGGAAGGTCGGATCGGCCAGGTTGTGCCGGTCGCGCCAGTTGCTCAGGTTCCCGCACTCGACGAGCAGCTTCGTCGGCACGGCGTTGTAGCGAAGCACGGCCGGCACGAACGACGACCCCCGCACGATATGGTCGCGGACCGGCTTGGTGGCAAACACCTTGATCTGCGCCGAGCGCAGGCAAGCCACGAACGTCTCGGCAAACTCGCGCGATACCCGCTCCGACTGCTCGCGCTGACGCTGCGTGAACGCCACCGTGGGCCGCTCGCGCACCTCGGCGAACCGCCGATACGGCCAGCCGGACTTGCCGTAGCTGCCCGTGCAGTAGCGAGCGCCCGGGATGTACATCGTCGCGCCGCGCAGGGTGCGGGCCAGATCGTCGGCGTGAAAGCTGGTGAAGACCACCCGCTCCGACGCCGTCCCCCCCCTGAGCGCGCGCGCGTAGAGCGAGTTGGCCAGGTACCAGCGCAGGTGCAGGCCGACCGTCGTGTCGAGGTTCTGGTACGCGGGCGTGGTCTGGATGTACTCGTCGCGATCGCGCGGGAAGTGCGACCGCGTGCCCGTCGTGGCGAAGCCACGGCTCGCGTCGCGGATCGTCACGTGCACCGTCGCCCCGGTTTCCTCCTCGAGGATCCGCTTGACGCGGCACACGATGTCGTAGACGATCTCGTCCTCGTAGATGCCGTCCCGGGCGCGTGCGCCGGTGTCGACGCCGCCGTGGCCGGGATCGAGGATCACGACCACCCCGGCCAGCGGCTTCGACGAGGGCGCGTCGTGCTCACGCCGGTACTCGGGCGCGAGCAGCTCGATCGGGATCTTGATCTCGGCGTTGTTCGCGATGCGCCGGTCGTCGTCGATGCCGCTGCGCGCGAGCACCTGCTTGACCGCGTCGGCGTCGTTCACCTCATCGGTTCTCGACGTGAAACGGCGCACGACGTCCGTCCAGACCGTCTCGCCCCGCTTGAGGCGGTAGGAGGCGTACTCGCCCTGCGAATCGGTGCGGAAGCTCAGCTCGCCGCTCCCGCCCGCGGCGGACCCGGCGATCAGCGCGAGGCACAGGGCAACGGTCGTGAGCACCACTGGTCGGCAGCGACTCATTGGCGTTTCCGTCGTCGGTGGCACGTGCACTTGGCCGCGCAGTCTAGCCGACCCGCCGCGCAAGCACAAGTCTCTCATGGGCCGCGGCCCGCCTACCCCAGGCCGAGCAGGCGCCCGCCCTGATAGACGACGAGCGAGACAAGGTATGCGAGCGCCGTCGTATAGCCGGCGGCAAGAACCGCCCACTTCCACGAACCCGACTCGCGCCCGATCACGGCGACCGTGGCCATGCACGGCACGTACAGCAGCACGAACAGCATCAGGCTGTACGCCTTGAGCGGCGAGTAAAACGGATCGGTCCGGATCTGCTCGCGAAGCGGCGTCGGCTCATCCACGTCCACCTCGCCGACGGCGTATGCCTGCGCCAGCGTCGAGATAACCACCTCCTTGGCAAAGAAACCCGACACGAGCGCGGTGCCGATCTTCCAGTCGCCAAGGCCGATCGGCCGCAGCGCCGGGGCGATCGCGCCGCCGATCCGCCCGGCCACGCTCCGCTTGCCCCACTCGGCGGCCCGCTCGCGGCGCAACGCCTCGGCCGACGCGCCCGTCGACTCGGCCTTCGCGATCGCCGCGTCGTAGTCCTTCGGCAGGGCGCGCTTGAACGGGAACGCCTGGAGGAACCACATCACAACCGAGAACAGCAAAATGACGGTGCCCGCGCGCTTGAGGAACATCCAGGCGCGCCGCCACATGTGCGTCAGCACGCCGCGCGCGGTCGGCATCCGGTACGGCGGCAGCTCCATCACGAACGGCACCGACGGCCCACGCAGCAGCGTGCTGCGGAACAGCTTCGCCAGCAGCCCGGCCGCCACGACGCCAAGCACATAGAGCGAGAAGACGACCCACGTCTGCGACCCCGGCGGGAAGAACGCCCCGACCAGCAGCGCGTAGATGGGCAGCCGCGCCCCGCAGCTCATCAGCGGCACCACCAGCATCGTCGTGAGCCGGTCGCGCCGGCTCGCCAGCGTGCGCGTCGCCAGCACCGCCGGCACCGAGCAGCCAAACCCCAACACCATCGGGATGAACGAGCGCCCGTGCAGGCCGATCGAGTGCATCACCCGGTCGATCACGAACGCCGCGCGCGCCATGTAGCCGGTGTCCTCGAGAAAGGCGATCGCCAGGAACAACAACACCACGAGCGGCAGGAACACCACCACGTTGCCGACACCCGCCACGATCCCGTCGACGAGCAGCGACCGGACGACCCCTTCGGGCAAGGCCGACGCAAGCAGCGCCCCAAGCCCATCAACGCCGCGCTCGACGAGCGAGATCCCAACGTTGCCGAGCGAGAACACCGCGGCGAACGTGGCGAACATCAACAGCGCGAAGATCGGCAGGCCGAGCCAGCGGTTCGTCACGACGGTATCGATCCGGTCCGACATGTCGTGACGCCGCTCGGGCGACTTCACCACGGCCTCCTGGCACGCGCCGCTGATGAACCCGTAGCGGCCGTCGGCGATCAGCCCTTCCGGCTCATCGCCGTAGAGCCCATGCAGGTGCCGGACGCCGGCGGCCACGAGCTCGTCGAGCTCGCCGTCGGCGCCGTGGCGCGCCAGCAGCATGCGCCGCACTTCGGCGTCGCCCTCGATCAGCTTGAGCGCGAACCAGCGGGTCGGCGCCACGCCCGGCAACGCTCCGTGCTCGTCGAGATATCGCTCGATCTTGTCGAGCTCGGCATCGATGTCGCGCCCGTAGCCCACGAGCCGCGGCCGGCTCGTGAGCTCGCCGTCGGCCACCTTGACGACCGTCTCGAGCAGCTCGCGCGTGCCGCGGTTCTTGTTGCCGACCATCGGCACGATCGGCACCCCGAGCAGCGCGGCCAGCTTCTCGTGGTCGATCTGCTCGCCGCGCGCCTTGGCCAGATCGCTCATGTTGAACGCGAGCACCAGCGGCACCCCGAGCTCCATGATCTGCGTCGCCAGGTAGAGATTGCGCTCGAGGTTCGACGCGTCGACCACGTCGACCACCACGTCGGCGCCCCCCTCGAGCAGCAGCCGGCGCGCCACGCGCTCCTCGGGCGAGTACGGCGTCAGACTGTAGTTGCCCGGCAGGTCGGTCACCTCGAGCGTGCGGCCGGCGAACGTCGCGCTGCCCACCATTTTCTCGACGGTGACGCCCGGGTAGTTGCCGACCTTCTGGCGCGTGCCGGTCAGGTTGTTGAACACCGTCGTCTTGCCCGAGTTCGGGTTGCCGGCGAGCGCCACGCGGATCGTGCGCTCGCCCGCGCCGGACTCGGTCACGCGCACCTTGTGCGCCATCCGCGAGCCGAGCGCCACGTGCGAGTCGCCAACCTGCAGCGTCACGGGCCCCTGCTCGCCCGCCTTCTCGACAAGCGTCACGCGCGCGCCCTCACGCAGGCCCACGTCCTTGAGGTGCTCGCGCAGGCCCCGGCCGCCCGCCATCTCGACCACCTCGTAGTCGCGCCCGACCTCGGCGTGCGCCAGCGGCACGCGGCCATCGACGGGCCCGGCGCCCAGCGCCACAAGCACGCCGGCCGCTTCGGCGCGCCGGAGCGAGAGGTGATAGCCCATCAGCTCGACGTCGATCGGATCGCCCAGCGGCGCGACGCGGACCACCGTGATCGCCGTGCCGGCCACCAGGCCCATCTCGCGCAGCCGCTGACGGATACGCGGCTCGCCGCCGACGCTCTCGACCCGGCCGCTCTGGCCGGGCTTCATCGCTTTGAGTGAGACCGTTGTCATGCAGGGCGCTCCTGCTCGCACCTGACATTGCGGTGCGCCATGGTGGGCTGCCCGTGCTGCTGCAGCTCGGGCGCGTCGCACATATTGAGATGCAGTCTCAATAAGGTAGCTCAGACCACACCTGCTGTCAAGGAAGATCAGACAGAAAACCACCCCCACTGCCCGTCTACACAGAGCCGCCGACACGTGACACCGCGGTCACGCCGCCCCGGCTGGGCACAGAAAGGCCGGCGCCCTCACGGGCGCCGGCCTGCTCGCATACCGCCCGAGCGCTCCTTGCAGGAGGAGCTAGAACGATATCTTCAGGCGGCACTGATAGCTGTCTGAGTCGGTAGCGTCGTAGAACTCGTCGTGGATGTACTCGCCCAGGAGCGTGATGCCCTCGTAGACGCTGTAGCTGACGACGGCGCCGTAGCGGTCCTCAGGGAAGTCCGCCATGTCGTCCGAGCTTGAGTACATCGCGCCGACCGACACTTCGGGTGTAACCCCATAGGCCACCGTGATCGCCCACGCGCTCGGCTCATCACCCGTGCCGTCGCCGTTGGCGTCGAGGTCGGCTGCCGCGAAGCTATCGGCCGCAGTCGCATACCCGAGCCGCGCGTAGATCGGGCCGGAGTCGTAGATCGCGTACAGCGAATAGCCGGCTGTCTGATCCACGATGCCGTCCTCCGGCATCAGGTTGCGCAGCTCGAGGCTGTTCGACAGGTCCGACGTGTACGACGCGCCGAGGGTCAGGCCCTCCATCGGGGTGACCTCCACGTTGCCGTAGTACAGGTCGAGGTTGTCGTCGGCGCCGATCTCGTTCACCTGGCCGTTCGCCACGCCCACCTTCACCTGCGCCACGCCGAAGTCGTAGGCGACCTGGAGCAGCTCCTCGCGCGTCTCGGTCAGCACCTTGGTCAACGGCGCCGTGCACAGCGGGTCGTCGCAGAACTCGGACGCGTAGCCGCCCATCGGCGCGTAGTTGCGGCCCGCCGTAATCACGACGGGCAGCGCCTCGGTGCCGCCCAAGTTGATGTACCCCTCATTGACGTTGACCTCGCTGACGCCGGAGCCGAAGTCGAAGATCGCGTAGACCAGGACCCAGTCGACCGGCGTGTAGCTGAAGCCGAACTTGGCCGCGGCCAGCTCGATGTCGGTCTTGTCCGTAGTTGCACCGTCCACATGTTCGAGCAGGAGCTCGAAGTACCCGGTGAAGCTTACACCGGCATCCTCGAGCCCTTCCGTGGTAAACGCCGAGCACAGGCCTGGGGAAAAGGCCACTGCAACGAAAACCACGGCCACAAGATAAGCCCCACGTTGCGTCATAGTACCCGTCTCCCAACTCAGGGTGAGCCTTTGAAACTGATACCCAACTGCCCAGCTCTCGAAGCGCAAGGTGCGCTCAGGCAGCAGACTAGTATCTTTACACGCGCGATGTCCAATCTTTTTCCTGCCTC
The DNA here is from genome assembly GCA_964449605.1 of uncultured Verrucomicrobiota bacterium. Classification (GTDB taxonomy): domain Bacteria; phylum Auribacterota; class JABMQX01; order JAFGEW01; family JAFGEW01; genus CAYUZG01. Next base: position 26,894 of record CAYUZG010000004.1, on the reverse strand, counting down.
CGGACCCCCGCGTCTCAGGGCCTCGAGCCGGTCACACCGGTTGGTCGACGAGCATTGCGCAAGGCTGGGGTAGATGGGGAACGGCAGGGGGAGCTTCTGCCGCTGGGAGAGCAAGCGCTGGGGCGCGGGCCTAGTGGGACGCGCCGGCGTGCACGACCGCGCCAACGGCCTCGAGGAAGTCTTTCACCCGGAACGGCTTGTTGAGCACCGGCCGGCCCGTGTGCTCGATCCACCAGTGCGTTCGCTCGCTCACCGTGTCGCCGGTGGCAAACAACACCCGCTTCATGAGCTCCGGGCAGTTCGCCTCGACGTGCGCGCAGAAATCGCCGCCGTCGGCGCCGGGCAGCTTCATGTCGAGCACGACGATGTCGAACGGCTCCCGAGAGATCGCCTCGATGCCTTCGGCAGCATCGGCGGCCAACACCACCTCGTAGCCCTCCTGCTTGAGCGCGACCTCGTACATCGCGCGCAGGTCTTCTTCGTCCTCGATGACGAGGACGCGACCCGAAGGCCGCTCTTCGTCGTGCTCGAGCGGCACGTACTCGGTGATGATCTCGCCCGGCATGCCCACCGGCAGCTCGATGGTGAACGTGGTCCCCCGGCCCTCCTCGCTCTCGACGCGCACGGTGCCGCCGAACTTCTCGACGACCGCGTAGCAGGTGCTCAGGCCAAGGCCGACGCCCTGGCCCACCTCGCGGGTCGTGAAGAACGGGTCGAACACCTTCGTCAGGTTCTCTTCGGGGATCCCGACGCCGGTGTCGGCCACGCTCAGCAAGATGGTCGCGCCCACGGACCACGTCCGGACCGTCAGCCGACGCTCCGGGCGGCCCTCCAGGGCGGCCATTGCGTTGTTGATCATGCCGAGCAGCACCTGCTTCATCTGGTCCGGGTCGACGCTGACGCGGGCGAGCCCTTCCTCGTAATCGGCCGCGGTCTCGATCCCGCGATCGAACAGGCCGCGCGAGGAGAACTCGAGCACGTCGTCCACCAGCTCGTTCAGGTCGGTGAGCCGCTGGCGCGACTCCTGCTCGCGGCTGAAGCTGAGCAGGTTCTGGATGATGCGCCGGCAGCGGTTGGCTGCGCTGTGGATCTTCTCCAGCGTCGGCCGGATCGCCGATGGGCAGTCGGCCGAGAGCAGGAACTCCGAGAAGCCCATCACGGCCGTCAGCGGGTTGTTCAGCTCGTGCGCCACGCCGGCCACCAAGTTGCCGATCGCCGAGAGCTTCTCGGCCTGAATCGCTTGCCGCTGCCGAAACTCGATCCGCTCATTGGCTTGATTGAGCTCGCTGACCCGGCGCTCGAGCTCGTCGAAAAGCCTCGCGTTCTCGATCGCCTGGCCGATGTGCGACACGAACAGAGTCGCCTTCTCGAGGTCGGCCCGCGTGAACGGGTCCTGGATCGCGATCCGGTTGACGTTCAACACGCCGAACGCCTTGCCCCGCGTCATGATGGGGTGGACGATGGCCGACGAGATCATCGTGCGCCGGTCGGTCGCCGGGAGCCGCCCGTTGATCTCGTCGCCGAGGATCAGCGGCGTGCCGTCGGCGGCAACCCGGCCGGCGATCGGCTCGCACAGCTCGACGCGCGCCGAGCGGACGATCTCGTCGGTGAGGCCCGTGCTCGCGGCGACGGTGAGGCGGCCGCGCTCGTCGAAAAGCATGATCGACGCCTCGTCGGCGCGCAGCACCTCGACGGTCAGCGTGATGATCTGATCGAGCAGCGCATCGAGCCGAAGCGTCGAGAACACCGACTGGCTCAGCTCGTAGAGCCCCACGAGGGCTCGCAGCTCGCTGTGCTCGATCGCGCGCGCAACCAGGATGCCGATCTCCTCGAGGTGGAACGGCTTGCCGATGTAGTCGAACGCGCCGAGCTTCATGCACTCGACCGCCGTCTCGACCGAGCCGTAGCCGGTGATCATGATCACCTGCGTGCTCGGGCTGACGGCCTTGACGCGTTTGAGCACGTCGATGCCCGTGATCCCGGGCATCTTGATATCGCTGAGCACCGCGTCATAGCGGTGCTCGGTGGCCATCCGCACGCCCTCCTCGCCGCTGGTTGCCTCGTGCACAATGCACCCGAGCGAGGTGAGGAACCCCGTCAGGAGCTCGCGCACAAACGGCTCGTCGTCGATTACGAGGATCGTCCCCTGACGCGTCGCGCCGGCTGATGTGCCCTGCGTCTCCATCAGTCCTCCGTTGCAGCAGCCGACAGACCGCAGCCCTGGCACAACGGGCCTTCAAGCGGCAGCCGGAGCGTGAACCGCGCCCCCCTGTTCGGGGCCGACTCGACCTCGATCGAGCCGCCATGCGCGGCGACAATTCCCTGACACAGGCTCAGGCCGAGGCCGGTGCCGGTGCCCTTCGGCTTCGTGGTGAAGAACGGGTCGAAGATCTGGTTCATCGCCTCCTGGGCAATGCCCGGGCCCGTGTCCTCGACTGTCGCGTACACCTCGTCGGCCTCGTGGCCCGTGCGCACCGTGAGCCGGCGCGGTCCGTCCACGTCGGCCATCGCCTGGATTGCGTTCGTCATCAAGTTCGTCAGCACCCGCATCATCTGGAGCGGGTCGAGCTGCGCCTTCGGCAGCCCGTCGCCGAGCTCGCGCACGATCTCGACGCCGGCCTCGGCCGCCGGGCCCGACGCCATGTCGATCGCCTCGGACGCGAGCGTGTTGAGGCTCGTCGGCTCGGGCGTCACGTCGTCCTGGCGCGCGAAGCCCATCAGGTCGCGCACCATCTTGGTGCACATCGCCGTCGTCTCGTTGAGCCGCTCGATGTACGTGGCGCGCTTGTCGTCCGGGGCCGGCATCCGAAGCAGCTGCGCATACCCCGTCACCGAGGTCAGGATGTTCTTCAGGTCGTGCGCGATCCCGGCCACCAAGCGGCCGAGCGACGAGAGCTTCTCGGCCTGGATCAGCTTCTGCTGCGTCTCTTCGAGCTGGCGGTACGAGGCCTCGAGCTGGCGGTTCGCCTCGGTCACCTCGTGGTTGCGCGCCTGCACCTCGGAGAACAGCCGGGCGTTCTCGATGCTGATCGCCGCCGAGTTGCACAGCACCGTGAGGAACTCGAGATCCTCGGCTCCAAAGGCCGCCGTCAGCGACAGCTTGTCGACGTAGGCGACGCCGATGACCTTCGTGTTGGCCAGCAGCGGAACGCACATCGCCGAGCGGATGCCCACCAGCGAGATGCTCTCGCCCTCGGTGAACCGCTCGTCACTCGCGGCGTCCTCGGTCAGGATCGACTGCTGCGACTCGACCGCCTGGCGCACGATCGTCTCGCTGACCTGCACCGGGCCGTTGAGGGTGATGCCGTCGCGGCACCGCGTCACCGACGGTGCCAGCGCGCCGGTCTCGTCGTCGAACAGCAACAGCACCGTGCGGTCGGCATCCATCTCGTCGAGGATCGTCCGCACGACCAGGTCAAGGAGGGCATCGAGCCCGGAGAGCACGTTGATCCGGCGGCCCACCTCGTAAAGCGAGCAGAGCTTGTGCGCCACCGGGACCTCGCCCATGGCGCACACCTTCTGGACCTGCACCGACTGGGTGGCCACCGATACCTGCACCTTCGGCGTGCTCAGCACCGACGTGTCGCTGTCGCTCACCAGCTCGGCCGTCTCGCTCGGGGCGAGCATGGCCGCCACCTCGTCAAGCTCGCCGAGCCGGGTGAACACAAACTCGCTGTGGCCCATCTGGACTCGGTCGTTCGGCGCCAGCCGAACCTCGGCCACCAGCTCACCGTTGACGAACGTGCCGTTGGTGCTCATGCAGTCGCGCAGCACACAGGCGCCATCGGTGCAGACGATGTCGGCATGGTGGGCCGACAGCTTCGGGTCCGCCACGCACACCGCCATATCATCGTGACGGCCAACGGTGATCGCCTCCGGGCCCAGGACGACCTTCCGCCCTCTGGCCGGCCCGGCGATGCCGTAGAGCACGGGCTGATCGGGTCGCTGTGACTTATGCATGTCGACTCCCCACACACTGCGAGCGCAACCGGGGTGCCGCGTGACAACAGCACGCCCGCGCACGCGTGTGTCCCGAAGCGCCGGCGACGCGACGTCCCCGCGCCAAAGGCGCGACATCCGCACGCCAAAGGCGCGACATCCGCGCGCCGAAGACGCGACATCCGCACGCCAAAGGCGCGAGCAGATCCGGCGCCCCGTGTGCCAATCGTGCCGGCTAGTACTCGGTGTACGCGGTGCCGTTCACGTCGGCCCCGCCCAGGTTGATCGAGACGGACCCGTCGGTGCCGTCGTAGACCCAGCCGCCGCCGCCGTCGAAGGCAGCCACCACGTTGTTGGTTCCCGTGACCGCCTCCTCTGGGATGGCCCGGATGTAGGTTGGCACCAGGTCGGTTGCGAGGTCCGAGGGCGGCGTGCCGTCGTTGTCGCTCTGGAAGAGCCGGACGGCCGAGCGGATCGAGTTGATGTTGGCCCTTGTTGTGGCGACCTTCGCCTTGTCGTTCTGGCCGGCGAACTTCGGCACAATGATGGCGGCCAGAATCCCGATGATGATGATCACCAGGATGATCTCAACCAGGGTGAACCCACGCTTTCTGGTCAGTCGCCTCATGTTCTGCTGCTCCTGTATCTCCGTGACCTATAATGACTTAACGATGAAGCCGCTTAGCCGTTGATCGTCGTGATCAGGTCGGTAATCGGGTCGAGGATCGAGATGGCGATGAACCCCACGACGCCCGCCATGAACACCAGCAAGATCGGCTCGACCACCTTGGTGAGGTTCTTGATTGAGCTGTTGACCTCCCGATCGTAGTAGCCCGACACCTTGTCCAGCATCGCGCCGAGCGATCCCGTCTCCTCGCCTACAGCGACCATGCTCGTTACCATATCGGGTATGTAGGAGTGGCGCTTGAGCTCATCCTGCACCTGGCCACCCTCGCTCACGGTTTCGATAATCTGGTCCACTGTGCCCTCGATGACCGCGTTGCCCACCACCTGGCGCACCACGCGCAGCGCGCTCAGCAGCGGCACGCCGCTGTTGACCATGATCGCCAGCGAGTGGGCGAAGCGCGACAGCACGATGCGACGCACGATCGAGCCGACAATCGGCAGCTCCAGCAGTATCCGGTCGCGCACCCAGCGGCCCGAGGGGCGGCGCGTGTAGAGCTTCCAGGCCACCACGAGCCCCACGAGCCCCAGCCCCACCACCAGCGCGTACGAGCGCAAAAACATCGCGATGTTGAGCAGGACCGCCGTCGTCATCGGCATCTGCGCGCCCATGTTCTCGAACAACCCGAACAGGCGCGGCACAAGAAACAGCACCAGGAAGAACAAGATCCCGATGCACCCGACCATCAACACGCACGGATACGAGATCGCCGAGACGATCCGCGACCGCCGCTCGACCTGCACCTCGTAGTACTGGGCCACGTTTTCGAGCATCGTGTCGAGCACGCCGCCGACCTCGCCCACCTCGACCATGTGCACCAGGAACGGGGGGAACACGTGCGGGTGGCGCCGGAGCGCCTCGGAGAACGACATCCCTTTGTTGAGCGCGTCAATCACGTCGCGAATCGCCGTCCGCAGCTTCGGCGTCTTGGTCTGCGTCGCCACGCTCTCGAGCGCGCGCGTGAGCGGGATGCCCGCGTCGATCATCGTGTAGAGCTGCCAGGCGAAGATCGCCCGGTCCTTGTTGCGCACCGGCATGAGGCCCGCGAGCCCGCCGACGCGCTCGCGCGAGCGCTCGCCCATCGCCTGGGCGTCGAGCAGCAAGTAGTCCTGCCCCGTGAGCTTGTCACGCAGCTCGCGCAGGCTCGCGGCCGCCGCCGTGCCGCGCAGCTCCTGGCCGCTGCGGGTCATCACGCGGTACTGGTACTGCGGCATCAGTCGTCCTCGACGTGCTCGATACGCTTCTGCAGTTCCTCGAGCGTGGTCTCGCCCGCGAGCGCCTTCCGCAGCCCGTGGTCCCACAGCGTCTGCATCCCGCCGTGGCACGCCGCCTGTTTGATCGCGTTGGCCGCGCCCGAAGTGATGATGAGCTGCTTGACCTCCTCGGTCAGCTCCATCAGCTCGACGATCACCGTCCGGCCCCGGTAGCCCGTGCCGCCGCACGCCTTGCAGCCGGTGCCGCGATACAGCAGCGCGCTGGGCTCGAGCACGATGCCCTGGCTCGCGAGCGCCTCGAGGTTGGGCACATACGCCTCCTTGCAGCGCGAGCAGATCCGGCGCGTGAGCCGCTGTGCCGCCACGCCGACCAGCGACGAGGCAGCCAGGTACGGCTGAATGCCCATGTCGAGCAGCCGCGTGATCGCCCCCGGCGCATCGTTGGTGTGCAGCGTGCTAAAGACCAGGTGCCCCGTGAGCGCCGCCTTGATCGAGATCTGCGCCGTCTCGATGTCGCGCATCTCGCCGACCATGATGATGTCGGGATCCTGCCGGAAGATGCTCCGCAGCCCGGTGGCAAACGTCACGCCCGCCTTCGGGTTGACCTGCACCTGGGTGACACCCTCGAGCCGGTACTCGACCGGGTCCTCAACGGTGATGATGTTCGTGTCGATCGTATTGAGCTCGCTGAGCGTCGCGTACAGGGTCGTCGTCTTGCCGCTGCCGGTCGGGCCGGTCACCAGCACGATGCCGTACGGACGGCTCGCCATGCGCCGCCAGCGCCCGAGCAGGGGCGGGTCGAACCCGAGCTCGTCGAGGCCAAGCAGCATCGACGACTCATCGAGGATGCGGATCACCACCTTCTCGCCGTAGATGCCCGGCAGCGTCGAGACGCGCAGGTCCACGTTCCGGTTGTCGGTCCGAAGCTTGATCCGCCCGTCCTGCGGCACGCGCCGCTCGGCGATGTCCATGTCGGCCATGATCTTGATGCGCGAGGCAATGGCCGTCTGGAAGTTCTTCGGCGGCGTGATGAACTCGCGCAGAAACCCGTCGACCCGGAACCGCACCCGGAGCCGGTTCTCGTCGGGCTCGATGTGGATGTCGCTCGCGCGCTGCCGGACCGCCTGCTGGATCAGGTAGTTGACCAGCTTGATGATCGGCGCCTCGGTCGCCTCCTGATCGGTCATGTCGAGCGTGAGCGCCTCGGCCTCCTCATCGACCACCTCGATCTGCTGCTCCTCATCGACGCCGAGTTCCTGGAGGATTTGCTCATAGCGACCCTCGTGCTCGTGGAAGCGCTCGACGAGCCCCCTGAGCTCGTCGCGCGCGACGGCCACCGGCTGCACTGTGTCGCGCGTGAGCGCCTCGACCAGATCGATGGCGGCCACGTCGAACGGGTCGACCATCCCGAGCCGGAGCGTGCCGCCGAGCCGGCTCAGCGGCAGCACGTCGAACTTGCGCACGATCTTCTCGGGCACGGCCTTGAGCACCTCGGGCCCGATCGAGACCGACCCGGCGTCCGGCAGCACCTCGAATCCGGCCCAATCGGCCACGAGCTGCTGCGCGCTTTTCTCATCGAGCACGCCGCCCGAGACCAGACTCTCGACCACCGTCGTGCCGCGCTCGGCCATCGCCGCCAGTGCACCCGTCATCTGGCCCGGACGGACCAGCCCGCTCGAGATCAACGCGCCCGCCAGCGACTGCCGCTCCCCGGCCAGACCGCCCGCGCCCGCCAGCGCCGGCCGGTTCAGGTCCACGGCCGTCTCGGTGGGGGTTGCGTCCGGCTCGGCGCCATGCGACGCCACCTTCCAGGCGGCAATGTCGTCGAGCATCTCCCGCGCGCTCTGGTAGCGGTCCTCGACGCGTTTGGCGAGCGCGCGCATCACGATCGACTCGACCTCGGTGGGCACCTTGCGCTGCAGGTCGCGGATCGGCCGCGGCTGCTCATAGCGGTGCATCATCGTGATCGTCTGCGGGTTATCGGCCGTGAACGGCAGCTCGCCGGTGAGCATCTCGTAGAGCATGATGCCGAGCGAGTAGATGTCGGTGCGCAGGTCCACCTCCTCGCCGCTGATCTGCTCGGGGCTCATGTACTCGGGCGTGCCCATCACCGAGCCGGTCTTGGTCAGCACGGTCTGGCCGGTTACCTGCACGAGGCCGAAGTCCATCAGCTTGACCTGCCCCGCTTCGGTCATCATCAGGTTGCCCGACTTGACGTCGCGGTGGATGAAACCCATCGAGTGCGCGTACTCGAGCGCCTCGCACGCCTGCGCGGCGATCTCGAGCGCGCGCTCGACGCCGAGGCGGCCCGAGCGCCGGATCAGGCTGCGCAGCGTGCGGCCCTCGACGTACTCCATCGCGATGTAGTGCACGCTCTCGATCGAGCCGCACTCGCAAACCTCCACGATGTGCGGGTGCTTGAGCTTCATCTGGGCCTGGCCCTCGCGGTGGAACCGCGCCACCGTCGCCCGATCGACCATCGTCGGCGGCAGCACCTTGAGCGCCACGAGCCGTTGAGTCCCGGTGTCCTCGGCCAGGTAGACGAGCGCCATGCCGCCGTGGCCGAGCTCGCGCACGACCCGGTACTTGCCGAGCTGCTGCTTGCCTGTTATCGCCGCACCCGCCACTGCTTCATCCCGCGTGTGCTCAGTCGCCCGTGTCCCAGGTCACCCGGAAGCCCGCGCAGTCGACGTACAGGTACCTCTTGTCGTCGCTGCTAACCACGGCCGAGGAGAACCGGAGCTCTATGTCCGTGCCGTGGTAGAAGTGCTGCCACTGCCAGCCGCCGGGCGGCGGGTCGTCCGTCACGTCGAGGTAGACCCGCCCGGCCGAGTAAAAATCGTCGTGGAGATCGAAGGCGTCAACCGGCCAAATGTGGTCCTGGCCGCTCGCGCCCATAGCTGCCAGGTTCCAGCACACCTTGAGGTAATCGTCCTTCAGGCGCTTGCTCACATACCCGGAGATGACAACCTCAACCTTCGTGATCGGCGCCGAGCGGATGTCGCTGCCGAACCCGCTGAGCGACATCTGGTCGGCCCCCTCACCAAGCTTGTGATATGAATACGTGCCCGTCTCGCCATCGGCGCTGTCGACCAGGTTTTCCTTGTCCTTCCACTCGTTCGAGCCGGTGCCGTAGCAGTTCCCCCAAAGCTGGGCGACGCCCAAACTGGCCGGCGTGTAGACACGGGCCAGCCGCCGCCGCGTCACGCCTCGGTAGACGCCCTTGGCGGTGACCTCGACGTAGCCGGCGGACCGGTCCGTGATGCTGGCCGAATACGTGCCGCCGCCAAGCGGCAAGTCCGAGTAGCTGCCGTTCCAGCTCATGTCGAGGCTCAGTTGGCGCACGGCGTGCTCGATGCCGGCGTCGGCCACGAGCGATGCCTGGAGCGCGTCCTTCTCGTTGTTGGTCACCTTCTGCCGCGAATGCACCACGGCCAGGTAGCGCATCCCGACAATGAGGATCACGAGCATAACGGCGAGCGCGAACACGAGCGCGTAACCGCCCTCGCCGCGAAGCCCTCTCGTTGTGCTTGCCCGTCTCATCGCACACTCACCGCGCTGTCGATCACCACGGTCTGGCCTGTCTCGTCATCGACGAGGGTGAGCCCGACGCGCATCACGCCGAACTCCTGCTCGAGGTAACGATCGGAGAAATCCGTCTTGCAGTAGTCGTAGACGCGCAGGTTGTCGAACGCCGCCTCGGCGTCGTACATGTTGTACTCGCCGAGCGTAAAGCTCGACCCGAACGATTCAGCCGTCCACGTGCTGGTCTGGTCCGAGTCCTCGCACAGCTCGCCGTTGACGAACAGCGCCACGGTGCGTTCGCCCGGAAGCCTCGTCCCCGTGCAGTCCCACGCGAGCGCGATGTGCACGACGGCGCCCGGCGCCCACGTCGATTCCCACTTCACTTCCTTGCCACGGATCTTCGCCTTGATCTGCTTGGCCGACCGGTCGAAGTAGAACCGGAACTCGGCGCCGTTCGACGCCCCCTCGACCAGGTACTTGTCCTTGTCGTACCCGCGCCATTCGGTCGAGAACTCCGGCTCGTACCAGAACTCGATCGTGCCGCACTCGGCGTTCAGCACCCCGTCCGTCGGGAACCTGACCCGCGCGCCCGACCACAGCTCTGACGAGAACCCGTTGCCGAAGTACACCGGATCCCAGTCCGCGCCGCCGAGCACCGACCCGCCGGGGCCCACCTGCGGGTACCACACGTCGAGCGACTCATCGAGCTTGCTCCACAGCGTCAGTCCCCCGGTCCGGAACGCCTGCACGTTCTCGGCGAGCACCTGGGCGTCCTGGCCCTCGACCCGGCGCAGCAGCACCCCGTCCTCAACCCAGAACTCGACCCGGTGGGCGAACGAGCCGGCGGCCGTCTTGCCCTGGCAGTAAACGCGAAGGTAGTTGTCGGCGCGCGCCTCGATCGCCGTCCCCGTCCGAAGCTCGGCCAGCAGCCGGTTCATCGCCGCGCGGCCCACCTGCACCAGTTCGGTCTTCGATCGGCCTTTCTCGACGATGTCGGAGGCAGCGATGAACGTCGTGGCAATCGACGCGGCCACGATCCCGAGCACCGCAAGCGCCAGGCACATCTCGATCAGGGTCAAGCCGCTCGTGCGTGCTCGCGCACGCGAGCCCAATCCGGCGTCGCCATGGTGGTCCAAATGCCGCATCGCTCAGGGCTCCTCCCACGTCTCGACCGCCAGGACCGAGTCGCTCACGAGGAACTGGACCGACTCGCTGACCGCCCCCGCCGTCGGCGACTCCCACGCCACGGTCACCGTCACCAGCTTGAGCCCGCCACCGATGTCGGCAGCCGCAACCGACCTCGAGTAGGCCGGCTGGTCCGCCGCGGGCGCCGCCGCCACGTTCTCGACGCGGTCGTAGCCGCGCGCGTGCGCGAGCTCCGCCTCCTGGCGCAACAGGCTCAGCGCGACGGCGCGCTTCGCGTCGGCCTCCTCGCCCAGGCGTCCAAGCCGCAGCATGCGCGTCAAGGCCACCAGCGCGGTGCCCAACACGAGCACGGCCATCATCACCTCAAGCAGCGTGAAGCCGGCCCGGCGCGAGCACCGGCGACGTGTCTGTGTCACACAACTCGCCGACACATTTCGGCCTTCCTGGGGTTGATGCTCCCAATTCGGTATCGGCGGGATCGGGCGGGGGCTGAAGCGTTTCTCGGATCAGAGCTCCCGGCCGCCGGACAGCACGACGATGTGGCCCGTGCCGGGCTTGACCTCTATGGTTACCGTGGAGCCGTCCGTGCCGCGCAGCACAACGGTGCCGCCTTCACTCGGCTCGCCGAGCAGGTTGAACACGACGGCGCCGCCGGTGAACGTGGTCGACTCGATGTTGACTCCCTGACCCAGCGTCCGCTCGGTCGCGGTCGCGTACGATTCACCGTCGCGGCGCTGGATGGCCACTCGCTCGTGCGCGGCGTCGATGACGACCTTGTGCGCGCACGCCTCGTTGACTGCAATCTGCTGCGCGTACGCCAGATCGGCCCGCAGCCGGATGCCCTCGTTCTCGGCGGCCAGCCGCGGCGAGGCGCTCATGAGCCGCGGCACCACCAGGAGCGCAAGCAACACGATGATGGCCATGGTCAGGACGAGCTCGAGCAGCGTGAAGGCGCCCGATCGGCCCCGAGTGCAGCGCCGCGCGCTCTGGCAATAACCGCCCCGCATCACGCGCACCTCCGCCACCGTTACGATTGCACCTGCGCACCGCCGAGCTTCGCCAGCGCCAGCGGCGCGCCGAGCTGCGCCGCCAGCACGCTGTACGAGCTCACCGTCTCCGGCGAGAACAGGTGCCCGGGATCAGGATCGAACACCACCATCGCGCCAACCACGTCGCCACCCGCCATGCACGGCACCACGAGCGCGGCGGCGGCGGCCGGCATCCACGGCTCGCGGCCCTCGGCGTCGGGCGCGCGCAGGTCGAGCTGCGTCGGCCGCGGCTCATCGAGCGCGGCGCCGAGTGCGCCCGCACCGGCCTCGACAGACACCGTCCCGCCGGGCTGGGCCACCAGGCCGGAGCCCCCGACAAGCTCGAACCGCCAGGCCGGCCGCAGGACATCGCCCAGCGAGCCGTCCTGTGCCAGCAGCAACGCGTAGGCGTGCGTGTCGAAGCCGGACAGCAGCGCCTGAGTCAGGATCGCCACAATGCCGTCGACCCCACTCGCGCCGCACAACATCGAGGCGATCTGCTGCTGGGTGGCAAGGTGCGCCAGCGTGCGGCGATACTCGTGGTTCGTGCGCTTCAGGTGCTCGTTCGCCTCGTTGAGCTCAGCCGAGAGCCGCCTGTTCTCCCGACGCAGGCGGTACTTCTGCGCGATCCGGTTGATCGGGGCGAGCACGTCGCGCTCCAGGTCCTCGAACGGCTTGAGCAAGTAGGCATCTACGCCGAGGCGGACCGCCTCGATCGCCGTCTCGAGCGAGGCATACCCGGTGATGAGCACGACGCCGATCTCGTCGGAGAGCTCGCGGATCGCCTTGAGCACCTGGATCCCGTTCATGTCGGGCATCTTGATGTCGGAGATCACCACGTCGAAACCGCCCGTGCGCGCGATCTCGACCCCCTCGCGGCCGCTGCGGGCCGTGGCGACCATGTGGCCGTACTCGGCCATGACCGCCTCGAACAACGACAGCATCATCTCCTCGTCGTCGATGACCAACACCTTGAGGCTCATATCCATCAGTCCGCCCTCAGCGGGTTTTCGGTTCCGTTTCAGACGGGTGCGTGCCCGACGCCTCATGCTCGCCGCCCGCCCCATCGGCGCCCTGAGGATGAAGCTTCACCGCGATGCGTTCTTCGCCGTACAGGAGCACGACGCCGCGCTCGCTCACGTAGCCGACTCGGAGACAGCCGATGGTGTCGCCCTCGTGCACGCGCTTGCCCTTGAGCAGCTCGGCCAGGCCCGGCTCGCCGCGCGCAATGTGCACGACGCCCAAGCTCGCGTCGTGCTCGGCCCCGATGAGTGTCCCGCGCACGAGGGCCGACAAGCGGCCATCGTCGCCGTGCTCGTTCCCGAAGATGCCCGTGACGCGAATGCCGACCGCGACCATGTCCTCGATGCTGCCCTTGGCCGGCGGCCGGAACGGGTTGCGCAGCGTCGGCGACAGGGGCTTGAGCGAGGCCCGCTTGGCCACCAGAAGCTCGATGGTCGGGCTCTGACGCGGTGCGGCCCCGGAGCCGTCTGCGCCCGGCGTGGATGCGCCCGGGCCCTGGCCTGGCTGACTTCGGCCCTTGCCGGGCAACTGGGTCGCCGCGAGCACGACACCCAGGCCAACGGTGGCGATCAGCAGTATCGACTCAGACGTCTTCATCGTTTCGGCCCCTCATCCTGGGGCACAGGGTCGGCCGTCGCGTACGTTTCGATCACGAGCGAGATCCGCTCCCGCCATTCCCGGCCGGCGCCGGCCTCGGCGCTCGCCTCGTGTGCCGTGCCACCGCCGCCACCTTGGGGGTTCAGAGAGACCGACTGGACGTTGAGCTCTACGACCGCGCACGGGGCGCCCGTCGTTTCGAGTCGGCGCAGGAAACGGAGGAAATCGTCGAAACAACCCTCCATCGAGATCAGCGATCGGCAGCGTGCGTACTGCTCCCCGTTCTCCTTCGGCTGGGGGGAGATCGAGACGATCTCGAGGCCGGGATGCTTCTCGGGGTCGGTCAGATCGGACAGGAGCTGAGCCTTGGCGTTCTTGCTCAGGATGAGCCCGGCCAGCAGGTCGCGCCGCTGGCGCGTGGCCCGGAGCTCGCGCCGCTCGGCCTCGAGCTCAAGCACGACGGCATTCAGCTCGTCGGACGTGCGGCGCAGCGCTTGGCGGTAGCGCGTGGCGGCCGCCTCGTAGCGCAACAGGTAGAATCCGCCACACGTGATCGCCAGCACGGCGCACTCGGCCAGCAGCACGCGCCATCGGGCCACCTGCGCCAGGCGCGCGAATGCGCCGCGGCCGTGCCACAGATCAGCGAGCAGTTTGGCGCAGCTCGCAGACAACTTGGAAGCGTACACCTTGGCCTGGTTCATCTGTCTCCTTGGCCACACCGGCCAACTTGACTGATTCGAATTGCTCGACGCCCTCGAGCGCCGTCACCAAACTGAATACATCGGCGTTCGTCGCCGCCCGTCCCTGAATCGAGCAGACGCCGCGCTGCACGTCCGCGCTCCAGCGCTCGATGCGCACGCTGGGCTCGACGACGGACGCCACGTCGATGAGCAGGTTCGACCACACCGGAGTCTGCGACAGGATGCGGCTGTAGGCGGCGATCTCGCCGTCGACGGCCGAGCGCTCCTGGTGCGTCGCAGTCAGGTCGGCCTGCCTGTCCGCCAGCGTCTGACTCAACGCGCCGCCCGTCGTGCCGGTGGCGCGCGTGACCACGCCGAGCTCCATCAGCAACACGCCGAGCACGACAAGACAAAGCACCACAAGAAAGGACACCGGCACGAACCGCGCGCCTCGATGCGTCCGGTGCTCTTGAGGCAGCAGGTTGAAGCCGTTCATCGCGCCCTCCTAGATCGCCGCCCCAACGGCAAGCGAGAACGTCTCGGCCCAGCGGCCGTCCGGGTCGGCTGCGTCGCTGCGGCCCGCAAGCGTCGCGATCGAGGCAACGTCGAGCGCGCGCACCTCGAGCCCGAGCTCGTCCGCGAGCCGCTCGCGCACGCCCTCGACCGCCAGGGTCGAGGGCGTTGCGTAAGCCGCCTGGACCCGCTCGGTCGGATGATGGAACTCGTAGTGCCGGCACGTCTGCTGCACCTTTTCGGCGAATGAGACGCCGCCCTCGGTGTCGACTCGGACGTGGCGCACTATCCCCATCCGACCGGCGCAGGCCACGAGCACGTAGCCGCTCGAGCCGGACTCGTGCACGACGACCGCCGGCTCGGGCGCGTCGTCGCGCGCCGCCACAAGCGCGCGGTAGAGCCGGTGGAGCGAAAACGGCACCGCGTCGATGCGCCGCAGCTTGACGCGCTTCGGCGGCAGCAACTCCATGATCTTGTCGACGACGGCCCGCTGGATCGACACCAGCAGGACGGCCTTCTGCCCGCCATACGGCGAGTCCTCCACCTGGAAGTCGACGACGGCCGTGTCGACCGGGTACGGCATGTACTGCTCGGCGTACCACTTGATGCTCGAGCTCAGCTCATCGGTGAAGCCCGCCGCAAGCCGGAACGCGCTCAGAACGACCGTGGGATGATCGACCACGACGACAACCTCGCGGCCGGCGAATACCCTGGGATCAAGCGCCGCCGCGACCTCGTCAGAAAGCGAACTCGCGTCCAGAGACATCAGCGTCGCGCCGTCCGGGAAGCTCGCCTCAGCCACGTGCTGCACGTGGATGCCCTTGGCGCTCGTCTGCACCCGAGCCACCCGAAGGCTCTCCGGGCCGATCTCCACTCCAACACCCTGGCTGCTCATCGAGCAATTACTCTCCTTGAGCGACCACTCTCCTTGAGCGACCGCTCTCCCTGAGCGACCACCTGCGTCTCAGCTCTCCGAGGCCGCGCCGCGTACGGGCACAAGCCTCCTCTATGCGCACAGTGCAACGGTGGGTGTATCGACCCGAAAGAAGCCCGGCCTTAGTGGGAATCGCCGGGCGATGCAGAGGCGCCGCCCTCGGTCTCGGCGCTGGCGTCGAGGCGCGCGCGCAGATGCTCGAGCCGCGTGCGCGCTGCCTCCGAGTCGGGAAGCAGCCGGACAACCTCCTCGGCGCAGGCGACGGCCCGCTCCAGGTCGCCCAGCGCTTCCTGGCAGGCGCTCGCCAGGCGCCACAGCTCGGCCAGATCGAGCCTGGCCTGCTGCTCGTCATCGTCCGGCTCGAAGAACCCGAGCGCACTCGTGCACTGCTGGAGGGCGGGGCCGTACCTGCCCAGCCGGTAGTGCAGCCAGCCCAGCTCGGCATGAAGCCGCCAGCTCGAAGGCCGCTCGCCCAGCGCGGCCCGCAGCACGCGCTCAGCCGCCGCCGGCCGGTCGAGCTGCTGGGCAAGCCAGTACGCGGTCACCACCGCCGCCCGCTCGTTGCCCGGGTTGAGCCGGACGCTGGCGTACAGCCACGGGACGATCTCCTCGTGCTGCCCCAGGTGCACGTGGGCCGTCGAGGCGATCTTCGCGTACTGCCGGTACAGGAAGTGGTCGTACGAAAGCCCGGGCTCGTGCTCAGGATGATCGTCGTGCTCAGCGTCGGCCGTGTGGTGATGGTCATGATCGTCGTGGCCGGGCCCATCGTGGCACGCATGCTCGTGATGGCACGCATCGTCGTGCTCGTGCCCCCCAGGGCCGAGCGAGTGTGCGCATTCGCCCACGCGCGTGCGGCCCAACAGCGAGGTTTGGCCGTGGAAGTAGTTGTCAGCCTTGAGCAGCAGCACGTCGCCCGCGAGCGATTCGAGCCTGCCGATGAAGAGAGACAGGAACGTGTGCGGCTGCTGCCCCACCGGCAGCTCGGCCTCGCACGCGCGCCGGCACTGGCGGACCATCAGCTCGGCACACATCTGCGCGCACAGAAACACCGCGCCCACGATCGCCATTGTTACCCGAAGGGCCCACAACCGCTTCACCGTGCCGCCCCCTCAGAACCGCTTCCGCCGGAACGCCAGCCACGCCCCGGCCAGGAACACGGCCGTGTAGCCGAGCGCGTAGCTGCCGAAGAAAAGCCAATCGAGCGCCGCCAGCGGCCGCTGCAGCGGCGCGAACGCCATCATCTGCGACGTGTCGTAGAACTCGAAGTGCGGCACGACCGTATAGACAAGCCCCATGAGCCACGCACCGATACCGACCGCGCCGCTGGCCAGGATATGGATGTTCGCCGTGAACCCCTTGAGCAGAAAATAGGCGAGCAGCGACAGCGTGACGCTCACCGGCGTCTCGCTCACGAGCGTCGAGAACAGCAGCGCCATCGCCGTGAGCATCACGATCCCCAGCCACTGGAGCACGAGCGCCTGCACGGCGAGCCAGGTGAGCGCGACGCCCTTGAACGCCGCGATCAGCGCCGAGCACGCCCAGAACACCACGAGCGCCGCCGTGAAGCACACGACCGCGCCGAGGAACTTGCCGAACAGAAACTGCCACCGCGTCAGCGGCTTCGCCAGGATCGGCACGAGCGTCTTGCGCTCGACCTCGCGCGGGATCTGCCGAGCCACCACAGCGACGGCGATGATGACGGTGAACAGCAGCGTGAGCGTCGCCGCCAGCTCGCGCAGGTAGACCTCGACCCCCTCGACGCCAAAGAAGTCGATCGCGGCCGCCGCCCCGATGAGCACGAGCACCAACAGCGCGAGCACGTAGAGGTCCTTGCGCCGGAACAACTCGATCACCATCGTCCAGCCGACGGCACGCTCGGAAGCAAGCATCACGCACCCTCCACGATCTCGGCGTAGAGCCGCTCAAGGCTCTCGTAGCCGTGGTCAACGTCCTCGAGCGTCGCGCCGGCCTCGAGCACGCGCACCAGCAGCCGGGGCAGCTCCTCGATCCGGTGCGCGACCAGAATGCACGAGTCGATGTGCTCCTCGAGCGCGCTCCGTTCGACGAACGTGCCGGCGCACGACTCGCACACCTGCCGTACGCGCTCGACCTGGTTCGTGCGCACCCGCGCCCGATACGAGCGATACGGCTTGAGGATCTCGTCGATCGTGCCCGCCACGATGACGCGCCCGCCGTTGATCATCGCCACGCGGTCGCACATCATCTCGACCTCGCTCAGCTCGTGCGACGAGAAGAGCACGGCGCGCCCCTCGGCGCGCAGCGCGCCCATGAGCCGGCGCACGTCGCGCCGCGCGAGCGGGTCGAGTCCGCTTGTTGGCTCGTCGAGCAACAGTAGCTCGGGCCCGTGCAGCATCGCCTGGGCCAGCCCGAGCTTCTGGCGCATCCCCTTCGAGTAGTGCTTGATGAGCTTGCGACGGTGGGCCGTCAGGCCGAGCTGATCGAGCAGCTCGGTGATGCGCCGCTCGAGCGCCCGCCCGCGCAGACCGCAGAGCCGGCCGCAGAGCCGCAGCAGCTCGCCGGCGCGCAGGAAGTCGTAGTAGTAGGCCAGCTCGGGCATGTAGCCGACCTTGGCCTTGGCCGCGACCGAGCCGCCCGGCTCGCCGCCGACGCGCACCTCGCCGCGGTCGGGCTCGAGCAGGCCGAGCACGGCCTTGATCAGCGTCGTCTTGCCCGCGCCGTTCGGCCCGATCAGCCCGAAGATCTCGCCCGGCCGCAGCTCGAGGCTCACGCCGTCGAGCGCTTTGACCGCGCGCGAACCCCGGCCGTAGGTCACCTCGAGATCGCGAATCTGCAGAACGGGCCTTGTCGTGTCCCAGTCTGACAACATACCGGCTCTCCCGCTTCGGCCGACGACACGCCGGCCCCCAAGCAACCAAACTTGTTGCCATTCGCTCTTATCGGCCAAGAGAGCGAGCAGGTTTAGCCGGCTCCTAAGAGGTGCGTTCCGGCGCCCGCAAGTACAGCAAGATCAGCGTGTTGATCTGTCGGGCCGGAATGCTAGAATCGTTCGGATTGCGTCAACCGAACCAGGGGTCTTCCGGGGAGTGGAGTGTGGCCGAGCCTCACGATGCCGCCAAGGGCAGCGGACAGCGGTCTGAGGACGATTCGGCGCCGCCGCGCATCGTCGGACGCGCCTTCTACCGTGATCCGCGCTACGTGCTGCTGGCGATCCTGATCGCGGCGATCGTCGTTCTCGCGGCGGTCAAGCGCACGGAGCTCGCCGAGCTCTGGGCCAAGCTCGGCAAGCTCAACGCCAAGACGGTCCTGCTCGCGCTCGCGTGCCAGGTGGGCAAGTTCGCCGCCGTCGCGCTCACGTTCCATCTCCTGCTGCGCGTGCTCAACCACCGCATCCCGATCCCGTACCTGTTCGGGTCGGGCCTCGTGATGGTCTTCCTCAACCAGGCCGTGCCCTCGATGGGCACGAGCGGCAACGCGTTCATGTACTCGGCCCTGCAACGCCGCGGGGTGAGCGGCGGCAGCGCCATCATCGTCACGATCCTCAACTTCCTCACCTACTACATCGCCTTCTTCTTGCTCGCGACGGGCGCGATGATCTACCTGGCTCTGGCGCACGCGCTGCGCGGCGGGCACATCGCCGGCGTGATCGTGTTCTTCGCGATGATGCTCACGCTCTTCATCTGGATCCGGTTCCGCACCCAGCGGAGGGAGCGGTTCGAGCGGACGATGAGCGACGTCAACCGGCTCGTCAAGCGACTCACGCGCGGCTCGGTCTCCGAGGCGATACCCGATCACTTCGTCGACGACTTCTTCGAGGGGCGGGCGCTCATCATCGGCGCCAAGCGGCGGTTCATCCTGCCGGTGATCACCAACCTGTGCATGTTCCTGGCCGACTCCGCGACGCTGTTCGTCATCTTCCGCGGCCTCGGCCACACCGAGGTGCTCTACCGGTACGTGGCGGCCGGCTACATCGTCGGCATCATCCTGTACGCGTTCGCCTTCGTGCCCGGCGCACTCGGCATCTACGAGGCGGCGATGAGCGGCATGTTCCTCGCCTTCGGCATCCCCTGGGCCGCCGCGGGCGCGGCGACGATCCTGTTCCGCGGCTTCAGCTTCTGGCTGCCGATCCCGATCGGCTTCGCCCTGTACCACGCGATGCTCAACCAGCGCCGCCGCGAACCGCCCAGCCCGGAACCCGAACCCTCCGGCGAGCCGACGTAGATCGCGTTCCCCAGAAGCCTTGCGCCTGTCCGACGCGAAGCGTCGCCGGCTACCCGAGTCGCCGCCACGCGGCTCGCCGAGGAACACCACGCGTGCAATGACTGTGAGGAATCCGGGCCAGTCGCGGCGCCAACGGCGCTAGTCGTCGGCGATCTCAAAGACGCCGTCGTAGGCATCCTCGAGGAGGATCTCGACCCCGTCGCCATCGACGAAGACAATCGTCCAGCCATCGTCGAGCACCCAGTCGGCCTGCGTGCCCGGCGCCATGGTGGCGCTCGCATCGATGTCGCCGTCGGCGTGCTCGTCAACCTCGACAAACACGGTGTCGGACGAGTTGTTGATCACGATCAGCCGGGTCGTGCCCCGGCTGTCGTCGCCGCAGCCGCCGGCGGCGACAAGACCGAGCCCGGCAAGCAGCGGCAAGACAAGAAGCCAACGTTTCATGACGCGCGTTCCTTCCGTGCCAAGCTGATCCGTTCAACAGATTCGACGTTCGCGCGAACGCCCTATTCAAGTCGCGTCGAGCAGATAATCCGTCACCGTGCCCCATCGCCAAACCGGTTGTACGACACCAGGTCATACAGTTGCTTTCTGGGCTTTGTCTTCGAGGGCGCAGTGTCGGGATAACCGACGCCCAGGAGGACGACAATGTCGTGCGAGCGCGGCACTTGCAGCACCTTCCGGACGCCGCGCTTGCTGTACCACCCGATATAGCACACGCCAAGACCGAATTCGGTCGCGCGCAGGACGAACTGCTGGCAGGCGATCCCGCAGTCGATCAGGTAGTACTTGGTGCCCTGGATCGCCCGGCCCAGACGGTTGGCCACGATGTCGGGTTTGGCGAGAACCGCAACGATCACGGGCGCCTTGGCGGCGAAGCGCGTCGGCCGGTAGACGCCCGAGAACGCTGCATCCGCCAGCCGGGCCTTTACCTGAGGGTCATCAACCACCACGAACCGCCACGGCTGCGCGTTCTCGGCCGAAGGCGCAAGCCGGGCCGCCTCGAGGCACTCCTCGATCAGAGCGCGCTCGACCGGCCGGTCGGCGTAGCGGCGCACGCTTCGGCGCGCCCGGATCAGGTCCATCAACGGCATCGCGCCCTCCCAGGTGCGTTGTCCTTGACGCTACCCGCCTCTGGCACGGCTGTCAATCTGTCTTGAATCATGCGGCCGGCTGCATCCCGGTCGTCTCCTGTCTTTCCTTGATGTTCGGCTCTTGCGCCAAGGCGCAAACGGTGCTACAATCAATGAGAGGAGAGCAACAGGCGACGGGCATGGAACGGCCCGCGTGCCTGGTCCGAGGAAACTCACGCAAACGATGGGGAAGCAGGTGCACGGCCGCTGCCGCCGATCCCACTTGACATCATCTCCGTGCTGCCGATGCGCAGCGTCAGCTCCTGGCGCCGAGCCCCAACCCACTCCGCATGAGGTTGTCTTCTGATGAATCGCCGGTTCTGTCTCGTATCACTCGTCCTGTCCGTTGGGCTCATGATCCCGTTCCAGGCGCATGCCGCGGGGCGGCTGCGAGCGGGAGACGCGCCACCCGATAGCTACAGGCGCTCGCTCAGGAGCCGGGCGCCGAAGGCGCCGATGGTGGCCACGCCCGTCTACCGCACACCGGCCGTGCCGGATGCGGAGATCGCAGCCATCGAGCCGCGCGAGCAGGCCGGCGTCCGCCGCTACCTGATCGTCGTCAACGACGACCTGTACGAGGACATCGACGACGTTCTCGCCACCTACATCGACGACGTCGAGGCCGAGGGCCGCACGATCGAGCTGATCCAGCTCGGCACCAGCACGCCGGAGGGTCTGCGCAACCTGCTCATCAGCAAGCACGACGAGCCCGACAGCCTCGAGGGCTGCTACTTCATCGGCGATCTGCCGGCCGCCTTTTTCAGACACGACGACGGCGACGGGGCCACGTTCCCATGTGAGCTGTTCTTCATGGACATGGACGGCACCTGGATCGACACGAACGCTGACGGCTATGTCGATGAGCATGGTGCCGGTTCCGGTGACGAAGGGCCCGAGATCTACTGCGGTCGAACCGTGGCGCACGAACTCAATCTGGAGTCAGGCCAGGATGAAGTGAGTCTCATCCGGCGCTACCTGGGCAAGGTGCACGATTACCGCCTGGGCTTGATCACGGGCACAGGCCAGGCGTGCATCTACACAGATGACGACTGGGTGTACTGGCACGGTGATTACTGCATGAACTGCGCCTTCGCCTGGTACTACATCGACGGATACTCCGAGCCCAGCGAGACCGTCGCCTCCGACTACAAGGTCAAGCTCCAGGGACCCTACGAGTTCATGCGCCTCGGCTGCCATTCGGGGTCCTACAGCCACTCGTTCAAGATCAACGGCGAATGGGGCGGCGGCAGCGTCACCTCGAACGATCTCGTCACCAACCCGCCCAGCCACCTGCTGTTCTACAACCTCTACGCCTGCTCGAACGCCAGGTGGACTGCGACAAACTGCATGGGCGTCTGGTACACGATGAACAGCGGCCCGGGCCTCGGCGCATGGGGCTCGGCCAAGTCGGGCGGTGTCAACAACGGCGAGGTGTTCTACCAGCGCGTCGGCGAGTACCACTGCTTCGGCTACGCGGTCCAAGACTGGTTCGATGACTTCGCGCCCTACGACGTCGAGGAAATCGGCTGGACGTTCGGCATGCTCTGGCTCGGAGACCCGACGCTCTGGCGCTCGCGCGTCGAGCCGGCCGAGTTCTCGCTGAGCTCACCCAGCGACGGCGCCGAACATCCTCTGCCCGACGTGTGGCTCTCGTGGCAGGCATCGGAACCAGCCGGCGTCGACGAGACGGTCACCTACACCCTGATCATCGACAACGACGACGACTTCAGCTCCCCCGAGCTCGTCGTCGAGGACATCGCCGACACCACCTACCACCTCACGTCCGCCGACGGCCTCTGGGGGATCTGGCAGTACTGGAAGGTGATCGCCACAACCAACTTCGACAAGAGCATCGAGTGCGACGAGCCGCGGACGTTCTCGATCGCCTTCGACGTCGACCTCGACGGCATGGGCGACGCCTGGGAGAGCGCCAACGGCCTCAACCCATCCGACCCGACCGATGCGCTGCACGACAGCGACGGCGACTGGCTGCTCAACCGCGAGGAGCACGATCTGAACTCCGATCCGCAAGGCGCGCAGTCCCCGACCTGGATCCACGTCGACGACAACAACGCGGGCGACCCGGCCCAGGACGGATCGGCCGCCCACCCCTACGAGGCGATCCAGACGGCCATCGACGCGGCGACCGCGCCGGCCGTCGTCAAGGTCCTTCCGGGCACTTACAGCGAACCCATCGTGATGACCGCCGGCGTCTGGGTCGTCGGCGCGGGACCGGAGTGCACCGCGATCGACGCGGGCAACGCGGCCGAAGGCGCGTCGTTGACCGGCACTGAAAACGTGCTGCTGGCCGGCTTCGCGATCACCTCCGGCGGCGGCGACTACAACGGCATTTGGATCGAAGACTGCTCGCCGACGATCCGCAACTGCACGATCACCGCGAGCAAACACGGCGTCGGCTGCGCCAACTCCGGTTCGCCCCTTCTGCTCAATTGCCTGATTGCCGGCAACCTCAACGTCGGCTACTGGCAAACGGGCAGCGTGGCAGCCACCATCACCAACTGCACGGTTGCCGATAACGCGACCTACGGCATCGTGCCGTGGTGGGGCAGCGTGACAATGACCAACGTGATCGTCTACGGCAATGGCGACGACATCGGGGGCGATCCGGCGCGCTTCACGGCAACGTACTGCAACGTCGGCGACGGCGACTTCGCCGGCAGCGACGGCAACATCTCGGCCGACCCGCTGTTCGTCAGCGGCCCGCTGCACGCCTACTACCTGAGCCAGCTCGCCGCCGGCCAGGGCGCCGACAGCCCGAGCGTCGACACGGGCGAGCCGACAACGTTCGCCGGCCTCGACCGCCAAACCACCCGCACCGACAGCACGCGCGACACCGGCACCATCGACATGGGCTACCACGCCGCCTACGCGCTCCGGGTCACGTCGATCAGCCACGGCAGCGACGTCACCATCGAGTGGAACGCCCAGCCCAACCTCGACTACGTGGTCGAGTGGTCGCTCGACCGCGAAACCTGGCACGACGTCGACGTCGGCCAGACCGGCTCGTGGACCGACACCGACACGGCCGCCTACGAGCGCAAGTTCTACCGCATCCGCGAGAAGTAGGCGCCCGCCAGGCGAGGGCCCGCGACCATGACCCGCTCGCGCGCTGAGTCCGCGTGTGTGCACGCCGTGCACGACGACGGTGTGCGGGCCAGTTTGCTGCAGCCCGTACCTTGACGCTCCCGTGGGACGGTGCTAGATACCCGCAGGTGTTCCGAAGACCGCCGCGTACAAGCCGTCTTTCTAGTACATCTGTCTCTGGAGTGGTCTTCGGACATGGCAACCGGGGCTGGGCAACCGCTCGCGCGTCTCTCTGCGCTTCTTTGCTGCTGTCTGCCCATCACCCAACCGGAGGCAGACCGGACCCGCCACTGTGGAGGGAACGATCTCATGGCACGTTGCCGACGCTTTCTTGTCGTCGCTCTCGGGCTCTGTGTTGTGCTGATGCCCGTGCTCGCACCCGCTGCCGGCGCGAAGCACGGCGACCGCCTCGCTCCGGGCAGCACACCGGTCATGCCGCGCTACCACTGGGTCGAAACGCAGCCGCCGACCGCGCCGATGTCGGCCAGCGTGGCCTACCGCACACCGCCGGCGCCTGAGGCGCAAGCCGCGGGAGGGGCCCAGACGTCACCCGTTTCGGACGTGCGCAACTACCTGGTCGTCATCAAGTCGAACCTCTACAGCAATGTCTCGGTGCAGAACGCGCTCGCCACCTACATCAGTGACGTGGAGAGCGAGGGCCTCACGGTCGAGCTGATCGAGGTGTCCGGCGGGACACACGCGAGTCTTCGCAACACGCTCATCTCGAAGTACGGGACGCTGGACGACCTCGAGGGGTGCGTCTTCATCGGCGCCCTGCCGCCGCTCTGGTTCCAGACCGGATGGGACGAGGAATTCCCCTGTGAGCTGTACTACATGGACATGGACGGCTCCTGGAGCGACACGGACAGCAACGGGATCTACGACTCTTTTGAGGCGGGCTCGGGCGACGAGGCACCTGAGATCTACTGCGGCCGCATCACGGCGTTCAACCTCACCGAGGAGCCCGGCCAGACCGAGGCGTCACTGACCGTGCGCTATTTCAACAAGGTGCACGATTACCGCGAGGGCCTGGCCGTTTCTAACGGGAAATGCTGTCTCTATGTCGACGACCCCTGGCGGTGGTGGACGAACCAGTACCTGAACGAGATCTGGCAAGCATGGGAGTTCGTGGACGTATACGACGACCCGTACGAGACGATCGCCTCGGACTACCTGGAGAAGATCCAAATCCCGTACGAGCACCTTCGGGTCAACGTCCACTTCGGCGCCTGGGGTCACGGCTTCGGCATCCCGCCCGAGGAGCACGGCGGCGATGTCGGCCCGTGGGACCTTGTCGCCGACCCGCCGCAGGTGCTCCTGTACCACCTGTACTGCTGCGTGGCTGCCCGCTGGACGTGGCCCGACATCATCGGCGTCTGGTACATCATGACGGGTGAGGGCGTTGGCGTGGTCAGCTCGAGCAAGAGCGGCGGGATCAACAACGCCACCCATTTCTACGGACCGGTCAGCGAATGGAAGCCGATGGGCTACTCGCTCATGCACTGGTTCGAGAGCTTCGCCCCCTACAGCGGCGAGGAGCGCGACTGGACGATGGGCATGCTCTGGCTGGGCGACCCGACGCTGACGAAGCCGCGGCTGGCGCCCGGCGAGTTCGCACTGACCGCGCCCACCGACGGCGCCCAGTTCGGCAGCCCCAACGTGCTGCTGTCGTGGGAGGCCTCCGTACCCGCGGCCCCCGATGAGACGGTCACCTACACGCTGATCGTCGACAACGACTGCTGGTTCAGCACGCCGGAGCTCGTCATCGAGGACCTGACCGACACGAGCTATACGATCTCGCCCGGCGACGGGCTCACAGGCACCTGGCAGTACTGGAAGGTGATCGCCAAGACGCCGTTCCGCCGGAGCTGTGAGTGCAGCCAGTTGCGGACGTTCTCGATCGCCTATGACGACGACCACGACGGCATGCGCGACGATTGGGAGACCGCCAACGGGCTGGACCCGGCTGATCCGACGGATGCCTGGCTCGATGACGACGGCGACGGCCTGCTCAACATCGAGGAGCAGGACCTCGACACGGATCCGCACAGCCCCGGCTCGCCGCTGTTCATCTACGTCGATGCGGCCAACGCGGGCGACCCGGCCCAGGACGGCTCGGCCGCCCACCCCTACGAGGCGATCCAGATGGGGATCGACGCCGCGACCGCGCCGGCCGTCGTCAAGGTGCTGCCGGGCCTCTACACCGAAGCGGTCGTGATGACCGAGGGTGTCTGGGTCGTCGGCAGCGGGCCGACGGTGACCACGATCAACGCGGGCAACGCGGCCGAGGGCGTGCTGCTCGACGGTATCAGTTCCGCTGTGCTGGCCGGCTTCACGATCACCTCGGGCGGCGCCAGCTACAACGGCGTCAAGCTGATCGACTCGGACGCGACCGTCCGCACGTGCTTCGTCACGGGCAGCATGCACGGCATCGGGTGCGGCAACTCGGGCAGGCCACGACTGATCAACTGCCTTGTGGCAGGCAACGCCCACAACGGGGTCTGGACCAGCAACACGGCGGCGCCCACGCTGATCAACTGCACGGTGACCGACAACGCCGACTACGGCGTGGCGCGCTGGAGCGGCACGGTGGGCTTGATCAACACGATCGTCTACGGCAACGGCGACGACATCGTCGGCAACCCGGCCGATTTCACGGTGCGCTACAGCGACGTCGGCGACGGCGTCTTCGCCGGCACCGACGGCAACATCTCGACCGACCCGTCGCTCATCGACCCCGACAACGGCGACTACCGGCTCCAGCCGTGGTCGCCGTGCGTCGACGCGGGCACGAGCCTCGCGGCGCCCTCGGTCGACCTGCTCAGCTTGACGCGCTACGACTTCGTGAGCCGGCTCAACACAGGCGCCGGCGCGATGCCCTACTACGATATGGGCGCCCACGAACTGCTCGATGCCGACCGCGACGGCCTCGCCGACACGTGGGAGAACGCCAACGGGCTGGACCCGGGCGACCCGGCGGATGCCTGGCTCGATGCCGACGGCGATGACCTGCTCAACGTCGAGGAGCAGCACTTCGCCTCGGACCCGCACGGCGCCGACTCGCCGCTGTTCATCTACGTCGATGCGGCCAACGCGGGCGACCCGGCCCAGGACGGATCGGCCGCCCACCCCTACGAGGCGATCCAGACGGCCATCGACGCGGCGACCGCGC
>CAYUZG010000003.1:0-44842 GCA_964449605.1 uncultured Verrucomicrobiota bacterium | reverse complement strand
CCAGACGCAGGAGCTTCGAGCTGATCTTGAGGCCGGCGCGCGCCGCGGCCTCCGGATTGACCTCGAAGCGCACCTTGCTCTCCTCGATGAAGAAGTTGACGGCGACGCCTCTGCGGGCGAAGCCTTCCGTGTCTCCGATCAGGAGGACGGGCGAGTCGGCGAGCGCCTCAACGATGGCCGGCAAGCGTTCTTGTTCCGAGGCGGCAACGAACAAGATGTGGCACGGCGTGTAGTCCTCGAAGCGTTCGAAGCGCCGGATCACGATCGGCTTGTCGCCGATTGTCCTGTTGTGGGCGATCCGATCAAGGAGCGCGCCGAACGGGTCGTCGCCCAGCACGCCGATGATAAACACACCACCGGAATCGAGCGCGGTCTCTTCGGGCCATTCGACGTACTTGGCGAAGTTGTAGATAAAGGCGACCTTGATCTCGTACTCGGTCGGCGCCGGTTCGGCGGCCGGCGCGAGACTGCTCACCGAGAGCGCTGCGAGAACGGCCGCGGCGAGGACGCACACCCGTCGTGACTTCCGGTGCATTCGACATTCGGTTCCGTTATGTTGCGCGCGCACGATACCCACCCTATGTCGGTCTGTTGTGAGTTGTCCTAGAAGTGCCACGTAATCCCCACATAGACACTCCGTTCGACCTGTGTCGGGAGCGTTTGGATCATCGCCGGGAGGAACTCGGCGTGTTGGGCCTCGAGGAGGTTCTGCCCCACGACAAAGAGCTCCAGATCCTGTGTTGGGCGCCAGGCCACTCGCGCGTCAAGCTCAGTGTAGGCGTCCACGTCGATGGCCGGGAGCGCGTCGACGTAGCGCAGCACCGCGTCGACGTCGACGTTGCCAGGCAGAGCCCACGACGAGTGCAGGAACGCCATCTGCTCGGGGCTCTTGCCTTCGGTGTAAGTCGTCTGGGTGCCCGGGAGCGCGTCGTCTCCGAGCTCAATGTCCATCCTGAGCAGTGAGTAGCCGCCGGAGAGGCGCCAGCGCTCGGAGGCCTTGAGATTAGCGGCCAGTTCGAAGCCGTACGCGTCGCCGTGGCTGTCGTTGGTGAAGTGCAGGGGCAGCACTGCATGGGGCAGCGGCGAGGGCTCGATCGTCGGCATGCCGGGCACGCTCGTCTGCAGGTTGTCGTAGCAGTTGTAGAAGGCGGCCGCGTCGAGGGTGAGCCGTTCGCTGGGCTGCACCCGGTAGCCGAGCTCGTAGGCGAGCAGCGTCTCCGAGTCGTAGTCGTCGCTGGGCGTCCACATGAGGAAGACGCCGTCGGGCGTGCCCGGCATGGTGAAGCGCAGGCCGCGCTCGGTGCGCGACGGCGTTCGGACCGCGCGAGAGACCGCGGCCCAGACGGTCTGGTTGGCCGTGGGCTCCCACGCGAGCCGGACGCTGGGCTGGTATTCGAAGCCGGTGTAGTCGTTGTGCTCGAATTTGGAGCCGACGGTCAACAAGAGCCGCTCGGGCGTGATGGTGATCTCGTCCTGGATGAAGGCCTGGTAGACGGAATCGGTCGCTTCGGCCGGCTCGACGTCGAGCACGGCGCCACAGCGGACCTTGTCGCTCGTGACACGCACTCCCAGCCCCCACAGGAGGTCGTGGCGTTCGCCGGCCGGGAGCCGGTGCTGGAAGTCGACTTCCGTGATGGCCGTGTCGCCCGAGGCGATGGCCTCGCGGCGATTGCCCTCGTGGTGATAGGCGAGCAGCGCCAGATCGGAGTCCTCGCCCAGGTGCCGTTCCCAGCAGGCCGACAGGTGGCCGCCGGTCATCTCGATCGCGTCGGGGACCGGTTGGGCGAATGGCGGCGTGAAGATTGGTTCGATGACTGTTTGTCGGCCGTCGCCGTCGTAGTACTCGCCCTGGATGGTGAGCGAGTCGTCGGGTGTGAGGTTCCAGTCGACCCGGAAGCCGGTGAGGCGCATCTGCCACTCATCGTTCGTGTTGTTGCCGGCCTCGTCGACGAAGCCGTCGCGGTCGACGTACTTGGCGTAGATACGGTAGTAGGCGTCCGGGCTGAGCGTGCCGCCGTAGCGCGCCTCGCCGAAGGTCCGCTCTTCGGTGCCGGCGCCGAGCCGCAGCAGGCCGCCCTGGGTGTCTTTGGCGCTTTTGGTGACCACGTTGACGACGCCGTTGACGGCGTTGGCGCCCCAGAGCGTGCCGCCGGGCCCGCGGATGATCTCGATCCGGTCGATGTCGCCGAGGACCGTGTCCTGCACCTCCCAGAAGACGCCCGTGAACAAGGGGGTGTAGACCTGGTGGCCGTCGACGAGCACGAGCAGCTTGTTGGAGATCCGGCCGTCGAAGCCGCGCGAGCTGATCGCCCACTTGTTGGCGTCCACGCGGGCCACGTGCATGCCGGGCACGAGGCGAAACGCCTCGGGGATGCTCGTGACGCCCGCGCGGCGGATCTGGTCGCCGGTGACGACCGAGATCGCGGCCGCGGCCTCCGTGAGCTTCTGCGGTTTCTTGGCAGCGGAGGTGACCGTGATCTCGATGTTCATCAGCTCTTCGATCGTCAGGTCCGCCAGATCGCGGCCGGGGTGATCGGCCCAGGCCGGGGCGATCGCGACCGACAGGACAACGGCGAAGAGCAGACGTCTCATCATGATATCCTTAAGCTACTCTCTTGCCACTCAGGAGCCGCCCAGCACGCCGGCTGCCAGTGCACCATTCGATCCGGCCGGCAGATCCTGCCCCTCTCGTCTCGATTTCGTTGCGCCCCAGGCGCTCGGGGTGATGACCCCCCGTTGCAGCCCCCGGCTTGGCCGGGCGCAGACGGCTGCGCCCGATAACTGGAGGCAGCAGGAACAATAAGCATGCCATGATATATGCACCTCAGGGCGTTGGAGCGCTCCTGTCCTCCATCTGGGGTGGCTCGAACGCGGCGTGGATCTGGCGGAGCCGCTCGATATGGGGCCGGATGGCCTCGAGTTGCCCGGCTTCGCCGAGCTGTTCGATCTGGGTGCCGATCTCTGTGATCTCGGGGAATCCGTAGGAGGCGCCGTTGCCTTTGAGTCGGTGGCCAAGGGCGCCGAGGCCGGCGGCGTCGCCGTCGGTCACCAGCGCCTGCATCTGGGTAAGCACGCTCGGGAACTCGGTCATGTACTCGACACGCAGCTCGCGCATCAGGTCGGCCATCTCGTCGTCGGGCGCCGGCGCGGTCTGCGCCGGCGCGGTCCGCGGCGCGGCCTCGGGCGCGGCTGCGCGCGCAGGTTGCCGGCCGGCAGCGTCGTCTTGGGCACGGGGCTTGGCCGTGGTGGCCGGCGTGCCGAGGGGGCCATGTTCCGCGAGGACGCGTTTCATCTCGGAGAACAGCTCACTGGTCTGGACCGGTTTGGCGGCAAACCCGTCGCACCCGGCGTCAGCCGCTTTGAGGCGGTCCTCGTTCAGGGCCGAGGCGGTCAGAGCGACGATCGGGATGCGGGCAAGCTCGGGGTCGTCCTTGATCGCGCGCGTGGTGTCGTAGCCGCTCATCACGGGCATGTGCATATCCATCAGGATCAGGTCGGGCCCCCGGTGGGCGAGCTCGAGTGCCTGGCCGCCGTCCTCGGCAAAGGTGACCTGCAAGCCGCGGCCGTCGAGCAACCGGAGCATATAGCGGCGGTTGATCTCGTCGTCCTCGGCCACCAGCACGCGGAGCCCGTCCCAGACGAAGTCGGCGGTCGGCTCTGCGATAGGCTTCTTGTCTGAGACAGCCTCCTGAGCGGGCATGTACGGGAAGGAGAATGCGAAGGTCGAGCCTTTGCCCTCCCTGCTTTCGACCGTGATATCGCCGCCGAGCAGCTCGGCCATGTGTTTGCACAGGGTCAGGCCGAGTCCCGTGCCGCCGAAGCGGCGCGTGGTGCTTGTGTCGGCCTGGGTGAACGGGTCGAAGATCTGAGCGAGTTTTTCGGGTGCGATGCCGATGCCGGTGTCGGCCACGACGACCTCGATGTGTGCGTCTCGGCGTCTGGCCTCGACCGTGATCGAGCCCTGCTCGGTGAACTTCGAGGCGTTCGCGAGCAGGTTCGTCATGATCTGCTGCACCTTGACTTCGTCGGAGCGAACGGAATCAGGCACGTCCGGGGAGATGCTGACCTGGAGTGCGACGCCCTTCTCCCTGCAGCGGCCGCGAACGAGGTCGGCGCATCGGTCGATGAGTGCGTGGAGCGAGAAGTCGACCTGCTCGACGGTCATGCGCCCGGCCTCGACCTTGGACAGGTCGAGGATGTCGTTGATGAGCCGGAGCAGGGTGTTGCCGCTGGTGTGGATCATGCCGATGGTCTCGCGCTGTTCGGCTGACAACTCCTCCTCGAGCAACAAGGTTGAGAAGCCGATGATGGCGTTCATCGGGGTGCGGATTTCGTGGCTCATGTGGGCCAGGAATTGGCTCTTGGCCTCGTTGGCGGCCTCGGCCTCGCGTCGGGCGCGGGTGAGCTCCTCGGCTTGTTTGCGCTCGGTGATGTCCTGAGTAATCGTCGTGAAGCGCCCGAGACCGGGCGAGAAAGCCGAGATCATGAAGTGCTTGTCGAGCCGCGCGAGGTAGTGCTCGAAATGGATGGGCTGACCGGTCGCGGCCACCCCGGCGTAGACGTCGAGATGCGGCGGGGTGGGCAGGTCGAACACCTCGGTGGCGTGTCTGCCGACCACCTCGTGGCGCGCGAGGCCGTGCTGGTGTTCGTACGCGGGGTTGACGTCCAGGATCACGTAGTCGACGGCGGTTCCCTGTCCGTCGGTGACGAGCTCGTGCAAGGCGACCCCTTCGGTCATTGCTTCGAACATCTCGCGGAAGCGTTTCTCGCTCTTGCGTAGGGCGGCCTCGGCCGCCTGCCGTTCCTGGGTTCGGTTTTCGACTTCGGCGATCATGGCGTTGACGCTGTGCTGGAGGTCGCCAAGCTCGTCGGACCACGTTTTCGAGGCGAGGCGTGCGGTCAGGTCACCGGCTTCGACGAGGCGCAGGCATTGCACGGTCTCTCGGATGCGCGGGCCCGTGAGCGAGTGGACGAGCACCACCTCGGTCAGCGTGGTCAAGAAAACGCACAGCAGCGAGCTGACAATGAACGAGACGGCCGTGGCGCGTTTCTCGGCCGTCAGGCGGCTCGTGTCGACGTCGAGATAGAGGTAGCCGATCAGCTTCTCGCCCGAGTACAGCGGCGTGAGGCTAGTCAGGAAGGTCCTCGAGTCGCGCGTGACACGCCGGATCTGGCCGGTCTGATCGGTCGGGTCCGGCTGCCACGTGTCGCCAGGGGCGAGCACGCTGCTGACGTGTCGCCCGTCGA
This sequence comes from uncultured Verrucomicrobiota bacterium, assembly GCA_964449605.1. Classification (GTDB taxonomy): domain Bacteria; phylum Auribacterota; class JABMQX01; order JAFGEW01; family JAFGEW01; genus CAYUZG01. Next base: position 39,595 of record CAYUZG010000003.1, on the reverse strand, counting down.
GATTCGGGTCCGAGGCGTAGAAGAGCCGGCCGTTGGCGCGCACGATGAAGGCGCGCTCGACTTTTTCTCCAATGAGGCGTTCGAGCGCGGCGGCGTCCTGGACGGCCTCGTAGTTGAGTGCTTGTTCGGCCATGAGCAGGCCGGGGATCTGCATCTTGGTTTTGACCTGGCGGTCGATCTCCCGGCCGTAGCGGTCCACGTAGTAGTAGCCCAGGAGGACAAAGACCGCCGCCTCCATCACGAAGATGGCGAAGCTGATCTTGAAGACGAGGCTGCTGAATACGCGTGGCCGTCTCATTGTCTCGCCTGCCGGGTGTGGGCGCGCCGCCGGTCCGGCGGCGCGCCCGCTACCCCGTTACTTGCAGTTTGCGATGATCTCGTCATACGCCTCTTGGGCGGTCGTGGTGCCGGCGAGCAGCTCGACCACCTTGTTGTTCACGAGGCCGGTGAGCAGTTTGTTTTCCTCGCCGAGGATGAAGCCCACGTCGTCGCTGAAGTGCAGGTTGCCCTGGTACTTCTCGTGCATGCGGCGCTGGAACTGTTCGAACTGGTCGTTGGCCACATCGGACTGGGTCAGGTGGCCTTGGATGCCGGTGGGCGCCTTGGTGTAGCGGACCCACTTCTCGGCGATCTTGGGCTGCGACCAGAACTTGAACAGCGCGATGGCCGTCTCGCGGTTGGGCGACGCCTTCATGATGGCGTATTGGGGCGTGTAGCTGCCGATGTAGAAGTCGACGGGCTGGAACACGGGCAGCTCGGCCGGCATCATGTGCGCCGTCTTTTCCCCGTCGATTTCCATCCAATGGCTGTACATCCACGAGCCGTTCACGAAGAAAAGCGCCTGGCCGTCAAGCACGTAGTGGCGTGTGTCCCACCAGACGTTGTCGTTGTAGGAGTCGCCGAGTGCCTTGTACTGGCCGAGCCGCTCGAGGGCCTGGAAGGTGCGGAGCAACGCGGCGCGCTTGCTCTCCGAGGCGGTTCTTTGTTTCACCTCGTCGAGATTCCCGACGGCCGAGGCGAACAGGTGCCGGAACAGGTACTCGGTGGTGCGCCAGTCCTTGGCCTCGTGGATGGCGACGATGTTGGTGCCGTGCGCCTGGTTGTAGTCGTAGACGGCCCGGACGTAGCTGACCAGGTCGTCGATCGTCACCGCGTGGGGGTCGATGGTGAGGCCGAGCCGCTCGGCCACGTCGCGGTTGTACCAGAGCATGCAGTAGAAGCCCTCGATGTAGGGGCCGACGAACATGTTGTCGAAGGCGGCTCGGTACATCGGGTTCTCGGTGATGAACGGCTTCTGTGTCTTGGCGAACCAGTCAACCTCGGCGAAATCCACGAGGTATTTGTGGCCCCAATGGGGATCGCCCAGGAGCTGGGCGACGTCGCGGTACTGGCCGGTGTTGAGGGGCACGACGTCCCAGCGGATGTCGCCGGTCTTGATCATGTCGACGATCTCGGCCGCGACCGCCTTCTCGGTGGGCAAGCCGACCTCCTGATGGAACTTGAAGGTGAGGTCAACGTCGGGGTTGAGGAACTCAAACTCCCTGGCGACCTCGCGCACGAAGGTTTCGCGATCGTGCTCGCCCTTCCAGCGTGCCATCCAGTTGAGCTGCTTCGTGGTGTCCGGCGTGGCCGGTTGGGTCGGCTGGACGGCCGGGTCAGGCTGGGTTTCGCGCGGACCCTTGGCGCCGAATGGCTGCACGAACCACATGGCGACGGCGGCGGCCAGTACGGCGACCAGGGCTGCAATGGTCCAGTGGCGCTTCATGGTTTCCGGTTCCTTTCGCTGTATGTGCTGCAGTGCCTTTGTATGCAATCGCCGTCGAGGGCGTGTGCGTTCTATTGGCGTGGCGCGCTCGCGGCGCCCTGTTTTTGCGTGAGCGTCTCTTCAGGGATTGTGTACTTGGGCGGCCGGCCGAGCTCGGCGAGCAAGGCGTTCACCTCGTGTTCCATTTCGGTGACGCGATCCTCGTGCCCGGCGGCGGCCGGGTTGACGCGCTTGCGTTCATCGGTCTGGAGCGCGTTGGCGAGCGCGGGCTGTACCGAGGCCGCGATCTCGGCGATGATGGCGCGCGCCCGCGGGCCGATTTCGGTCTGTGCGTGTGAGCAGAAGAAGACCAGCCCGACCAAGCGCTCGCCGACCGCGAGCGGCACCGAGGCAGCCGACGTGAGCCCCTCGGCCAGGAACTCGGGCTCGTCGGCGAACCGCTCATGCAGCTCTTGGTGGTTGAAGAAGAGCACCTTGCCGTGGAGGCTTTCGCGCCGATCGGGTGCTTTGACCGTGCGGTACCGCATGTGCGCCACGAACCGCTTGGAGAGGCCCCGGTCGGACGCGATCACGAATTGGCCTGTTTTCTCGTCGAGCAGATAGGTGGCGACGCTGTCGAAGTCGAGTTCGGTCAGGCACGTGTCCGTGATCGACGCGAGCGCCTGGTTCAGGCTCCGAGGCCGGTTGGCCGCCTCGCTGATGGCGATGTGGATCGCGAGCCGTTGCTTGGTGGCGAGGAGCGCCTCGTAGGCGGCGACCGAGTCGGCCGCGTGGTGTTCGGCCGCCTCGCGCGCGACGAGTGCCTTGCGAGAGGCCTCTTCCGCCTCAGTGGCTATCCGCTTGAGCTCGTCGATGATGCGCGCGCGGTTGATGGCCACGGTGGCGAGATCGGCCATCGTGGCGAGGGCCTTCTTGTGCTCGCCGGTGAATGGCCGCTGCGGCTTGGTGTGGCCGACGGCGACGAGGCCGAATACGCCGTTATCGTCTCGGAGCGCCGTGCCGAGCATGGCGTGCAGCTTCAGGTGGCGCTGCGGGTGGCGTCTGACCTCGGGGTGCGCCATGACGTCGTCGAGGCAGACGACACCGTCGCTCCTGAGCAGCGTGGCGAAGGGCGGGCTCTGCTGGAGCGTGAAGTCCGGCGGGATCTCGTGGGGCGAGCAGTTGCTCCACGTGAGGCTTGCCACCTCGCCTGTGTCGGTATCGAGCAACGCGATGAGGCCGATGTTGGCGTTGCAGCTCTCGCGGGCTGAGTCAGCCAGGAGTTGGAGCGGCGTGTCGAGGGTCGTCTCGTTGAGGACCGCGGCGAGCAGGTCGCTTACGCGGCGCTCGCGCTCGAGGGCGTCGCTGAGGTCTGCGGCGTGATGCTTGAGCGCGGCGCGCGAGGCGGCCAAGGTCTGCATGATGCGGCGCAGCCCGGCATAGGCGACCAGGGCGAGCGCGCAGGCGATGCCGGCGCCAACGAGCGCCTGGGTCCGGGTTGTCTGTCTGAGGGCCGTCAGGCGGCTCGTCATGTCGCGCAGGATGAGGGCGTGACCCACGGTCCGCCCGAGCACGTCGGCCATCGGCACGTGGCCTGCGCCGTAGGCCTTGTCGCCGATGCGAATCAGCCTGCCGGACTGGCGGGACCCGTCGTCTCCGCACGCGAGGAGCGACCGCACCTCGGGCGGCAGCGTTTCGAACGTTGCGCTTGACACCACGAGCTGGTCGAAGTCGTCCCAGCCGCCGAGGTTGCCGGGCCGACCGTGGCTCGCGTTCTCCCACCTATCCCTGTTGAGGAACTCCTTGTTGATGGCGACCACGATTTCCTGCTGGGCGGCGCCGTTGCCGGTGAGGGTGGCAAGGATGTGGTCAATGCCTTCGGCGAACTCGATGTAGCCGAGCAGCTCGTCGCCGTCGTAGTAAGGCTTCACCACACGCAGCGCGAAGGCGACCTTGCCCACCTCGAGCCCCCAGGCGGGCTGGCCGGTCTGCATCGCCTTTCGGACGGTGGCGTGGGTGACCTTCTGGCCGAAGTCGTCCGGGCGGTGCAGGCGCGCAAAGGCCGTGCCGTCGGGTTCGATGAAGTAGAAGCGCGTCAGCCTGTACTGGTCGCTGAGGTGCTGGAACAACGGGAGGCCGCGTTCGAGGAGTGCCAGGCGGTCGCGCGCTCGGAACAGGTCCTTGAACTCCTGGTCGTGCATGAAGGTCCCGAGCGCGCTGCGCAGCCGCAGCGCATCGTCGTCGAGCATCTGGCGCATGAGGCGTCCGGTGTTGTCGACGTCCGTGACGCTCTCGCGCCGGAGCTGTCGGGTCTCCATGCGCCAGGTGCTGACGATGCTGTAGGTGGTCAAGCCCAGGATGGCGATGGCGAGCGGAACGAAGAGCCTGGCGACGAGGAGGTCTTTGCGCAAGAGCGCCCTGGGCGGCTGAGCTTCGGGCGTGCCGAGGCGCAGTTCTGACGTTAGGGGCTCGGGTGGCACGTGGGTCGGACCGCGCCGTGCGTTCATACGTCTCTCCCTGGGCCTGTGGCGCCCTCGCGCCGCTGGCCGGCGGGGTGCCGTCCCTGGGCCGCATCTGGTGTTGTGGCCGGGTGGACCCCGTCTGCACAGAAGTACACTGACCCTTCCTTGGCGTTATCGGCTTGCTGCGTGGCTGCTTGAGGGGAAACCAGGTCGGGGTGGTCTGCCGGCTAGGTCTCTGGGCCGGCGTGCGGCGCGTTCAGGGCGCCAAGAGCTGGTCTGATGTGGTCGAGCTCTCTCTGCAAGGCCTCGAGTGCCGGGCCGGCCTGGTCAAGGTGGCCGTCGCGCGCCATCGTCTCGAGCTGGAGGGCTGCTTCGAAGCTGGGGTGCGAGGCGAGCTCGTTGGCCGAGCCCCTGAGTCGCTGCGCGGCCTGCTCGAGGGCGGGGGCGTCGCGGCGCTCGATGGCCTCGTGCATCTCGGCGAGCAGCTTGGGGTATCCGTCGAGGAACAGCGGCACGACGGAGCCGAGCTTGTCGAGGTCGCCGCCAAAGATCGCGATGACGCCGTCGACATCGAACGGCGCCTGGTCGGCGGCGAGTGCGGGCTGTGTCGGCTCTTCGCGGAGAAGGCGGACGGCAGTCTCGACGAGCTCGGTGGCCTCGGTTCCCTTGTGTACGAAGGCGTCGGCGCCGGCCTCGATGGCATGCTGCTTGGTGTCGGGGGTCTCGTCGCTGCTGAAGACGATGAGCTTGACGCGGCTGCACGAGCCGACGGCCCGGACCTGGCTGCACAGCTCGGTGCCCGAGATGACGGGGAGCTTGGCGTTGATCAGGGCGGCATCGGGCGTCTCGCCGACAATGGTGGCGAGGCCCTGGCGGCCGTCGCCGGCGATCAGCGGCACGAGGCCGGCGCGCCGGAGCAGCTTGGCGATCTGCTGCGCGGCGACGGGGTTATCGTCGACGATGGCCACCCAACGCGGCCGGGCCTGGAGCTCGGCCCAGTCGTCGCCTTCTTGCGGTTCGCCGATCACGAGGAGGGCGTCGCCGCACTGGAGCGTCTCGTCGCGTCTCGGCAGCAGCACGTCGCGTCCGTGGCGTCGGAGTCCGAGCACGTCGTGGCTCGTCTCGTCGGCGATCTGGGCGACCGTTTGCCCTTCCATGCTCGAGCCGTCCTGGACGATGATCCATTGCGGCGTCGGCTTGGTCGGTTCGGCCGCCGCGGCGGCTTCCGTCAACTCGCCCGTGGCGGCGAGCATCTCGGTGGCGATGCGCATACCGGCCGTCGAGAACGGCGAGATGACGCTGTCGGCGCCGGCGCGCAGCAGCTTCTTGTCCGACGACGGTTCGTCGGCCCTGGCGACGATGTGGACGTTCGGGTTGAGGTCGCGGGCCGTCAGGGCGATGAACAGGTTGTCGGGGTCCGACGGCAGGATGGCCAGCACGCCGTTGGCCTGCTTGATGCGGGCCTCGACCAGGACGTCTTCGGAGGCGGCGTCGCCTTCGATGACGAGCCAGCCGCGGGTGCGGGCTGCTTCGAGCGCCTCGGCGTGGCCTTCGATGATGACGAAGTTCACGCCGGCGCGTTGGAAGTGCTCGGCCGCGGCGGAGCCGACACGGCCGCTGCCGCAGATGATGTAGTGAGAATCGAGGAGGGCGATGCGCTTCTTCATCTTTCGTTTCTCCGATGCGCCGGCGGCGACTGCCTCGACGAGGGCCTCGATGATCGTGTGCGCGATGAAGCCCAGGGTGCCGAACCCGGCGACGATAAGCACGATGGTGAACACCTGCCCGGCGGGCGAAGGCATCTGCATTTCGCGGAAGCCGACCGTGGTGATCGTGATCACCGTCATGTAGACGGCGTCGAGCGGGCTGTAGCCCTCGATCAGGACAAAGCCCGCGCTGCCGGCCGTGACGATGAGCACGGCCACAAGCAGGCACCGGCGGACTCGGCGTCCAACAGCCATAGTCGTCCCTTGCTAGATAGGCGACGGTGCGCCTCTGTGCGACCTGTCTCCTCTGTCTGTATCGGCGCGGGGCCGTGCGACTTGAGTCGGCGCCGTTGCGCCGTCGTGGTGAGGCGGGTATGATGTGGCGCGAGTCGTCGCGGGGGGCGTTGTTCCCGGTGGAGGAGGAGCATGGCGGAGCGATCGAAGCTTGACGAGACGGGCTCAGGCGCCAAGGGCGCGCCGTCGGAGCCGGGTGCGGCCGGCGGGGTGCCGCTGCTGACGGTACGGGGCCGGACGCTGCCCGAGGCGTGGGAGCGGGCCGTCGTCGAGACGTGGCGGCGCGGCGCGGCGATGCGCACGCAGTACGACAAGCCCGAGGACCCGCCGAGCCGGGACGCGACCGTGGTGATCGAGGTGGCCGAGCCGCTCGGCGAGCCGCGGCTGCACCGCAGTTTCCCGGCGGGGCTCGAGGAGCTCGAGATCTACGTGCAGGAGGTGGTCTGGGGGGTTCACGACTCGTGGATCCGGCCCGACGAGGGGAAGTGGTCCTACACCTACCACCAGCGCCTGTTCGCCTACGACGTGATCGACGACTTCGCCGACTCGCCCACGGGCGGGCCGTTCGGCCCCGTGGACCAAGTGGCGGCGATGGTTGACGAGCTGGCGGACTGCGGCTACACGCGGCGGGCCCAGGCGATCACGTGGATGCCGACGGTCGATCTGGGTCATGCCGAGCCGCCGTGTCTTCAGCGCGTTTGGTGCCGGCTCGTCGACGACGGCGGTCCCACCGCGCGGTTGGTGATGAACACCCACTGGCGCTCGCGCGACGGCTACAAGGCGGCGTTCATGAACATGGTGGCGCTCACGACGCTCCAGGCCGAGATTGCCCGCCGCCTCGGCGAGCGGCTGGGTCGCCAGGTGGGGCTGGGCCGGTATGTGGACATTTCGGACAGCTTCCACATCTACGGCAGCTACTTCGGGGAGATCGAGCAGAACTTCCTCTCGCTGATGGAACGGCGCTCGTTCGACGAGCGAACGTGGCGCACCGACGAGGTGGCCGAGCTGTTGCTGATGGGTCGCGTACAGCTCCTCAACGGCAAGCCCGGCGAGCCGCCGCTGACCGAGGCGCACGTGGCGCGGCTGTACGCGAGCTTGCCCGAGTCGCACCGCGCCCTGGTCGACCCGGCTGCCCGCCCCGGCACGGAGCCCGAGCGCCCCGCCTAGGGGCCCGGCACGGCATTTGTTCTCGACGCGAATGTGAACGCCCGACTGTGCCGATACAGCACCTGGAGGCGCCAACAGCAGAGGGTAGAGGCACCGATGGCGACGCCGGCCACTGTCCTTGTGATCGACCACGACGTAACCACGCTCGAGGCGCTTCGCGTCGGGCTGTCGAACGGCGGCCTGAGGATCGAGGCACACGCCGATCCACGCGAGGCGCTGCGTGCGTTCGCGGTGGCGCGGTTCGACGTGGTGATTGCCGAGGTGGGTGTTCCGCGTGTCGGCGGGTTGAGCGTTCTGGCGCGTGTACGCCACGAAGACCCGTCGGTGCCCGTGATCCTGCTCGCCGATGCGGCGTCGGTGCAACAGGCCGCCGAGGCCGTCAAGGACGGCGCGTTCGATTACGTGGTCAAGCCGTTCCGGGTGGCGAAGATACGGGCCGTGGTCGAGCGCGCGCTGGAGATCCGGCGGCTCGTGGCCGAGGTGGAGCGGCTGCGGGCCGATGCGGGCGGCGGTCGCTGCGACGAGCTGATCGCGCAGAGCCCGGCGATGGCGCCGGTGGTCGATGCGGCCCACCGCGCGGCAGCGAGCGATTGCGCTGTGCTGATCGTGGGCGCTCCCGGCACGGGCAGGGAGCTGGTGGCTCGGACCATCCACCGCATGGGCCGGCGTGCCGCGGGCCCGTTCGTGGTGGGCGACTGCGCGCTGCTCGGCGAGGGGCTCGTCGAGAGCGAGCTGTTCGGCCACGTGCGCGGCGCGTTCCCCGGCGCGGTGGCGGACCGGCCCGGCCTGATCGAGGCAGCCGACGGCGGGACGCTGCTGCTCGACGCGATCGGCGAGCTGTCCAAGGCCGCGCAGCGCCGATTACTCGCGGTGCTCGACACGGGCCAGCTCAGGCCGCTCGGGGGCACCTCGGCGCGGGCGGTCGATGTGCGGCTTGTGGCCGCTACGACGACGGATCTGGCCGCGGCCGTCGGGGCGCGGCGCTTTCGCAGCGATCTGCACGGCCGCATTGCCGCGATTCGGATCGCGCTGCCCGAGCTGCGCAAGCGCCGCGACGACATCCCGCTGCTTGCCCAGTATTTCGTGAAACGACTGTGCGGGCGCGTGGGCGTCGAGCCGCCGACGATCTCGTCCGAGGCGATGGCTCAGCTTCTGGCCGGCTCGTGGCCCGGCAACGTGCGCCAGGTGCGCGAGACGCTCGAGCGGGCGACGCTGCTGGCCGACCGCGGCGTGATCCGGCCCGAGCACTTCGTGAACCCGGCGGCCGCAGTCGACGAGGCAGCGAGCGGGGACGCCGGGGTTTCGAGCTTGGCGGCCGGCCCGTAGGAAGGGCCAAGCGCCGGGGCGCTCCCGAGGCTGGCCCGCTCAGGCGCGCGACGGGCCGACGCGGTCGTAGCATTTGTCTTCCGGCTTTCAAGACCTGATCGGCACGAGCTTCTTGTTTTTGAGACTTTGGGTGTGGCCGGTCGAGGGCGGGGAAGTCGCAACCCATTCATCATGTGCACCTTCCGTTTGCCATCCACGTGCGTGGGCTGTCCTGGCACCGATCTTGGTTCCCCTCTAGTTCGGCAATGCTGAGTGCGATTGCGCCCTGAGGGCGAGGAGCACATATATATGAAGCCACATCTGATTCCGCGCGATAACGGTGGCCATCTGCTGATGATCACGGTTGTGATGGCCCTGGTTTTGGCGATCATCGCCGCCGCGTTCCTGCAGATGGGCGGGAGCGAGATCACGTCGGCCTCGATGCAGAACGATTCGACCCGGGCCTTCTACTACGCCGAGGCCGGCATGGAGTACGCGGCCGGTACCCTGAAGCGCGGGTGGGATGGTGCGACGTTCATCGCGCCGTTCGATTTCGTCGATGGCGCCTCGATCGATTTCACGCCGGAGGGGCCGCTGGACATCGGCACCGGCGTGCAGGCGGGCACGTTCGACGTGGAGGTGCTCGCGGTCAACGCGCCATACGAGGACGCCCGGGACGTGCTGGTGAAGTGCACGGGCATCTACCACGGGGTGTCACGCACGATCCTGGCGACGTTCCGGGTCGAGCTGGAGCCGTCGAAGGTGTTCGACTACATGTACTTCATGAACCACTGGAGCTGGCTGTACGTGGATGGCATGGCCGTGAATGGCAACGTGCGCTCGTGCGGCGATTTCGACTTCGGCGGCCACTCGCCGACCATGAACGGGCACCCCGATTTCGCGACGCGCTGCGGCGTGAGGACGCTCGAGTCGACCGGCGGCATCACGTCGACGCAGGACATCGACAGCGCCCAGAACGTGCAGGGCATGGGAGGCCTGAGCATCAACCAGCACAAGCACGAGGACGCCAACGGCAACATGGTTCTCGACGAGGATGAGGACCACGACGGCGACCTCGAGCTCGACGCGCCGACGAAGCTCCCGATGCCGAACCTGTCGGACACGAATCTGTACGAGGAGTACGCCCTGGACTGGAACGACGGCGCGGGCAGCTCGCTCAAGATCGAAGGGGCCGGTCCTGGCGGCACCGATCTCGTGGTGAGCGACGCCGTCTACGGCGACGACGTGAGCGAGAAGCAGAACTTGGTGCTCATCGGCACGGAGACGAACCCGATCTTGCTCGACGGGCCAGTGGTCGTGCGCGGGGCGGTCATCATCAAGGGCTACGTCAAGGGCAAGGGGACGATCTACGCCAACCACAACGTCTACATCCCCGACAACATCGAGTACGTCGATGGGCCGGCGACCGACACCCCGGACTGGACCTACGGCGAGGGCGTGGAGGCGTGGCAGACCGCCTCGGCCGAGTGGAACTCGACCAACGAGAACAGCACGGGCCTCGGGCTGTTCGCGCGCGAGAGCATCGTGCTCGACAACTACACGAACAGCACGTGGCGCTCCTACGTGTCGAGCTGGCTCAACAACGCGCTCAACGAGAGCGAGGAAGACATGGGGCTCGACGGGCTGCCCAACACGGGGGACCTGGGCGAGGGCGACGGCGAATGGACCGTCGACTACTACACCCAGGAGGACTACGACAAGGGCCTGATCCCGCCCGGCAAGTCGATCGGCGACGTGATCCCCGGCAGCGGCGAGGACATCGACGGCGACGGCGTCTATGACGGCACCATCAGCCTGAGCGATTTCGACATGCCGGCGCCGCTCAACGCCGACAATTGGGGCGGCAACCTGCCGCCGGGCGCCTCGAGCATCGCCGATCTCGTCAACCCGACCGGCGATCGGCAGCTCAATACGGTCCACGCGATGCTGTATACGAACCACGCGCTGGCGGGTCTGTTCGGCCTGAACGCCTCGCAGGTGACGTTCTACGGCGGATGGATCTCGCGCGTCGAGTCGACCATTACGTATACGAGCAACACGCACTTCACGCACGATGAGCGCTTCACCGGCGGCGGCAAGGAGTACGGCTTCCTGTTGCCGCGGACGAAGTCGGACGTCATGGTGCTTACGTGGCGCGAGGTTAACGACGACTACGAGCTGCCTGAGGAGGAGTGACCGCGATGCGCGGGCACGACACGATGAAGGGTGCCGACCGATGAGGGCGAACACGAGTCTGCACGGAGCGCTTGGAGCGCTGATCGCGCTGGCCTCGCTGTGGCTGTGTGGTGAGGCGAGCGCGTTGTTCATCGGGTTCGACGAGAGCGCCGACGAGACCGCCGCCGTTGGTGGCACCGGCACGGCGTCAAGCACCGACGACACGAGCACCAGCTCGGGCGCTCGAGACACGGTCGTCAACCCGTTCGACGACGGGGTGCGCTCGACGATGCCCGAGAACACGCCCGGCGTGGCGATACGGCGATCGGGCTCGTGGGGGACGCGTCACCGCAACGCCCAGCGTTTCGAGAACCTTCTGCACGGCAAGCAGACACCGGCCGCCAAGGTCCGGCCGGTCGAGACACGGGAGGCCGCGCCATCCGGGCCGCCGAAACGCAGCTGCGCGTTGGACTACGTCTTCGGCGTGGTGGTGGTGGCCGGGCTCGGCGCGATTGCCGTGCTGCTGTTCCGGCGGCACGACCCTTCGTAGCGCCCCGTGCGGCCGGTTGCCTTTCGGTCGCGGCGTGGGCTTGCAGTCGCCGACGGATCAGGGGATCCCCTCCTATTGCGCCGGCCGCGGGCGTCCGATTCGTGATGAACAACGCCACGCCTGCGGCGTCATAGCCTGTGTTTGGTGGACTCCACTGTAGGGATGGGCATGAGTATGCGTTGTGTCGTGGTGACGGCTCTGCGGGCGGCAGCCTGTGCCCTGGCGTCTCTGCAGCTCGCCGCGGCCGCCGACTCCGAGGAGGTATCGACCCGTCCGCTTGCCTGGGTGCTTGAGCCGGGCGACGTGCGGCAGCACGCGGTTGAGCTCGAGCTCAACACCCGCCTCGCGGTTCGTTCGGCAAGCGAGGAGAGGGTGCGGCGGATGAGCGCGGCGCTTTCGTTCGATGTGCGATCGGTCGGACTGCGCCGCGAGAGTGCCGAGGAGATGGTGGTCGATCTGGCGGTCGGCGAGTTCCGGCTCGATGCGGTGACGGAGGGGGCCGGCTCGAACATCGAGGTGACGATGGACAGCGAGGGCATGACGCTGCGCCGCGATGACGAGCAGCCACGCCGCGCGTCGTGGGCGGACGTGCCGCGCGGGCATGGCGGCGAGGTCGGCGAGTTGATCGGCCGGCCGGTCGTGTGCACGATCGATCGCCGCGGCGGCGCCGTCCGGCTCGACGGCCGGATGCGGGTGTTGTCCCAGGTGCTCGACAGCGTCGATCTGATCCCGTTCATTGTGCCGCTCGTGCCGGTGCCGGCTGCGGACGTCGAGCCGGGCTCGACATGGACAGTGACGAGCCGTCGAACCGTGCAGCTTTCGCAGCCGTGGGGTAGCCTGGAGCTCGGGACGCGCACGGAGGTTCGGCTCGCCGGGTTTGAGCCGCACGGCCAGGACGTGGCGGCGCGGCTTGAGTTCGTGCGGGTCGATAAACCCGTCAAGCGCACGCCGCGATTCAGCTACGAGCTGACAGTCGAGGGGTTTGTGCTCGTCGCGCTCGACGGCGCGATCCTTGGCGGCGAAGCGAGCGTTGCGCTGACGGCTCGCACGGGGGTCGTCGACGCCACCTATGAGTTGTCCGGGACGGGCACACTCCGGCTCGCACCCGGGCAGGCGCCCGCCGACGCCGCCGGCGGCCGAGGCGACCCGGCCGCGAGCGACACGTCCGGCGCGAGGTTCATCAGGGCCCGGTCGGGCAGCCGCTACTCGATTTCGACCGTGATCGGCGATGACCAGAGCTTGCCGGTCCAGTCGGGCTTCTCGCCGTTGGGCAGCGTGCCTTCCCCGACCGAGTAGAAGAGCACGACCTCATAGGTGCCGGGTAGGAAGTCATAGATCTTGTCCAGCGGGACGAACTCGGTGGTGAAACCATGCGGGTCCAGCTCGGCGCTGACGAGATCGCCCTCGTCGGCGGGGAAGGTGGCGTGCTTGATGCTGCCTGTCTCGTCGCGCACGAGGGCCGAGAAATACGTGTAGCTGAACCCCTGGTTGGATTCGAGCCCGATCGGTAGCGAGAGAGCACGCTCAGACATGTTCTCGATCACCAGGCTCAGTTCCACTGGTCCGCTGGAGGGGTAGCGCGGGACTGTCGCGAGGACGGAGAGCCTAAGCGAGCTGTCGGTTGGGTATGGGCGCTTCTCGCGGAAGTACTGCTCGTAGTCTCCCTCCTTGACGACGATCGAGTTCTTCTTACCGCAGCCGATCGCGAGCAGGCCGATCACCACGAGGCAGATGACGGTTCTCCAGTTCATGGTTCCTCCTTCGCCAGGGCGCCGAGGCGCGCGCCTCGTTCGCGCGCGACCCGGGCGTCGTCCGTAAAACCGATTGTCTCGTACAAAGCCGCCAGCGCGTCGAAGCGTCTTTCCGGGTCGAAGCCGAGCGCATGGCGGAGTTTGTCGTGGCAGAGCGGGCAGTAGTGCAGGGGTTGCCCGTCGCTCTCGGCGAGCGAGTTGCTGCCGTTCATGCAGCAGCGGTAGAAGATGCAGTGCCGGATGCCGAACACGTGGCCGGTCTCGTGCGCGAAGTTCTTGAGCGCCCGGCGCGTGAACTCCGGCGTGCCCGGCGTGCCGTAGTGGTGGAGCGAGTCGATGGCGACGCGGCGGCCCAGGCTCGCCAGCCCGAAGGCGAACTCGAGCTCGCCGCTGTAGAGGTCGGCGCTCGTGACGGCAACAAGGGCGAGCGCATCGTCGGGGACGTGGCGGGCCATGCGGTTCAGGATGACGGCGGCGTCGTATTGGCCCCGGCGGCGCGCGTAGGCCTCTTGCGGGAGTCTGGCCGGAGGGAGCAGGGTGACCTGGCTGTCGAAGAAGACGCGGGCGAACTCGGCCATCAGCCTGACGGTTCGGCGCGTTTCGGGGTCCATGTGCCCGACTGGCAGCAGGTAGATCGTGTCGCGCGTGGCCGACTTGAGGTTGTGCGCCGTCCGGACGTATTCGGCATAGGTGCGTCCGGGCTCGGGGCAGACGGAGAGCCATTCGCCGGGCTTGGGCGTCCCCAGTCTGGGCCAGTCGATGCCGGCGTAGTCGCTGTAGACAATCGCCTTGCGCTGCTCGGCCGTCAGCGCCGCGCGGCGACGCAGCGGCGGGGCGGCGCCCAGCAGGCAGACGGTGCCGAGCAGGGCCGTCGCGACGGCCACAGCGGTGCTGCGTCTCAGCATGCTGCGCCTCGGGGGTGCCGACATTGTGCTTGACTCATTTCCCGGGCACCCAATAGGTTTGGTCTGACGTTGTGATTGTGTATGGCGTCGAGCACCACATTGCCACCATGATAGCCTGCCGTGGCCGAATGCGCAAGGCGCTGCGGAAGTGGTTGAGCAGAGGAAGGTAAGATGGAAGACAGGATACGCGAGATCATCGAGACGCAGATTCGTCCCCTGCTGCAGCGCGACGGGGGGGATATCGAGTTCGTGGGCATGGATGACAAGACCGTGAAGGTGCGGCTGCAGGGTGCCTGCCGTGGATGCCCCGCCTCGCAGATCACGCTCCAGATGGGCGTTGAACGATTGCTCAAGGAAGAGGTGCCGGAGATCGCGGGTGTGGTCGCCGTGCCGTAGGCGGTCCCGAGCACCGGGGAGGGTCCCGTGGCGTTGCCGTTGACGCTTTGCCGGTGGGTTCATGTCGTCGCCGCGTCGCTGTGGCTTGGCAGCCTCGTGTTCATCATCGTCGTGATGCGCGCGCCGGTGCAAGAGCTCGGGCGTGAGACGGCGCTCGAGACGATGCTCGCGCGCTTTCGGCGGCGTTACAGAGGGTTGTTGATCGCGTCCGTCGTGGCGCTTGCCGTGTCGGGCATCGCGGCGCTCGCGGCGCGGCACGGCCGCGTCAACGCGCCCTACGTCATGCTCCTCATTGTGAAGATCCTGCTGAGCGTGGGCGTGGTCGCGCTGTTCTGGTACGTCGCCTTTGTCCGGGAGCAGGCGCCACGGACCCCGCCGCCGCGGCCCGACGACGTCGAGCACCCCATGGACCTGAGTGCTGTCGCCTCGAAGCAGGGGCGCGAGGACGTTGACTTCTTCTTCCGGCCCAAGAGGCAGCATGCGTTTGTGCAGTGGTGGATTATCGCTGCGACGCTCGCGGTCTTTCTCCTGGGCATCGTCGTCGCGCACGTGGGCACGGGCTTGGCCGAACGCGAAGAACGCGGGCGCGCACCCGCTGGCGACACGCCCGCCACCGGCACCCCGGCCGACGAAACCAACTAGTGCGGCGTGCTTGACGGGTGTTTCTCGACGGGCTTTCCGTCGCCCGACCAGCCAGCGTGCCGATGGCGCTTCGTGTGTTCCTGCCGCGTGTTCCCTTTTCGTTTCGCGGATCGGTACGTTTTTTGCTTTCAGCGACCGCTTGTTTTGCGGTGTGCCCAATGCGTGATGATTGGGGCACTCGGCGCCACGGTTCCGCACGTACGGCAACGCGCGCTGCGTTGATCGGCGCGCGTCGCAGCGGCCGGCCGCGTCTGGATGCGTGCCGGCCGGGGCGTTTGGACGTGTTCGTGGAGACAGCGGTTGCCTTGGTTGGTTCTGCTTCTCGTCGAGGATCGCGTGCGCGTGCGTGATGCCGGCGTCCAGGCGCGGACGCCCCGGCACTCAGTATTCCGCGGCGAACGCCGCGGACGCGTGATTGATACCGCATCGCGCGCGCGTTCGCGCGCGCGAAAAAACGTGTTGACAGCGTTGCATTTCGGGTTCTACAAGCATGCTGGTGACGAACGCGGGCGGCTGCACGAAGCGCTGCATGTTGCTCGGCGACGAGCGAAACGCGATCGTCCGAGAAGGTTAAAGACTTGCTGAAGGGAGGTGAGCTGGAGCATGGCGAAGAAGAAGAGGAAGGTCAAGAAGAAGGCCGCGAAGAAAAAGGCCAAGCGCAAGGTCAAGAAAAAGGCCAAGCGCAAGACCAAGAAGAAGACCACGAAGCGCAAGAAGAAGTAAGGTCTCTTCGGACGAGCCTTCGAGAACGCGAACAGGCTGCGGATTCATTCAACACCAGGTCGTTCGCAGCCGCGACGTTCAAGTTGCTCGCAGCCCCGTGGCGCAGGTCACGGGGCTTGCTTTTGCTCGCCTCCTCCCTCGTCCAGCCTTCCCACGTGAGCCCGGCGCGTGGTATCCTGTTTGGGAGCTTGGTACGATCGGCATAACCGGCTGCTGACAGTGGCGACCCGGTGCGCGGCGGGCCGTCGGGAAACGACCACGCAACGATGCGAGGATCATGATGCAGGCGATGTTCGCGAGGGGCATGACGGCACTTGTTGTGGTGTGTTTGGTTGCCGCCGCGAGCGGTGCGTCCGAGCCGAGTCCGAAGGCCGGCGAGGCAGCGCCCGATTTCACGGTCAAGATGGCCGGCGACGGGCCGGCGACGTTGACGCTGTCGAGCCTGCGCGGCAAGTACGTGCTGCTGGTGATCATGACCAAGAATTGTGGGCCGTGTAAGGGCGACATCCCGACGATCAACGAAGGCTACGAACGCCTCGCCGGCGACGCGTTCACGGTTCTTGCCGTTGTGCTGCTGTCCGACCGTGACGATGTGCGCGAGTTGGTCGACGATCACGACATCGTCTTCCCGGTCGCGTGCGACAAGAAGACGAAGGTGAGGAAGCTGTACGGGATCAAGAAGGTGCCGACGTCGTTTCTGATCGATCCCGAGGGCAAGATCATCAGCCGCAATCATGGCACGGGCCGGCAGTTCCAGGAGGTCGAGCAGCTCCTGAAGGCGGCCGGTTCACCCGCAGGCGGTCAGGCTGGTGTCGGGGAGCTGGCGTCGCGGTCCGAGGCGCTGCTTCGTGAGGCGCGTGGCTACTACCAGGCCGGCCAGCTCAAGGCGGCGTACGCGCGCTGCCGCGAGGCGCTCGAGATCGATCCCGAGAACGCGCGGGCCCACGTGCTGCTCGGCGACATTTGCCGGCGCGCGAACATGCCGGCCAGGGCCGTTGCCGCCTACGAGCGGGCGCTTCAGCATATAGATCCTGAGGACTACGCCAAAGTGTCGGCGGCCTACGGCCGCATCACGGGCACCTACGTGGCGGCCGGCGACTACGCCGAGGCGGTCCGGGTCGGGGTGCGCGCTCTTCAGTCGATCCACGAGGCCAAGTACACGCTGCGGTTCTACGGCGAGATCGGCCTGTGCCACGCCCAGCTCGGCAACCGGACGAAGGCGCTCGCGGCGTTCGAGAAGTTCATCGCGCTTTACAAGCAGGTCGATCCCGAGACGCAGCAACGCAACGCGCCGCTCTACAAGAGCGTGCTCGCCCAGCAGGAACAGCTCGCGGGCTCGGGCAGCGAGTCCGGCGGCTGAGGCAGGTCCGGGGCAGCGCCGTTGCGCCCGCCTGGGCCGGCGTGCTAGCGTTGCGGCCCGCGCGGGCGACGATCGGAGGCGAAAGGGGCACCGATGAAGAAGATCGAGTGCGTGATCAAGCCGTTCAAGCTCGAGGAGGTCAAGGAAGCGCTCGGCGCCCTGCAGATCCACGGCATGACGGTCAGCGACGTGAAGGGCTTCGGCCGCCAGAAGGGCCATACCGAGGTGTACCGCGGCAGCGAGTACAAGGTCGACTTCCTGCCGAAGACCAAGATCGAGATCGTGCTTGACGACGAGCTGGTTGACACGGCGGTCGAGGCGATCATGGAGGCGGCCAAGACCGGGAAGATCGGCGACGGCAAGATCTTCGTGCTGCCCGTCGAGGAAACGGTGCGCATCCGCACCGGCGAGCGCGGGTCGCGGGCCGTGTGAGCCATGACTGATGTTGTGCTGCGCGCCGACCGGCTGGGTGTCGGCTATCATGACCGCGCGGTCTTGCACGAGGTGTCGCTCGAGGTGCATCGGGGCGAGCTGTGCGGCCTGCTCGGCCCGAACGGCTCGGGCAAGAGCACACTGCTCAAGGTGCTCGCCGGCGTGCTCCGGCCGTGGTCCGGTCGGGCCGCGCTGTTCGGCACCGACGTCCGGACGATGTCGCCGCGGGCGATCGCCAGGCGTGTCGCCGTCATCCCCCAGGACGTCAGCGTCCTGTTCCCATTCACCGCGGGCGAGATCGTCGCCATGGGGCGCCACCCGCACCTGGGCCGGTTCGAGCGCGAGGGGCGCGGCGACCGTGAGGCCGTGCAGCGCGCGCTCGACGAAACGGAGACTACCGAGCTCGCCGGGCGCCCGGTCGATGAGCTCTCGGGCGGCGAGCGGCAGCGCGTCGTCATCGCGCGGGCCTTGGCGCAGGAGCCGGAATTGCTGCTGCTCGATGAGCCGACGACGCATCTCGACATCAACCACCAGGTGGAGGTCTTCGAGCTGCTCGCGCGGCTCAATGGCGAGCGGGGGCTGACGGTGCTGGCCGTCTCGCACGACGTGAACGTGTGCGCCGAGTACTGCCGCCGGCTGCTGGTGCTCAAGGGCGGGCGGCTCGCCGGCGATGGGCCGCCGGGCGAGCTGGTGACGCCCGAGCTCGTGCGCGACGTCTACGGCGCGGCGGTCAACGTGCTGGCC
Organism: uncultured Verrucomicrobiota bacterium; assembly: GCA_964449605.1. Lineage (GTDB taxonomy): Bacteria > Auribacterota > JABMQX01 > JAFGEW01 > JAFGEW01 > CAYUZG01. Next base: position 21,239 of record CAYUZG010000003.1, on the reverse strand, counting down.
AACCCGACGAGCGGGGCGCCTCTGATCGCCGTCGACTCGACCCGCGTTGGCGTCAACTCACCCCGGGAACGGCCATGACGGCCGAGACCATCGCGGCCGGGGACAACCAGCAGCGTGTACCAGGCCGGACCCCGTGGCGCGTTGTCCTGCCGTTTGCTTTCTGCAATTTCCTGTTCGTGTCGGCCAACTGGATGGGGTTTGTTTACCTGCCCATCTACCTGCGGCACGCGCTTGAGCTGTCGTCGGGGCAGGTCGGGTTCCTCGTCGGCGCCTACATCGTCACGACGCTGCTGCTGATCCTGCCGCTCGGATACTTGTCGGACCGAGTATCGCCGAAGCGCATCGTGCAGGTCGGCGCGGTGCTGTACATGCTGTACGGCGTGGCGCTCGCGTCGGTTCGGACGTTTTGGCTGGTGCTGGGCGCGCAGATCGTCGGCGGCGCGGGCGAGGCGATCGTGGTGATCGTGCTGCCGGCGCTGCTGTTCAAGGATCTCGACACGCTCGGACGCGGCCGGCGGGTGGGCCTGTTCGTCGCGGGGGCGACCTTCGGCTTCTCGGCCGGGCCGCTGCTGGCGAGCCTGCTGCTGCACGTGGTCGGCGCGGGGTATCGCGTGCTGTTCGCTGGCGTGAGCGTGGTGGCCGGCGTGCTACTGGCGGTCAGCGTGTTGTTGAAGGACGCGCCGCCGCTGCGCATCCACCTGGGCGAGTACCTCGGCGACATCAAGCGGCGCGAGGTGCTGCTCGTGGTGCTTGCCATCGCCGGGATCGGCGTCCATTTCGGCCAGGAGCGGACGAGCTACCCGGTCTTTCTGAGCACTGTGCGCGGGCTGCCCGGGCTCGGCGTGGGCAGCGTCTTCGTCATCATCGGCGTGTGGATGGGCGGGCTGATGCTGCTGATCGGGCGGGTGTTCGACCGGCACTCGCACGTCGTGGCGTTGATCGGCGCCGGGCTGGCGCTCTCGGGCGCGATGCACATCGTCACGCCGCACGTCGGCGCATTCGGCGGTGTGGTCGTCGTGCGGATGATCCACACGATCGGCGACGTGATCGTGGTGTTCTGTTTCAACGTGCTGATCGTTTCGATCTTTCCGCAGCCGCGGATGGGCGGCAATGCGGGCTTCATGTACCTGTTCCGCGCCGTGGGGGGCGTGGTCGGCGCGATCGCGGCGGGCCAGCTCGACCGGCTCGTGCCGTCGTTCAAGCTCTCGTTCGCCGTCGCCGGTGGCGTCATGATCGTCGTCGGTGCCGTGCTGCTTCTGAACTGGCGGACGCTCCGGCGCGTCTCGCACGGCATCCGAGCCGAGGCGGGGAATTAACCACGGATATGCACGGATCGCACGGATCTGTCGCCTAGACCAGCGCGTCTCGCCGTGCGTCAGGGAGACGAGTGGGCTTCGTCTGGGGGGTCGTCGGGCGCGGTGAGCTCATTGATCAGCTCGATCGTACGGCGGGCCTCGGCCTCGTCGAGACGTTCGAGCGCGAAGCCGGCGTGGACGATGACGTACTCGCCGGGCGCCACCTCGGGCAGGAGCGAGAAGTTGACCGGCTGCTTGACGCCACCGAGCTCGACGGTGCCGCTCGCCCCTTCGACCGAGACAACGCGCATGGGAATCGCCAGGCACATGGCTCACACCCCCGTGGCGCCGAGCTGCTTGTCGAGCCAGGCGTACCAGGCCTCGAGGCCGTCGCCCGTGCGGCACGAGGCGTGGACGATCTCGAGTTGTGGGTTCACTTTGTGCGTTTCCTCGACGAGGGCGTCGACGTCGACGTCGCAGTGCGGGACGAGGTCGAGCTTGTTCAGAACCATGACCGACGCACGGCGGAACAGCGCGGGGTATTTCGCGGGCTTGTCTTGGCCCTCGGCGATCGAGAGCACGGCGACGACGGCGTCCTCACCGAGCTTGTAGCTCACGGGGCACACGAGGTTCCCTACGTTCTCGATGAACAGCGCGTCGAGTGCGTCGAGCGGGAGCTCGTCGAGGGCGCGCGCGACCATGTTTGCGTCGAGGTGGCAGCCGCCGCGCGTGTTGATCTGCACGACGGGCACGCCGAAGGTCTCGATCCGCTCGGCGTCGCGCGTGGTGGCGACGTCGCCTTCAATCACACCGATCCGCAGCGGGTGTTCGCGGGGCTTGGCGTAGTGCTCGAGCGTGCGTTCGAGCAGCGTCGTTTTGCCGGCGCCGGGCGAGCTGATGAGGTTGAACGCGCGGACGCCGTGCTCGGCGAGCCGGCGCGCGTTGGCTTCGGCGATCGCGTCATTCGCTTTCAGAACGCCCTCGACGAGTCTGATCTTGGCCATCGGCAGTTTTCCTGATCGGGTGTTTCAGTCGCCCTCGATCGAATCGAGGTAGAGCTCCTTGCCGCGCAGCACGGTCACGTCGACCGAGCCGCACTCGGTGCAGAGGAAGGCGAAGTCGTCCAGGACGGTCTCGGCGCCGCATGCGTTACACCGGACGGTGACCGGGACCTCCACGATGTCTAACCGCGCGCCTTCGGCGACGGTTCCGCGGCCGGCCACGTCGAAGGCGAACTCGAGCGCGTCGGGGATCACGTTGCCGAGCGCGCCGACGACGATGCGTAAGCGGCTGACGCGCGTCAGGTTGTGCTCGGCCGCTGTCCGGGAGACGATCTCGAGCAGGTCTTCTGCGATAGACAGTTCGTGCATCGTCTAGGTGCGTTCCGCCCTGCAAGGCGTGCAGGTGATGGGTTCACGCCGACCCGAGGGGGTCGCGCGTCGCCGGTCCTTGCTCTTGACTCGGCCCGTGCCGGCTGACAGAATCCGCTGCACCGGATTAGTCGTGAGTCTAGCAGACTTCGGTGTTCGCGCATAGGAGTTGATCGATGGGGCTCGAGATTCGCCGGATCGAGGAGCGCGACATCGACGGCGTGATCGCCGTGTACCGGAAGGTCTACGGCGAGGACTTCCCGTTCAAGCAGTTCTACGAGCCGGGCTGGGTCCGCAAGGGCATTTACGACGACGGGATCGTCTGGAACGTGGCTGAGCTCGACGGCCGAGTGGCCGGCTCGGCGGCCGTCATGATCAACGTGGGCGACCACGACGACCTGCTCGGCGAGTTCGGGCGCCTCGTGGTCGATCCCGACTGCCGCGGCCAGGGCCTTGGCGAGGCGCTCGGCCGGGCGCGGCTCGAGGGGATCCGCGAGCGGATCGAGTTCGGCTTCGGCGAGGCGCGGGCCGTGCACGTCGGCGCGCAGAAGATCATGCAGCGGCTTGGGTTCGCCCCGATCGGCTTCGAGCCGATGAAGTACGTGCTGCGCCGACGTGAGAGCGTCGTCTTTTTCGGCCAGCTTTTCGGCAACGCGCGCACCCTGCGCAAGAACAACCCGCAGGTGATCAAGGCGGTCCATGCGCTCGGCTCGCGCGCGCTCGCGAACATGGGGCTCGAGCCGGACCTGATCGTCAAGGCCGAGGTGGAGCCGTATCCGACCGATCTCGAGTACGAGGCGGTCGAACTGCAGGACGACTGGTCGCACCGGCTGCTGCGCATCGAGCAGGGCCGCGTGACGAAGCCCGAGGTGTTTGGGGGCATGCACCTCGACTACGGCTACCTGAAGATCAAGGCGGCCGACGCCACCTACCTCGTCGCGCGCGAGCACGACGCGCCGGTCGGCGCCATCGGGTTTGCCATCGACGATATCGACCGCAAGTGCCGCATCTTCGAGCTGATTGAGTTCGACGACGCGGTCAAGGGCTTCCTGCTGCGCCGCGTCACCGAGCTGGCCGAGGCGCAGTACGGGTGCGACTACATCGAGATCGACGTGAACGCGCACTCGCCGCGGCTTCAGATGACGCTCGACCTGATGGGCTACGTGCCGGTCGCCTACTGCCCGTCGATGGTGTTCCATTCGGTCGAGCGGCTCGACGTGGTCAAGATGGCGAAGCTCGTGTGCGAGTACGACCTCGGCGCGATCGAGCTGATCGACGAGGCGAAGCCCGTGTTCGACATCGTCAACAACGCCGTCGTCCACAAGAAGAAGGGCGTCGAGATCGACGCGATCATGTCGCGCATCGGCATCTTCGAGGGGCTCGGCCCGGGGGCCATCGACCGGATCGGCCGGATCTGCACCGAGCGGCGCTTCAAGGCGGGCGAGACGATCTTCGCCGAGGGGAGCGAAGGCGCCGAGATGTACGTCGTGACGAAGGGGTCCATCGAGATCCGTGACTCGGCGCGTCCTTCGAGCGGCGAACCGATAGCAGCTGTGTGTGCGGGCGAGTTTTTTGGGGAGTTCGCGCTCATCGACGCGCTGCCGCGTTCGATGTCGGCCGTCTGCGTCGAGGACGCGACCGTGCTGGTGATCACGAAGCGCGACTTCGAGCACCTGATGGCGCATCGTCCGTCGATCGGCTCGCGCGTCTATCGCAACATCGCCGAGACGCTCGTGAGCCGCCTGCGCCGCACGAACGTCGCCCTGGCCGACCACAAGCTGAAATACGAAACGAGGTAATTCACCACCGATCTGCACAGACTCCGCAGATCAGGAATCTGTGCTTCATCGCCATGCAGTACCAGGACGCGATCAACATCCTGTACGGGATACGGTTGTTCGGCACCAAGCTCGGGCTGGCGAACACGCGCACTCTGCTTGAGGCGCTCGGGCATCCGGAGCAGCGGTACGCGGTCGTCCACGTCGCTGGGACGAACGGCAAGGGCTCGGTCGCCGCGCTCGTGGCGGCGGCGCTCAAGGCGGCGGGGCACACGGTCGGGCTGTTCACGTCGCCGCACATCTCGTCGTTTCGCGAGCGGATGCAGGTCAACGGCGAGCTCGTGACCGAGGGCGAGGTGGTCGCGCACCTCGAGCGCATCCTGCCGATTGCCGACGAGATGAGCACGCGCAATGACGTGACGTCGCCGACGTTTTTTGAAGTGATCACGGCGATGGCGGCCGACGTGTTCGCCGCGCGCGGCTGCGACGTGGCCGTGTTCGAGGTCGGCATGGGCGGGCGGCTCGACGCGACGAACGCGCTGCCGGCGGCGGTCTCGGCGATCACGAGCATCGGCCTGGACCACACGGCGTGGCTCGGCGAGACGATCCCGCAGATCGCCGCCGAGAAGGCGGGGATCATCAAGGACGGCGTCCCGGTCGTGACCGACGAGCTGGTCCCGTCGGCGGCCGAGGTGGTCCACCGGGTGGCGAGCGAGCGGCACGCGCCGCTGACCGAAGTCGGGCGCGACATCCATATAGAGGAACGCACGCCGACGCGTGACGGGCAGACGCTCACCGTGCGCACGCGTCAGCGGCGCTATGAGGGGCTGCGCCTGGGTCTGCACGGGCCGCATCAGGCGAGGAACTGCGCGATCGCACTCGGCGTACTAGAGGTGCTCGCCGAGGCGGGTGTCGCGGCGGGCGAGCAAGCCTCGACCGACGCGTTTGGCCAGGCGCGTTGGCCCGGGCGTTTCGAGGTGGTCGACGGCGATCCGAGCTTTATTCTCGACGCGGCAGCGAACGCGCCGGCGGCCGACGCGCTTGGAGCGACGCTCGACGAGTTTTTGGCCGACGGCGAGCGGCTGCTGCTCGTAATCGGCGTGCTCAAGGACAAGCCCGCGGCCCGGATGTGCCGGGCGCTCGTGCCGCGCGCCGACGAGGTGATCGTCACCGAGCCGGTCAGCAAGCGCGCGCTGTGGGCCGACGAGTTTTTCTACACGGCGAGCCGGTACGCGCTCGGCCGGCCGGTGCGCGTCATCGACCGGCTCGAAGACGCGCTCGCCGCGGCGCGGACCCGGATGCGCGGCGAGCGGGGCTTCGTGCTGGTGGCGGGGTCGATATTCATGCTCGGGCAGGCACGCGAAATGCTCGGTGTGGCCGAGGCGGCCCACGACTTCCGGCTGACCGAAGTGCTTGCCACGCCGCGCGGGAGTCGGTAAGCAGTAGGGCTTGTCGGTCGTCGTTATGAACGGATCGCAACGCGGAGAACGGACGTCACATGTGCGGCATCGTCGGGTACATCGGCGCTCGTGAGGCGCAGGACATCCTGATCGACGGCCTGAAGCGGCTCGAGTACCGGGGCTACGACTCGTGCGGCATCGCCGTGCTGAGCCCTGACGGCCAGATCATCGTCTCGAAAAAAGAAGGACGGATATCGAACCTCGAGGCCGAACTTAGGGACGAGCATCTGCCGGGCACGATCGGCATCGGACATACGCGCTGGGCGACGCACGGCAAGCCGAGCGACGAAAACGCGCACCCGCACGGCGACAGCTCCGGCGCGACCGTGCTTATTCAGAACGGCACCGTCGAGAACTACAATGAGCTGAAGGAAGCGCTGCGGCTCAAGGGGCACAGCTTCCTGTCGGAGACGGACACCGAGGTGCTGGCGCACCTCGTCGAGGATGAGTTCGACAACGGTGCGGCGACGCTCATCGAGGCGACGCGCGCGGCGCTCAAGCGCGTGCGCGGCGCCTACGCGCTCTGCATTTTGCATAAGAGCGAGCCGGACCGGCTCGTGGTGGCGCGATCGGGCGCGCCGCTGTTGCTCGGCGTCGGTGACGGCGAGTACTTCGTCTCGAGCGACGCGGCGTCCATCATCCCGTACACGCGCCGCGTGCTGTACCTGAACGACGAGGAGCTGCTCGAGATCACGCGCGACGGCTTCACGAAGACCAACCTCGACGGGGCGCCGCTCGAGAGCACGATCTCGGAAGTGACGTGGTCGGCCGAGGAGGCCGAGAAGGGCGGCTACGAGACCTTCATGCTCAAGGAGATCTTCGAGCAGCCCGCGGCGCTGCGGCGTACGCTGAGCAGCGTGATCGACCCGAAGACGGGCGAGCTCTGTGTCGAGGGCAAGCCACTCACGGCCGAGCTGCTCCGGTCGCTCACGGATATCTCGATCGTCTCGTGCGGCACGGCGCTGCACGCGGGGATGGTCGGCACCTACCTGGCGAACGAGCTCTGCGGGCTCGACGTGCACACCGACTGGGCGAGCGAGTTCCGCTACCGGCGCCCGAAGCTCAACCCGCGCCGGATGGTCCTGGCGATCTCGCAGTCGGGCGAGACGTACGACACGCTCGGCAGCATCCGGGTCGCCAAAGAAGCGGGCGCGCCCGTGCTCGGCATCATCAACGTGCGCGAGAGTACGATCGCGCGCGAGAGCGACCACGTGCTGTACACGCAGGCGGGCCCCGAGATCGGCGTCGCCTCGACGAAGGCGTACACGAGCCAGATCGCCGTGATGTACGCCTTCACGCTGTATCTGGCGCGCGTGCGCGGCGAGATCAGTGACGACGACTACGAGGCGTTCATGCGCGAGCTGCTGGCGGTGCCGGACGTGATCGAGCGCGTGCTGGCCGACGTCGAGCCGATCAAGCAGGTGGCGGAGCGGGTCTACGACGCCCGGAGCTCGTTCTACCTCGGCCGGGGCTTCAACTTCCCGTCGGCGCTCGAGGGCGCGCTCAAGAACAAAGAGATCTCGTACATGCACTGCGAGGGGTACGCGGCGGGCGAGATGAAGCACGGGCCGATCGCTCTGATCCAAGCCCGCTTCCCTGTGTTCGCCATCTGCACCAAGGGCAGCACGTACGAGAAGATGGTCACGAACATCGAGCAGGTCGGCGCACGCAACGGGTACATCGTGGCGATCGCGACCGAGGGCGACGACCACATCAAGACGATCAGCGACGAGGTGATCACCGTGCCCGAGGTGCGCGAGGAGCTCTCGCCGCTGGTGAACGCGATCCCGCTCCAGCTCCTGGCGTACTACATCGCGCGCATTCGCGGCTGCGATATTGACAAGCCGCGCAACTTGGCCAAAAGCGTGACGGTCGAGTGACCGCTCAGCTCGGCACGCGAACTCGATACGCATACACAGATACCGTAGAGGGGACAGAGCGATGGACAAGCGAATCGCCATCTGCCTGATGGCCGGGCTCATGCTGCTGGTCGTCACATCTGCCTTCGCACCCAACACCGGGTCGATGACAAAGGGCGCCGAGACTGAAGGCGTCGAGAAGGCGGCGTTCGACCAGCAGAAAGCCATCGAGGCGCTCGAGGCGAAGCTCGACACGGTGCTCGCCAACCAGAAGCTGATCGTGGACAAGCTCAACACCCTGGCACAAGACCAGGAGAAGCTTCAGACGGACATGACGTACATCCGCTCGAAGACGCACTAGCGGCTTCGGGCACGCATTTGAGCGTTGCCGGCTCGGGTTGTTCTCGGCACGGCGAACCGTGTCGAGGGTGGTCCCCTGTCTCGTGGAACCTTCCGGAGCTGAATGGTATTGTGGGGCGTAGGGTGCAGGGATGCGCTCCAGGCCCGGTCGAGAGAACCAGTGACGACTGACGAGCTTATCGAGAAGTACGAGCGGCTGCGCGGGTTCATCCACGGCCACGGCTCGCTGCTGGTCGCGTGTTCCGGCGGCGTCGACAGCGGGCTGCTCGTGAAGGTGGCCCACGAGGTGCTCGGCGACCGGCTCCTGGCCGTCACGGCCGTCGGGCCGATCTACCCCGAGCGCGAGGCGGCCGAGGCCGAGGCGTTCGCGGCCGCCCTTGGTGTTCGCCACCTTCGGGTGGAGGTCGACGCCCTGGCCGTCGAGGGATTCTCCGAGAACCCGCCGGAACGCTGCTACCTGTGCAAGCGCGCGTTGTACGGCCGGCTGCTCGAGATCGCGCGTGCCGAGGGGCTGGCGCACGTCGCCGATGGCGCGCACGCCGACGACCCCCGCGAGCACCGGCCCGGGCTCAAAGCCGCGCGCGAGCTCGGCGTCGTGAGCCCGCTCATGGAGGCGGGGCTGACCAAGGCCGAGGTGCGGGCGCTGTCAAAACGGCTCGGGCTGCCGACGTCCGACCTGCCGTCCGGCGCCTGCCTTGCCACGCGCATCCCGTACGGCGAGGCGATCACGCCGGCGAAGCTCCGCATGATCGACGCGGCCGAGGGATTCGTGAAGGGCCTCGGTTTCGCGCAGGTCCGCGTTCGCCATCACGGCGAGGTGGCCCGCATCGAGGTGACCTCGGACGAGATCGAGCGGCTTGCGTCGAAGCCGGTGCGCGAGCAGGTCGTTCGCGGGCTCGGCGAGATCGGGTATCACTACGTCGCGCTCGACTGCGGGGGCTATCGCAGCGGCAGCATGGACGAGATCCTCGGGGACACGCATCCGACGACACGCTAGCGCATGAGCTTGTGACTATGGTGGCGCATCCTCGTTGTGTTCTGGCGGCCGTTCGTCTGGGCGGGACGGCGCGCCTGCCGTACGTCAGGGACAAGTGCGGTCGTGGGCGGCCAGCGAGTATCACCAGATGCTTGGCGGGCAAGCGTGGCAATGCCGAAAGCCCCCGCAGGGGGCGGTCTGTTGTAGCCACGGGCGCCAGCCCGTGGGACCGAGGGCGATCGGGCGCTGAGCCCCCGCAGGGGGCGACATCTGCTACGCCTCGCCAACACATGTCGCCCCCTGCGGGGGCTTGTCCCTATGAGAGATCGTGTTCCACGGTCTTACGACCGTGGCCACAACATGTCGCCCGCTGCGCGGGCTGGCATCCCGGTCGAGGAGTGGATGCCCGGAGTTCCAGGATGGTGGACTGCGAGGGGAGCGGACAGAGGCCGGACGGCGCGGCACATTCCCTTTAGCTCTATGGTGGCACATGGCTGAGCGGGTTGACGAGAACGGGCGGCCGGTCACGGCAGTCGCGCTGATGAGCGGCGGGCTCGACAGCCGGCTCGCGGCGCGCGTCGTGCTTGAGCAGGGCGTGCGCGTCGTGGGGCTGAACTTCGTCTCGGTCTTCTGCCACGGACCCTCGGGAGGATCGAGCACATCCGAGGCCGCGGAGGCGTGCCAGGCGGTGGGCATCCCCCTCGAGGTGGTCGCGTTCAGCGACGAGCTGATCCCGCTGGTCAAGGATCCGCCGCACGGCTACGGCAAGCACATGAATCCGTGCATCGACTGCCGGATTGCCCAGTTCCGGCTCGCCGAGCGGCGCATGGAGGAGCTCAGCGCGCATTTCCTGGTCACCGGCGAGGTGGTCGGCCAGCGCCCGATGAGCCAGCGCCGTGATGCGCTGCACCTGATCGATCGCGAGGCCGGCGTCAAGGGGCTCGTGCTGCGCCCGCTGTCGGCTGCGCTGCTGCCGCCGACGGTGCCCGAGCAGCAGGGCTGGGTCGACCGCGGCGGCCTCTACGGCTTCAGCGGCCGGTCGCGCAAGCCGCAGATCGAGCTCGCCGCTCGGTTCGGCCTGACCGACTACCCCGACGCGGCCGGCGGTTGCCTGCTTACGTACGAGGGGTTTGCCAAGAAGGTGCGTGAGCTGATCGAACACAAGCCCGGCGCGACCGAGCGCGACTTCGAGCTGCTCAAGGTCGGCCGCCATTACCGGCTACCGAGCGGGGCCAAGGTGATCGTGAGCCGCGACGAGCACGAAAATGACCGGCTCGCGTCAATGGCGAAGCAAGGCGACGTGCTGTTCGGGCGCAACGACACCCTCGGGCCCGTCGTCATGCTGTGCGACTCGCGCGGCGAAGACGACGGGAACCTGGCCGCGTCGCTGTGCGTCTCGCATTCAAAACTCAGTGGTGCCTCCTCCGGCCAAGTTCGCTATTATGCGGTGGGGAGCGAGGAACACGTGGGGCGCCTGGACGCCGGGCCGCTGGAGAAGGCAACGCTGAGCACCCTGCGCATTTGATGGACTCGACGCGAGAAGAATGCAACCCGAGACATCCAGTGAGCAAACGACGGGTCGACGTCCGGCACCGGGCTTGAAGGTGGCACGCGCATGCCGAAGGCGCGGCCTTTCGCCGGGTGCTGCACGCCGGCGACTGTGGGCGGTCTGGGTGTTGGCCGTTGTCGTCGTTGGGCAGGTGGTCGCCCTCGTCGTGGCTGCGGGCCCAGGCCCGGCCGCGGCGAGCGGGTCGCGTCTCGGGCCGCTCGAGGCGCCGGCGGATGAACCGGACGGCCTCTACCTGCTCGAGCCCGGAAGCGAGCCGCTGCCGTCATTGGTCAACCGGATTGGCGAGCTGCCCACGAGCGTGCTCGGTCGCATCCCGGACGTGGTTGAGCGCTACGAGCGGATCCCGTGGGGCCTGCCGGTGTCGCTCAAGCGCGGGTGGGTCTCGTCGGAATTCTCGCTGCAACGCGTTCATCCGGTCACCGGCGAGCGCCGCCCGCACTACGGGATCGACCTCGCCGTCGACACCGGGACGCCCGTGCGGGCGAGCGCTCGGGGCGTGGTGACGTTCGCCGGCTGGAAGGGCGGCTACGGCAACGTGATCTACCTCGACCACGAGAACGGCATGCAGACCCGCTACGCGCACTTGTCCGCGTTGCTCGTCGACGTGGGCGACCACGTGGTTCGGGGCGAGAAGATCGCGCTGTCGGGCGAGACGGGCATGGTCACGGGTGCGCATCTGCATTACGAGGTCCGCGTCGACGGAGTGGCGGTCAACCCGCGCCGGTACTTACCCGAGGACCTCCCGACGACGCGGCCGCCGGGCATGTAGTTCTCTCGATCTCCTCGTTCTTCTTTTCACCTCGCCGCAGGGCCACGGTTGCCTGCGCCCCGTGGCGACCGCTATACTCCTCTGACGAACCTCGACGAGGACGACGGCATGGCGGGACAAGTGGCCATCGTGGGCCGGCCGAACGTGGGCAAGTCGGCGTTGTTCAACCGGCTTGTTGGGCGGCGTGTGGCGATCGTCGACCAGGTGGCCGGGATCACGCGCGACCGGATCGGCGCCGAGGCCGAATGGCGCGGCGTGCGCTTCGCGCTGACCGACACGGGCGGGATAATGCCCGCGCCGGACGAGCCGCTCGTCGAGCAGGTGCGGCTACAGGCCGAAGTGGCGATCGCCGAGTCAGACGTCGTACTGCTGGTGTGCGACGTGCGCGACGGGATCACGCCGCTCGATGAGGAGGTGGCCGCGCTGCTGCGGCCGGCGGCATCGCGGGTCGTGTGCGTCGCCAACAAGTGCGACAACGACCCGCAGCACGAGCTGCGACACGAGTTCGCGCGCTTGGGCTTCGGCGACGTCTACGGCGTCAGTGCGCTGCACGGGCTGCGTCTGGGCGCGCTGCTCGACGAGGTGGTGCGGCGGCTGCCGACCGGCGCCGAGCCGGGCGGCGAACGGCGGGCGGTGCGTGTCGCCATCGTCGGCAAGCCGAACGTGGGGAAGTCGAGCTTCGTCAATGCGCTGCTGCACGAGAAGCGTCTCGTGGTGGATGCCTCGCCCGGCACGACGCGTGACGCCGTCGACGTGGCCTACCGCGGCCCGCACGGCGAACGGTTCGTCCTGATCGACACGGCGGGCATCAAGCGGAAGAAGAGCACGCGGGTCGCCGTCGAGAAGTACAGCGCGATCCGCAGCGAGGAGGCGATCGCCCGCTGCGACGTGACGATCCTGATGATCGACGCCTCGGCCGGCGTGACGGCGACGGACGCCAAGATCGCCCACATCATCGAGCAGCACGCGAAGGGGTGTGTGATCGCAGTCAACAAGTGGGACCTCGTCGCCGCGCCCAGGCGCGGCGTACGGGACGAAGCCCAAGCAGGCGGAACGCCTGCCGGCGTCCGGCAGAAGGAGTACACGCCCCAGCTCTACGATCGGCTCCGGTTCCTCACGCACTGCCCCGTGCTCTACACGGTGGCGACGAAGGGCACGAACGTGGGCCGCGCGCTGGGACGCGCGCGCAAGGTGTTCGAGGCGGGCGCGGTGCGCATCACCACGGGCCGGCTCAACGAGGTGATCGAGAAGGCCGTGCGCGGCTATCAGCCGCCCGTGGTGCGCAACAGGCGGCTCAAGATCTACTACGCGACGCAGACGCGGGCAAACCCACCGACCTTCCTGCTGTTCGTCAACGACCCGAAGCTGGCCAAGTCAAGCTACCTGGCGTATCTCACCAACTGCATCCGTCAGGCCGAGCCGTACGAGGGGAATCCGATCGTGCTCCGCCTCCGACCGCGTTCGAGCCGCTGAAAGAGCGGGCCGCCGGGGCCGGGCCGGGAGTGTTGTGTCGCGAGGGGCTCATTGCGGTGTGGCACGCCGTGACGGGGGCGCACGTGCTGCGCGGTCCGACGCGCGCCGGCGCGCCGCAGGTGCGGGCGTGAGTGCCGCGCCTGCTGGATCGGCCTGGCCGCCTCAGGCGGGTCTCTTCTCGAGCTCGGCGACGCGCATCTTCATGATCCGGCCGGGCTTGAAGTCGGCCACCCACTTCTCCGGGATGCGAACCTCGACGCTGGGGTTGTTCGGGTTGCGGCCGATGCGCGCCTTGCGTTTGACCGGTTTGAAGATGCCGAAGTTGCGCAGCTCGACGGCGCGGCCGGCGGCGAGCGAGTCGATAACCATGTCGAGCACTCGCTGCACGACCTCCTTGACCTCGAGCTGGGTCATCCGGGGCCCGAGATCTTTCTGGACCTTGATGACAATGTCGCGTTTGGTGATCGTTTCACTCATAACCGACGATCCTTCTGTTAGCGAGCAGCTCCCCGTTTGACTTGCAGTTCTTGTCTGCAACGGCCCTACACGAGGGCCAGGACCAGCAACACGACGGCGCCGATGACGATCAGCAGCACGAACGGGTTGAGCAGAAAGCGCTTGAGCGCGAGCGTCGCCGGGTTGAGCGCATCGACCCGTTCCCTGCGCAGCTTGAGCCGGCCCTGCACGGCGTAGAGGCTCAGGTAGTAGCGGTGCCACCGGTCGTAGAACTTGCGTTTCTCCAGGTCGGTCAGGCGGATGGTCGAGGGCAGGTCGGCGATCTTGTCGAAGAGCTTCTCGGCCGCGTCGTCCCCGGGCAGCCCGACTGCCTGCTGGAACTGGCTGGCGCGCTGCGGCAGGCTCTCGCGCAGCGACTCGAGGTGGGTTTCGTGCTCGGGCACAACCACCTCGGTCATGAGCGTGGCCTGGACGATGTCGCGGAGTGCCTTTGCCTCGCTCATGAGGGATCGCAGCAGCGTGAGTTCCTGTTCGAGCTTGAGGTCTTTCATGGCTCGCCGCCCACGGCCTCCAGCCGTTGTACGTGCCTGGGGCAAGCAGGCTTGCCTCGCGCCGGCAGGTCCGACTGGAGGGTCCCAACCTAGGGTCAGATGGTGAAGTCCCTACACCGACTCATATCTAAGCTAGCCCTCGGCATGGCAGCGGTCAAGGGCAAATCCACGGAAATTTCGTCCCCCCACTGAGTAGCGACGATCCAGCCCTGGCGACACGGGGACCCCATTCTCCAGGCGCACCTGGTATTCCGTACCGCACGAGGCCAGCGGCACGGCCATGGATGGAGCCCGGTGTTCTCTGGATCGACTCAGAGTGGAGCTATTGCGACGCGTGCTCGCCTATCTTGCACGTTGAACGATCCTTGAGGGCGTGGTACCGTGCCGCTACAGGGAAGGACGGGCCCATGTCGGTAGGCACAGTGTACTTCGGGGACAACCTCCCTGTTCTGCGTGAGATGGCGGACGAGAGTGTTGCCTTGATCTACATCGACCCCCCCTTCAACACGGGGAAGGTGCAGGCTCGCACGCAGATCAGTACCGTGCGCTCGCTCCGCGGTGACCGCACGGGGTTCAAGGGTCGGCGATACGAGACGCGGAAGCTCGGCACGAAGGCCTTCCACGACTTCTTCGACGACTATCTGGCATTCCTCGAGCCGCGGCTGATCGAGGCCTACCGCGTGCTTCGCGCCAACGGCACCCTGTACTTCCACATCGACTACAGAGAAGTGCATTACTGCAAGGTGTTGCTGGACCAGATCTTCGGGCGGGAGTCTTTTCTCAACGAGATCATCTGGGCCTATGACTACGGCGCGAGAACGAAAAAGAAGTGGCCCCCGAAACACGACAACATTCTCGTCTACGTCAAGGATTCGTCGGACTACGTCTTCAACGTCGACGAGATCGAGCGCATCCCATACATGGCGCCAGGCCTTGTGGGCCGTGAGAAGGCGGCCAACGGCAAGCTGCCCACCGACACGTGGTGGCACACGATCGTGAGCCCAACCGGTAAGGAGAAGACCGGGTACCCGACGCAGAAGCCCATCGGCATCATCAAGCGGATTATCACCGCATCTTCGAACCGCAACGACGTGGTGATGGATTTCTTCGCCGGCAGCGGCACCGTGGGCGAGGTCGCGTATCGCCTCGGCCGGCGATTCATCCTTGTCGACGATAACGAGGAAGCCCTGCGCGTCATGGCTCACCGGTTCTCGAATGTCGATGATGTTGAGTTCGTCGGATTCGATCCGAGACCGTTTAAAGCCCCTGCGAGCCAGCGAGGCCTGTTTAGTGCCACAGCAGACGGCGGTGTCGCATGACTTCCACAATCACTGACCGGGACGTCCAGATCCTTGTGGGCATTGCCGGTACTCTGCGCGCCGACTACGTTGACCCTGAAGATGCGGAGAGATGGCGCAATAGCCCCTTCGCATGGATCAGGGCCAAACCCTCCCGCCAGAAGGGGAAGATCGGCGAGCAGTTGGTCGCTGGGTGGTGCGCGGCGAAGGGGTTTGATGTCGTGCGTAGCCCTGATTCCGAGGCGGACCGCATCATCCAGGGTAAGAGAGTGGAGATCAAGCTCTCGACTCTCTGGAAGAGCGGCGTGTACAAGTTCCAGCAGTTTCGAAAGCAGAACTACGATTACGGAATCTGCCTCGGGCTGTCCCCCTTCACTGCCCATTGCTGGGTGATCTCGAAGTCTGTGCTTCGCCGGCACGTCATAGGTCACACGCCGCAGCATGGAGGACGCCGAGGTTCGGACACAGCATGGCTGTCCTTCGCCACCGCTGAGCCTCCAGCTTGGCTGGGTGAATGCGGGGGAACGCTGGCGCAAGCGGCCCGCATCATCTCCTCATTCTGAAGCATCTGCGAATGAGAGGCCCCTCGATCCCGAAGCCTTCGTTCTAGTCGCTCCTGCTCGGCGTCTACGGCAGTTCCGACAGCGCCTTCTCGACGGCAATGACGGCGGGTATGTCGCTAATGCCTTGCATGAGTGTGTCGTGCGGCTGAACGCGCGTGGCGGTGCGAACGCAGGCGGAGGCGGAGGCACCCTGATCTTCGGTGAAGGCGAGGACGAGGGGTAGATCGCCGGGGGCGTCTGCGGCGAGGGCGTTGATCTGCTCGAGCGTTTCGCTGGTGGCGGCACGGCGGTCGATGGTCACGCGCAGCGCCTTGGGCCCGTTGTGGGCGGGAGCGGCCGGGCCGTTGGCGGAGCGGTAGCGGCGCGGGCCGTTGGCGGGCTGGGCGGCCATCTGGCCGGCGATGAGGTGGTCGATCGCCTCGACGCCGTCGCGCTCCGCTTGATCGAGGGGCACCAGGGCATCGATGATGAGCTTGGGCCGTTCGTCGCGACGATCGACGCCGGCGACGGCGAGCACGGGGAGGTCTTTTTCGATGACCGAGCCGCACTCGCGGTACGAGCGCGGGAAGACGACCGCCTCGATCGTGTCGCGTCCGTCGTCGAGCTCGAGGACGGCCATCCGTTCGTTCGTCTTGCGCGTGAGCCGGTTGCGCACGCCGGCGATGATGGCGGCCACCTTGACGCGCGTCCTGTTTTCGACGGTGCCGAGCTCGGCGAGCGCGGCGCAGTCGAGCCGCTCGATCAGCTCGCGGTAGTCGCTCAGCGGGTGGCCGGTCACGTAGAAGCCGAGCAGCTCTTTTTCGCGCGCGAGGCGCTCGCGCAGGGGGAACTCGTCGACGTCGGGCGGCGTCGTGTGGAGCGCGGCGACCACCTCGCCTGCGGCGAGCGAGTCGAACAGGCCGACCTGGCCGCTGAGGCGGTCGGCGTGGCGGCGTGCGGCGCCGTCGAGCGCCTGGGGCAGCGCCTGGATGAGCTGGGCGCGGTTCCAGCCGAGCGAGTCGAAGGCGCCGGCGTGGGTGAGGCTCTCGAGCAGCTTGCGGTTGACGACGCGCGGATCGACGTCGCCGGTGAAGTCGTCGAGGCTCGTGTAGGCGCCGTGGGCGCGGCGGCGTTCGAGGATGTGCTCGACGGCGGCGGCGCCGACGTTGCGGATCGCGGCGAGGCCGAAGCGGATGCCTTCCTCGACGACGGTGAACTTGGCGTGCGACTCGTTGATGTCGGGCGGCAGGATGCGGATGCCGTGCGCCTCGCATTCGGCGATGGCGCGGCTGATCTTGTCGGTGTTGCCCATCTCGCTCGAGAGCAGGGCGGCCATGTACTCGCGCGGGGAGTTGGCTTTGAGGTAGGCGGTCTGGTAGACGATCATGGCGTAGGCGGCGGCATGGCTCTTGTTGAAGCCGTAGCCGGCGAAGCGCTCCATTTCCCCAAAGACCTTCTCGGCCGTTTTCTTGTGGATCTTCTTGTCTTTGGCGCCGGCGAGGAACCGGTCGCGCTGGGCCTTCATCGCGGCTGCTTTCTTCTTGCCCATGGCGCGGCGGAGGATGTCGGCTTCGCCGAGCGAGTAGCCGGCCAGGACGTTGGCCGCCTGCATCACCTGCTCCTGGTAGACGAAGATGCCGTAGGTCTCGGCGAGTACCGGCTCGAGCAGACGGTGGGCGTAGGTGACCTTGGCCGGGTCTTTCTTACGCGCGATGTATTCGGGGATCATCTCCATCGGCCCGGGCCGGAACAGGGCGATCATCGCCACGATGTCCTCGAACCGGTCGATGCCGATGTTGCGCGCCAGGTCCGTCATGCCGCTGCTCTCGAGCTGGAACAGGCCGCCGGTGTCGGCGCGGTTGAGCAGTTCGAGCGTCTTTGGGTCGTTGAGCGGTACGGTGCGGACGTCGAGCCGCGTGCCCTGGGTTTGCCCGATGATCTCGACGGCGTGGTGGATGACGGTGAGGGTCTTGAGGCCCAGGAAGTCCATCTTGAGTAGTCCGATGTCCTCGACCGGCTTCATGGCGAACTGCGTCACCACTTCGTCGCCGCCGCCGTGGCACAGCGGCACGATGTCGGTGAGCGGTTCGGACGAGATGACGAGGCCGGCCGCGTGCGTCGAGGCGTTGCGGGCGAGGCCCTCGGCGCGCTTGGCGATGTCGATGATCTGGCGCGTCATCTCGTCGGTCTCGTAGAGCCGGTGGAGCTCGGGCTCCTGCTTGAGGGCGCGGTCGAGCGTGACGCCCGGGCCGCCGGGCACGAGGCGCGCGATGCGGTCCACGTCGCTGTATGAGTGGCCGAGCACGCGGCCGATGTCGCGGATCGACGCCTTCGCCCCGAGCGTGCCGAACGTGATGATCTGCGCGACGTGGTCCTCGCCGTACTTGCGGCGTACGTAGTCGATCACCTCGCTGCGCCGCTCCATGCAGAGGTCGACGTCGATGTCGGGGAACGTGGGCCGCTCGAGGCTGGTGAAACGTTCGAAGACGAGCTTGTAGCGGATCGGGTCGATGTCGGTGATCCCGGTCAGATAGCAGACGAGGCTGCCCGTAGCCGAGCCGCGGCCCGGGCCGACGGGGATGCCGTGCTCGCGCGCGTAGTGGATGAAGTCCCAGACGATGAGGATGTAGCTCGTGAGCCCGCGCTTGTCGATCACGTTGAGCTCGTAGTCCATCTGCGTGACGTACTCGGCCGGCGTCTTCGTGGCGCCGAAGCGCTCGCGGAGCCCCTGTTCGGACATCTGCCGCAGGTAGTCGATGAGCTCGGCTGACGGCGGGCCGGGGGCGACCCGCCCTACATCGTCGTCGGGCTTGAAGACGGGGTAGTGGCGGGTTTTGAGGTCGAGCTCGATGCGGCAGCGCTCGGCGATCGCGGCGGTGGCGTCGAGCGCGTCGCCGTTGTCGGGGAAGAGCGCGCGCATCTCGGCCTCGGTCTTGAAGTAGAACTCGGGCGTCTGGAACTTCATCCGGTTCGCGTCGCTGAGGACCGACTGGGTCTGGAGGCACAGGAGGCAGTCGTGCATGAGCGCGTCGTCGCGCGCGATGTAGTGGGTGTCGTTGGTCACGACGGTGCCGACGCCGACCTGCTCGGCGAGCCGGGCGAGCACGGGCACGGCGCGCGCCTCGTCGTCGATGCCGTGGTTCTGGAGCTCGGCGAAGACGCTTTCTGGGCCGAAGGTCTGGACGAAGAACTCGAGCGCGGCCTTGGCCTCGTCGTAGCGTTCGGCCAGCACGAGCGAGGGGATCTCGCCCTTGAGGCAGCCCGTGAGGCAGATGAGGCCCTCGTGGTGCTCGGCGAGGCACTCCTTGTCGATCCGCGGCCGGTAGTAGAAGCCCTCGAGGTGGCCGATCGTGGCGAGCTTGAGCAGGTTGCCGTAGCCGGCGTTGTTCTCGGCGAGCAGCACGAGGTGGTGGCCTGCCTCCCGGATGCCGCGCGCGCGCTTGACCGTCCGGCCCTCGGGCGCGACGTACGCCTCGATGCCGATGATCGGCTTGACCTTCGCCTTGCGGCAGGCCTGGTAGAACTCGACCGCGCCGTGCAGGTTGCCGTGGTCGGTGAGCGCCACGGCCGGCATCTTCTCCTCGGCCGCGCGCCGCGCCAGCTCGGCGAGGCGGCACGCGCCGTCGAGCAGACTGTACTCGCTGTGGTTGTGCAGATGGACAAACACGGACGCTGCATCCCCCGGCAGTATCTCAACGCCCGCGCGTGCTGCGCAGGCCGGACAGGCTCGCGTGCGGCTCGTGCCGCTTCGCGCCGAGTGTAATCGTCGCACGCCAGCCGGCCAAGGGGATTCTCGGCCGCGCATCGTCTTGACCAACCCGTTCCAGCGGGGTATGAGAACTGCTGGTGGTGGCACATCCCGGCCCGTTCGCTCGAGGGAACAGGCGTCGCGCCAGAAGGGAGAAGGCGTTGTGAGCAGGCAGACGCTGAAGCGCTTGGTTGTCACCGGCGTTGTCGTCGTCGTCATCGTCCTGCTGGGCATCTGGCTCTTTGTCGATGGGCCCGCTCCGGACGACGCCGACCTGCGCATCACCTTCGACGATATCCCTGTCGACGAGAACGCGTTCACCTACTTCAACCGCGCGGCCGGGGAGCTGCTGTGGTCGACAAGTGAATCGGGCAAACGCCGCCTGGCCGACCTGGCGAAGGGCAAGGACTGGGACGATGCTCTGGCGGCCGACGTTCTGGCGCAGAACGAGGGCGTGCTGGAGTTGATCGAGCAGGGGCTTGCGTGCCCGCGCTGCCAGCTCCCGGAGGTGCGCCGTTATGATGACAAGCTGTCCTATCTGCCTCCGTGGCGGAACGTGGCTCAGCTTGGGGCGATCCGTGCCGAGCAGATCCTCAGGCAGGGCCAGGAGCGCGAAGCCCTCGATCAGGCAATGCTCATCATCCGGTTCGGGCACACTGTCGAGCATGGTCGAGGCTGCGTGATCCCCTACTTGGTGGGGATGAACATCAAACAGATCGGGCGGCGCGAGTTCGCCAGCATCGTCAGCCGGTGCACACTTGGCCCGGACGACCTCACCCCGTACATCGAACAGCTTGGCTGCTACCGTTTCAGTGGGGACGAGCTTGCCGAGGCGTTCAGGGTCGAGTACATGATCGCGGCGAACACCTTGGACGACATAGCCGCCGGACGGTACTCGGTCGAGGATCCCGACGACGGATCGTCCGACCGGCGGGGCTCAGTATTCCTCAAGCCGAACAGGACGAAGAAGCGCATGGCCGAGGCGATCCGCCTCCTGATCGCAAGCACTCACGAGACGCATGCCGCCGCGACGCTTCCCAAGATCGACCGAGACAGAGACGTCGGGTGGACGATCAGAGCGATTCTCTCGGGCAACTTCGTGGGAAGGGACCTCTACCGGCTGATCATGCCGGCGCTGGAAAGGGTGCACATCTCGAAGTGCCGCGAGAACTGCTCGATCGCCGCGACACAGGTCCTGGTCGCGCTCAAGTGCTACCAAGTCGAGCACGGGGAGCTACCGGAGACGCTCGACGAGCTGGTGCCCGAGTACTTGGAGGCCGTCCCGCTCGACGACTTCGACGGCACGCCGATGAAGTACTCGAAGGAGAAGCGCGTCGTTTACGCCGTCGGCACCAACCTCACCGACAACGGCGGCATCGCCAAGGACGACAAGGATGGCGTCGACGCCGACGGCTACGACTTCGTCTACAAGATCGAGTTCTGAAGGATTCGCTACACGCCGGTCGCCGCGGAATCATCCTCGATGCCACCGGCTTCAGCCGGTGGTTTGCGGGGTGGACCCTTGCAGCAAGGAGCGCGCTTCAGCGCGCTTCTCGACAGGTGCCTTCAGGCATAGAGGCTGGTGGCTGAAGCCTTTCCGTCGAGAAGGCCTGCCCTGGCGGGCAGGGTAGCTGAAGCCGGCTCCATTGTGCCTTGTGGTCACTTGCCCCCACCACCGGCTGAAGCCGGTGGCAAGACCTATCCTGGCATTGGGTAACGGTTCGCGGAGGATTG
>CAYUZG010000002.1:0-53288 GCA_964449605.1 uncultured Verrucomicrobiota bacterium | reverse complement strand
ACCGAGAACGACGAGGCGTCCGAGGCCGAGGCAACGCCGCGCGATGAGGCGGTTCTCGACACCGGTCGTGGACGGGGCCTGTTCAGGCGACTGAGGTTCCCTGCGGGCATCGGCGTCGGGCTGGCCATCGGTATCCTAGCACACTTCTTGCTCACCGTGCCGTTGGGGCGGCCGAGGACGGGCCTGTCTCCGGCCGAGAACCTGTTGGCCCAACTGGGGCCGCAGACGGTCAACCTCGCGCAGCCCGGCACGAGCCTCGAGGTGCAGATCACGTTCGAGGCGTCCTCGCCCGAGTTTGCCGCGCTGCTGCGGCAACGGACGGCCCAGTTGGCCGATGTCGCCATTGCGGTGATCAGCACCAAGGTGGTGGACGAGCTCGACACGGAACTCGAGCGGAACCGGCTCAAGCGCGAGCTCGCCGATGCGGTCGCCCAGCGGCTGCGCTCCGACGAGGCCCATGTAACGAACGTATACTTCACGCGGTTCCATTACAGGTCGGACTGATGTGGAAGTCGGCAGACGGCAACAAAGAAGACGAGGACGACGCCGGCGCCGCGGCGCCGGGCGCGGCCAAGGACGGTGACAAGGGATCGTCCAAGAGCGGCGGCCTGTTCAGCAAGAAGCTGATCGTGATCCTCGTTGCCGGCCTCGTGCTCGCCGGCGGCGGGATCGGTGTGGCCAAGATGCTCGGCGGGGGCGGCGGCGAGAAGAAGCCCAAGGAAAAGAAAGTGGTCGCCCCGCTCACATGGGAGTTCCCTGACCTGATCGTCAACATTCGGGGCAAGCAGTCGACGCGCGTGCTGGGCTGCGTGCTGCACGTCGAGGTTGAAAACGCCAAGGCGCTCGACGAGCTCAAGCTGCGCGACCTCGTCTTTCGTGACGAGATCCTGGGCATCCTGCGCTCGAAGACACTCGAAGATCTCGAGTACCCGGGCGACGAGGCGCTCAAACGCGAGATCCGGGATCGGCTCAACCGGATGATGGTCAATGGCAGCGTCGTCGAGGTGTACTTCAAGGAGTTTCTGATTCACTAGCGGCGAGCCAGAGGCAAGACGAACGTGTCGGACATCCTTTCGCAGGAAGAGATCGATGCGCTGCTCGGGGCCGTCGCCTCGGGCGAGGTCGAGGTCGAAGAGAAGGCGGGTGCCACGGGCAAACCCGCGACGGTGACCGCCTACGACTTCCGCCGGCCCAAGCTGATCAGCAAAGATCAGATGCGCACCCTACATATGCTCCACGACACGTTCGCCAAGGGCTTCGCGAACACGCTGTCGCTCTACTTGCGCACGATCGTCAATGCGAACCTCGCGCTCGTCGAGCAGTTCACGTACGGCGAGTTCATCATGAGCTTGCCGAACCCGACGTGCATGTCGGTTTTCAGCATGCAGCCGCTCGAGGGGCTGGCGATCCTCGAGATCAACCCGGTGCTCGTGTTCGTCATCGTCGATCGCTTGCTCGGTGGCGGCGGTCAGCCGCCGAAGGAGATCCGCGAGCTGACCGAGATCGAGAACCAGATCATCTTGACCGTGGTCAACATGGCCCTCGAGAAGTTCCAGGAGACCTGGAAGCACGTCACCCAAGTGCGGTGCGTGCTCGAGGGGCGCGAATCAAACCCGCAGTTCGCCCAGATCACGTCGCTCACGGACAATGTGCTGCTGATCACGCTGAACGTCGAAATCGCCGAGAACACGGGGATGGTCAGCTTGTGCGTGCCGATCGCCACGCTCGCGCCCGTGCTCGGCTACCTGAGCGCCCAGAAGTGGATCTCGTCGGGCGGGCAGCAGCGGGACGCCGGCGTGGCCGGCCAGTGCACCCGGTTCTTGGAGGAGACCAACGTCGAGCTCCAGGCCGTCCTCGGGACGGCCGAGATGACGATCAACGAGCTGATCAACCTCCGGCCCAGCGACATCGTCGTGCTCGGCACGCACGCCGAGGACGAGGTCGTGCTGAACGTCGAGGGCGCCGCGAAGTTCCAGGCCAAGCCGGGGCTGTCTGCCGGCCGTCGCGGCGTGCAGATCCTGGGGGCGATTGAGGACCAGATCGAAGACACCGTAGAAGCAGGATAACCGATCATGAGCGAGAAAGAACTGTCGCAGGAAGATGTCGATTCGCTGATGGGCGAGTCCGGCGAGACACCCGACGGCACGGCCCAGGCCGACCAGCCTGCTCCGGCTGACGAGGCGGCACCGGCTGCTGGGCCCGATGTGGCCGCTCAGGCGCAGCCGTCAGCGGGCGCGGCCGTTGGCGTCATGACCGAGCCGGCCGAGCCGGAACAGGTGGACGCCCAGCCGGTCGAGTTCTCGCAACTGACGAGCCGGGCCGAGCCGGGTGAGGCGCGCAAGATCGACTTCCTGCTCGACGTGCCGGTGACCGTCACCGTCGAGCTCGGCCGCACCTCCATGGTGATTCGCGACGCGCTCAGCCTTGGCGGCGGCTCGGTGGTCGAGCTGAACAAGCTCGCGGGCGAGCCGGTCGACGTGCTCATCAACAACAAGCTGGTCGCGCGCGCCGAGGTGGTCGTCGTCAACGAGAACTTCGGCGTCAAGGTCATCGACATCGTCTCGCCCGAGGAACGGCTGCGCTACTTGCGGTAGCCCGGTCTTGCCGTCGTCGTGAAACGCGACAGAGCGCCCCGCGCTATCGCGTTTCACGACGGCAAAATCTTCCCGTCCCTTCTCTTGCTTCCATTCCCTGGAGTCGCCATCCCGTTGGTACAGGACTTGCTCACTTGTGCCGGCCAGGGGGCAAAAAGGTCCGTGCCGTTCCGGCTGGAAGGAGGCGACGATGTCGCGCACGTTGACAGGCGTACTGGTCGTGTTGCTCGCCGTGTCGGCCTCGCTTGTGTCGGCGGCCGCCGGCGAGGAGGCGGACCCGGGCGCGGCCACCACCGAACTGACCGGGACCGCGCCTGCCGGGCAGTCAGACGAGGTCGGGGCCGAGGATGTCGGCGGCTTCCTGTCCTACGAGGAGCCGGTGCCCCATGCCCGCCGGAGCTTCGGGAGCCTCATGCTGCGGCTGCTGCTGTCGATGGTCATCATCCTCGGCATCATCTACGGCGGCCTGATGCTCGTAAAGCTCCTGACCCGCAAGGTGAAGGCGGCCCCGAAATCCGAGCGCCTCGTGCGCGTCGTCGACCGGACCGCGCTCGACGCGAAACGGGCCATCTACCTCGTGAAGGTGTGCGATCGGCTGCTCGTCGTCGGCGTCGGCACGAGCGAGATCCGCACGCTGGCGCAGATCGAGGACGAGAGCGTCGTCGAGAATGTCCAGGAGACCGAGTTCAGCGGTCACCTGCAGTCGTTGTTTGGCCGGCTGGCCGGCCGCCAGAGCTAGGGCATGCCGATGAGGGAAATCGCCGCGATAGTGCTCACTGCGTTCGCCGTGGTGGCCGCCGCGTGTGCGGCCGCGCCGGCCCGTGCGGCCTCGCCCATCGAGGTGAACATCGATCTGGGCGGCGGGGACCGGCAGCAGGTGAGCACCGGGCTTCAACTCGTGGCCCTGCTCACGGTGCTGTCGATCGCGCCCGCGCTGCTCGTGCTGCTCACCTCGTTTACGCGCATCGTGATCGTGCTCTCGTTTCTCAAGCGGGCGCTCGCCACGGGCTCACAGCCGTCGGCGCAGGTGCTCGTAAGCCTCGCGTTGTTCCTGACGTTTTTCATCATGGCCCCCGTCTGGCAGCGGATGCACGCCGAAGGTCTCAAGCCGTACATGGAAGAGAAGATCGGGCCGAAGGAAGCGCTCGCCAAGGGACTCAAGCCGCTTCGCGATTTCATGTGGAGCCAGACGCGCGAGAAGGACCTGGCGCTGTTCGTCTACGTCTCGAAGATGGAACGGCCCGAGACGATCGACGATGTGCCGACGCACGTACTCATCCCGGCGTTCGTGCTCAGTGAGCTGCGCACGGCGTTCACGATGGGGTTCGTGCTGTTCCTGCCGTTTCTGGTGATCGACATGGTCGTGGCGAGCGTGCTGCTGTCGATGGGCATGATGATGTTGCCGCCCGTGATGGTCTCGCTCCCATTCAAGATCCTGCTCTTCATCATGGTGGACGGCTGGTACTTGATGATGCGCTCGCTCGTCGCGAGCTTCGGCACCGGATAGCGGCCCGGCCCGCACACGCACGGAGGCGAGTGACACCGATGACGCCTGAGCTGACAGTCACGCTCATGAAGCAGACGCTCTATACGGTGCTGATAGTTGCCGGCCCGCTGCTCGCCGCCGGCCTCATCATCGGCATCCTGGTCAGCGTCTTCCAGACCGTGACGCAGATCCGCGAGATGAGCCTGACGTTCGTCCCGAAGATCATCGGCGTGATGATCACGCTGGCGATCTTCGCGCCGTGGATGGCGTCCTCGCTCATCGATTTCACCATGAGCATTTTCCACCACCTGCCGCGGTTCGTGCAGTAGGCGCGGCCGGGGCAACGCACCTCGCGCGGGCGGTTATGGATGAAGCTGGACGGCTGGTTCATAGCGCACATCCAGATGTTTGCCCTGATCTTCTTCAGGGTGCTGAGCCTGTGCATGGTTGCGCCGATCTTCGGCAACAAGGCCGTCCAGGCCCGGCTCAAAGTCGGGCTCGGATTCATCTTGGCCATCATGCTGATGCCACTGCTGATGCGCGTGCACCGGCCGGCCGTGCTCGCGTGGTCGGACTTGCCGCTGCTGATTCTCAAGGAATGCTCCGTGGGGTTCATCATCGGGCTCGTCTCGAGCCTGATCTTCGCGGCCACGCACCTGTCGGGCGAGGTCCTTGGCCGGCACATGGGGCTCGGCCTGGCCCGGATGATCGACCCGAACATGGGGGGCCAAACCTCAGTCGTCGCGCAGTTCGAGAGCATGGTGGCGCTCATGCTGTTCCTGGCGATCAGCGGCCATCACCTGCTCGTGCTGGCCATGTGCGACAGCTTCGAGGTTGTGCCGCTCGGCGCCGTGCGGTGCCAGGCCGACATGGCGCTCGATATCGTTCGGATCACGGGACGCCTGTTCCCGATCGCGATCAAGATCACGGCCCCGGCGTTCGTCATCCTCATCGTGACGACCGTGGTGATCGGGCTCGTGGCGCGCTTCGTGCCGCAGATGAACGTGCTGATCGTCGGGCTGCCGCTCAAGATCGCCGTGGGGATCGTCGGGCTGGCGGCCTGTGTGCCGATGTTCGCCTACGTCTTCGAGAAAATGCTGCGAGTAACCACCGGCGACATCTACACGATGCTCGACCACATGCATTAGCGCGCAGGGCCACCCATGGCGGAAGAGGACAAAGAGGCACGCACGGAGAGAGCGACGCCGAAACGTCGCCGCGAGACGCGCGAGAAGGGCAGCGTCGCGCAGAGCCCCGAGGTGAGCTCCGTGGTCGTGTTGTTCCTCGGCCTGATGATCGTCTGGTTCGCCGGCTCGTTCATCAGCGGCCGGCTTCGGGACTTGATGCGAATGACCTTCCAGACCTACACGAGCGTCGAGATCACGCCGTCGAGCGCGCAGCAGCTTCTGATCGACACGGTCGGCCGGGTCGCCGTGATGATCGCGCCGATCATGCTCGTGCTCGTGCTCGCCTCGTTCGCGGCGTCCGTGATGCAGTTCGGTTTCCTCTGGTCGCCGCAGGCGCTCAAGCCGAAGCTGAGCCAAATCAAGCCGCAGCTGAGCCGGCTCAACCTGGTGAGCAAGGACAAGCTGGTCGACCTGGCCGTCGCCGTCAGCAAGATCAGCCTGATCTCGCTCGTCGCCTACTTGTCGCTCAAGGCGTACGTGCCGCAGCTGCTGCCGCTAATGGACAAGACGGTGTCGCAGATCGCCGACTTCACCGTCGGGATCTCGCTGCGGATCACGCTCCGGATCATCGTGCTGCTCATCGTGCTCGCCTTCCTCGACTACGTGTGGAAGCGGCACCGGTACGAAGAGAAAATGCGGATGACCAAGCAGCAGGTCAAAGACGAGCGCAAGAACGTCGAGGGCGACCCGTTGATCAAAGGCCACATCCGCGGCATGCAGCTCAAGGTGAGCATGCAGCGCATGATGCAGGACGTGCCGAAGGCGGACGTGGTCATCACCAACCCGACGCACTACGCGATCGCGCTCCGATACGAGCCCGAGACAATGCCGGCGCCCAAGGTGATTGCCAAGGGCGCCCGCCTGCTGGCCGAGCGGATCATCGAGCTGGCCAAGATGCACCACGTGCCCATCGTCCAGAACCAGCCGCTCGCGCAGGCGCTCTA
Source organism: uncultured Verrucomicrobiota bacterium (assembly GCA_964449605.1). Taxonomy (GTDB): domain Bacteria; phylum Auribacterota; class JABMQX01; order JAFGEW01; family JAFGEW01; genus CAYUZG01. The sequence goes on along the minus strand of CAYUZG010000002.1, from coordinate 47,077 downwards.
CAAGGCCGTCGAGGTCGGCGGCTTCATCCCGATCGCCTTTTACCATGCCGTGGCCGAGGTGCTCGCCTACGTGTTCGCACTCGGCCGCGCGCGGCAGCGCGCCTCGGCGGGCGCATCAACGTGACGTGCTGTGTGAGACCGATGAGAACGGGTCAGCGAAGTCCCCGCAGGGGACGGCATGTTGTAGCCACAGGCGTAAGCCTGTGGAATGCGAGCGTGACGGGCCCAAAGCCCCCGCAGGGGGCGACATCTGCTCTTGTCTCGTTCAGGAATGAGTCGTGCGTTCCATCTGTCGCCCCCTGCGGGGGCTTGAGCCTCTTGCTCGCGCATGGTCCACGGGCTGACGCCCGAGGCTACAAGATGCCGCCCGCTGCGCGGGCTTCAAGCAAGGCCGTGCGGTTGGCCGTACGCGGTGAGGCGTGGTGATGTTGAAGACGGTACGAGAGACGAAGCTCGCCCGGTTTGGCAACATCGGGCTTGCCGTGGCGATCGTCGGCGTGCTGATCGCCATCATTATCCCGCTGCCGAGCAGCATCCTCGACGTGCTGCTGACGGTGAACATCACCTTCTCGGTGCTCGTACTGCTCGTGGTGATCTACACCGAGCGCAGCCTCGACCTGGCCATCTTCCCGTCGCTGCTGTTGTTCGCCACGCTGTTTCGGCTCTCGCTCAACGTGGCGACCACGCGGCGCATCCTGCTCGACGGCGAGGCGGGCCGCGTGATCGAGGCGTTCGGCAACTTCGTCGTCGGCGGCAACTTCGTCGTCGGCGCCGTGATCTTCATGATCCTGATCATCATCCAGTTCGTCGTCATCACCAAGGGCGCGACCCGCATCGCCGAGGTGACGGCGCGTTTCACGTTGGACGCGATGCCCGGCAAGCAGATGGCCATCGACGCCGACCTGAACAGCGGCCTCATCACCGAGGACCAGGCGCGCGAGCGGCGCCAGCTGATCGCACGCGAGGCCGACTTCTACGGCGCGATGGACGGCGCGTCGAAGTTCGTCCGCGGCGACGCAGTCGCCGGGCTCCTGATCACGTTCGTCAACGTCGTCGGCGGCCTGGCGATCGGCGTGCTCCAGCGCGGCATGCCGGTCGGCCTGGCGGCCCAGCACTACACGCTGCTGACGATCGGCGACGGGCTCGTGGCGCAGATTCCGTCGCTCATCGTTGCCACCGGGGCCGGCGTGCTCGTGAGCCGTGCCGGCTCGACCGAGAAGAGCATCGGCGAGGACATCACCTCGCAACTGCTGCGAAAGCCGCGCGCCTTGTTCTTGACGGCCGGCGTGCTTGGCTTCTTCGGCATCATGCCGGGGCTCCCGACGCTGCCGTTTCTGCTGCTGGCCGGAATCACGGGCGGCCTCGGGTATCTGACCCAGCACGCCACGAAACTGAAGGCGAGGACGGCCGAGGCCGAGGAGGCGCAGCGCGTCGAGGTGCCAGAACCCGAACGGGTCAAACGCTTGCTGCACGTCGACCCGATGGAGCTCGAGATCGGCTATGGGCTCATCCCGCTCGTTGACGCCTCGCAGGGCGGCGACATCCTCGACCGGATCACCATGCTGCGCCGCGAGTTCGCCACCGAGCTCGGGCTCGTCGTGCCGCCGATCCGCATTCGCGACAACCTGCAGCTCGAGCCGAACAGCTACGCGATCAAGATCGAGGGCACGCGCGTCGCCGCCGGCGAGCTCATGGTCGGCATGTACATGGCGCTCAATACCGCCGCGAAAAGCGACGAGCTGCAGGGCATCCCGACGACCGAGCCGTCGTTCGGCCTGCCGGCGATCTGGATCGGCGACGCGCAGAAGGAACGGGCCGAGGCGCTCGGCTACACGGTTGTCGACACATCGAGCGTGCTCGCAACGCACCTATCCGAAACGGTCCGCCAGCACGCGGCCGGGCTGCTGAGCCGCCAGGCCGTGCAGGGGTTGCTCGACGCGGTCAAGAAGGACTACCCGGTGCTCGTCGACGAGCTGGTGCCGAACGTGCTCGCGGTCAGCCAGGTCCAGCGCGTGCTCCAGAACCTGCTCGCCGAGCGGGTGAGCATCCGGCAGTTGCCGACGATCCTCGAGACGCTGTCCGACTACGGCGCGATCACCAAGGACGTCGATGTGCTCGGCGAGTACGTGCGCAACGCGCTCGCGCGCTCGATCACGGCGCACTACGTCGACGCCGAGGGCAAGGTCAACGCCGTGCTGATCGATCCGCAACTGGAGCCGCAGCTTGTCAACTCGATCCAGAAAACCGCGCGAGGCTCGGCGCTTGTGCTCGACCCGCAGACGGGGCGCCAGCTCACCGAGGCGATCGGCAGGAGCGTCCAGCAGGCGTCGGCCGTCGCGTCGAACCCCGTGGTGATCTGCTCGCCAACGCTGCGGCTTGCGCTCAAGCGGTTCATCGGGCGCGAGCTGCCGAAGCTCGCCGTGCTCTCGTTCAGCGACATCGCGTCCGACGCGGACGTGCAGTCGGTTGGGCTCGTGCGGCTCGAGCCGCAGGCGGAACGCGAGCCGGTCGGGGTGTAGGGGAAAGGGCGCGTAGACAGCAACGCAGCACGAAAGGGCAGGTGGCGTGAAAGTCAGACGATACACGGCGGCCACGATGCAAGAGGCGATCGACCAGATCCGCCACGAGCTCGGGCCGAACGCAGTCATCTTGCACTCGCGCAAGGTGACCCGGGGCGGTGTGCTCAACCTGCTTGGCAAACCCGTGATCGAGGTCACCGCCGCCATCGACGGCGACGCGCCCCCACGACGCGAGGCCGGCACACCCCGCGCGGGGCGCGATCGGCAGCAGGATCAAGAGAGCGCCGATCATCGGCTCGCGGCCTACCTTGCGTCGGCGCAGCCGGATGCGAGCCGTCTCGACGAGACGGCCGTCGAGCCGATCGCGAGACCGAGCGGAGTCGTGGAAAGCATCCGCCGCCAGCTCGTGGGCAACGACGTCGACGAGCTCCTGGCCCAGGCGCTCCTGCGCTCGGCGGTCGAGGACTTGCGCACGACCGAGAACGAAGGGCTCATCAAGGAATACATCGAGAAGCGCATCGAGCGCTTCATCCGCGTGACCGGCCCGATCAAGTGCGTGCCCGGCGAGGCGAAGATCGCCGCGTTCGTCGGGCCGACGGGCGTCGGCAAAACGACCACGGTCGCCAAGCTCGCCGCCCACTTCTCGGCCTTCGAGCGCAAGAAGGTGGCCATTATCACCGTGGACGTCTACCGGGTCGCTGCGGTCGAACAGATGCGCGTCTACGCCAAGCTGCTCAAGGTGCCGATCGAGGTGGTGCTGACCCCGACCGACCTGAGGGGCACGATCGCCGCCCACGCCGACAAGGACCTTGTGCTGGTCGACACGGGCGGCCGCAGCCAGTATGACTGGATGCAAGTGCTTGAGCTGGCGACGTTTCTGAAGGAGCTCGACAGGGCCGAGACCCACCTCGTCCTCAGCGCCACCACGCGCTGCAAGGAGAACCTGGCCGTGGTCGAGCGGTTCTCCCCGATGGAGATCGACAGCCTGCTCTTCACGAAGCTCGACGAGACACGCGACTACGGCTCTTTGCTGACGCTGGCGGTCAAGTCGAAGCGGCCCGTTTCGTACCTCACGACGGGCCAAAGCATCCCGGAACAGATCGAGCCGGCCTCGTCGGCGAAGTTGGCACGAATGATTCTACGCACCGAGGTCGGGCAGAAGCGCGGACGTGCGCAGGAGCGCGGACGTGCGCAGGAGCGCGGAGGTGCGCAAGAGCACCTCCGTGCGCGGCAACGCAACGGCCAGGAAGTGGGAGTTGAGCAATATGCACCAGACAGCGCGCTCGGGTAAGGCGGCGGGAGAGACGCTCGCCGCCGCTGCGCGCACGCGGCTGGGCGCCGCACGGCGCCCGGCAACGGCCATCTCCTTTACAAGCGGCAAGGGCGGCGTGGGCAAAAGCAACATCGCCGCCGCGATGGCCGTCTTGCTCGCCCAGTGCGGCAAGCGCGTCCTGCTGGTGGACGGCGACCTGGCGCTGGCCAACATCGACGTGCTGTTCGGCCTCAAGCCGAGGCTGACGCTCCAGCACGTGGTGCGCGACGGGCGCCGGATCGAGGAGGCGCTCCTGGAGGGTCCGGCCGGGCTGTCGATCCTGCCGGCCGGCTCGGGGTTGCAGGAGCTGGCGCATCTGACGGCGACCCAGCTCGACGAGCTGCTGTCGGCGCTTCGCGCCCTCTACGCGCGGATGGACTACGTTCTGTTCGACACGCCGGCCGGCATCTCGCTGACGGTCACGGCGCTGCTTGAGCCAAGCGACCGAGTCGTGCTCGTCACTGTGCCGGAGCCGACGGCGCTCACCGACGCCTACGCGCTGGTGAAGGTGCTCGCGAGGCGTGGTCGCCGGGACGGGATCGGAGTGCTGGTGAACCAGTCCGACGAGCGCGAGGCCCGCTCGATGTTCCGTGGCCTGTCGTGGGTGGCCGAGCAGTTTCTCGACCTGAAGCTCGAGTTTATCGGACACGCGCCGCGCGATCCGCTCGTGGCCGATGCGGTGCGGCGTCAGAAACCGATCGCGATCGCGCACCCGGACTCGCCGCTCGTATCGGCGCTCCGGTCGATCGCGCTCAAGTGGGTCAACAACGAGGGCACGGCGGCCTCGGGCGGCATCGAAACGTTCGCCCGGGACGCGTTGGCGATCATCACCGGTGACAGCGATTCTCCATAGACTGGCGCTCGGCATGGGCGCGGTGGCGTTCATCGTCGTGGCGGTCTCGTCGTCTCTGGCGGGGGCGTCGTCGACGAGCACCATCTCGCGCGGCGTCGTCGCGTTCGTGGCGTTCGGGGTGTTCGGCCTCGTCGCGCTGCGCGGGGTTGTCTACGGGGTGATCAGCGAGTTGGCCAAGCAGGCCGAGGAAAAGCGCCGCAAGGAAACCAAGGAGAATCCGGAACAGCACAAGAACGAAGGGCTGCCGTTTCCCGAATGAGACGCACCCAGAGCACCCCTGCGAGGCACAGGACGCCATCTAGATGAAAGACAGCATCGAGACACTGTGGAAGCGGTACCTGTCGAACCGCGACGACGCGATCGCCAAGGACGGGCTCACGCTGAACTACCTGCCGCTCGTGAAATACGTGGCCGGGCGGCTCGCGATCACGCTCCCGTCGCACGTCGACATCAACGATCTGATCGGGTCCGGCGTGATCGGGCTGGTCAACGCGCTCGAGCACTTCGAGCCGAAGTTCAAGACCAAGTTCGAGACATACGCCATCATCCGCATCCGCGGCGCCATGCTCGACGAGCTCCGCGCGCTCGACTGGGTGCCGCGCTCGATGCGCGAGAAGTTCGTCGCCCTCCAGCGCGCGCACGCCGACCTCGAGCAGCGGCTTGGCCGGCCTGCGCGCGACGACGAGGTGGCCGAGAAGCTCCAAGTGAGCGTCGACGAGCTCGATGCGTTGATGAACGAGGAGCGCTCGGTCGCCTTCTTGTCGCTCAACGAGCTGCTGAACCCCGACGACGGCGATCGGAAGGCGGTGAGTCTGATCGACTCGGTCCACGACGAGAGCCAGCCATCACCGTTCGCGGTGTTCGATACGAAGGAGAAGCGACGGATCCTGGCGCAGGCAATCCAAGAGCTGCCCGAACAGGAACGGATCGTTATTGCCCTCTATTACTACGAGCAGCTCATGCTCAAAGAGATCGGCGCGGTGCTCGGGATCTCCGAGTCGCGCGTCTCGCAGATTCACACGAAGGCGCTCACGCGGCTCGGCGGCAAGCTGCGGCGCTGCGACTCACCGGTGCGCACGCTCGCACGGGTCGGCCGGCCGAACGAGGACTAGCCCCAAAAGGCACGCCGCCGGCCGCGACGCGAGGGGGCCGACATGGTTGAACCGGTCAACTACCAGCACTCGCTCGCTCGCACGCAGATCGCCGAGCAGATGCAGGACACGGCGAAGCAGCAACACGTCACCGACGAACAGGCGTTCGCCAACGAGCTGCAGAAGCTCGAGAAGACGCGCCAGAAACAGGTCCAGCAGACGGAGCAGGATCAGGAAGGCGTCAAGGTGCGCGAGGAAGAGCAGAAGAAAAAGGATCGCGGGGAAGGCAGAGCGCCCGGCGAGCACGGCGAGGGCCCGGCCGAGGAGGCCGAAGCCGACGAGGTCACGGACGATCCAGATCATCACATCGACATCACCGCTTAGGCGCCGGCGGGCGCCGACGCGGCTGGGAGGAAGCCGGATGAAAGCGAAGGTGTTGTGGATCGTCCTGATCGCCCTGGTGTGCGTGCAGACCGGCTGTGTCGACCGGCATCGCAAGCGCGCCGCCCTGCATTTCTCGCCCCAGGCCACGATCGCGAACTGGTCGCGTGACGCGCGGTTCGAGCAGCTCGGCATCCGGCGCGTGGCCGTCATGCCGTTCGTGAACCGGAGCCGCTACGGCGGAGCGTCGAAACAGCTCACCGACGCGTTCACGCTTGAGCTGCGCAAGACGAGAAGGTTCGACTTGCTCAGCGTCAGGTGCGACGAGCCGCTGGCGCGCTTCGCCACGTCGCGCTCGCGGTTCGACGCGGTCGAGTCGCGGATGCTGGGCGAGACGCTGAACGTCGACGCCATCCTTTTGGGCGAGATCAACGAGTACGAGCCGTACAGACCGATCGCGATCGGCCTGCGCGTCGTTATGATCGACGCTCGAAGCGGGCGGGTCGTGTGGAGCGTCGACGAGATGCTCGACACGAACGAGCTGGCGGTGGCGAACCTGGCACGCGCGTACTACTACGACGTGGTCGATCCGGCTGCGTCCCCGTTTCTCGACGAGCGCGTGCTGCTGAGCATGCACTCGTTCGCGCGCTGCATTTGCTACCACTTCGTCAGGACGCTCGACCGGCCGCTGTCGGCCGAAGCGACCGCTACTGGGGGCGAGGCCGGAGCTGGCGCAGGCGCTCCCTGACGGCCTCGGCGTGCGGGCCGTCGGGCGCGATCCGCAGGTAGTTTGAGTAGTCCGCCCTGGCTTCGCCATGGATGGCCGCTCGGTCGTAGGCGATGCCGCGGCGGTAGTAGTTGTCCGGGTTGTCAGGCTCGAGCTCGATCGCTTCGGCGAAGGCCTCGATCGCGCGCCGATACTCGTGCGCGGCCATGTACGCCGTGCCGAGGTTCTTCCAGGCGGGCAGGTATCGAGGATTGAGCTCGATGGCTCTTTGATACGACGTTATTGCCGCGTCGCTTTGGCCGGCCATCAGCAGCGCGTTGCCCAGGCTGTTGCGTGCCGCCTCGGTCTCGGTGATCTTGACCGCCTCGGCGAGCTGCGTCGCCGCATCGTGGTAGCGGCCCTGCTCGTAGCAGAGCAGGCCATAGTTGTAGCGGGCGTCGTAGAGCGCCGGGTCCTTCGCGATCGCCGACTCGAAGACCGTAGCGGCCGTATCGTACTTGTTGGCGTGGTAGTAGGCCGTGGCCAGGTTCGAGCGAAACAGCGCGTCCTCGGCGTCAAGCGCGATCGCGCGTGTGTACTCCTCGATCGCGTCGGCGAGCCGGCCCTGCATGAAGTGCACGTTGCCCAGGTTGTTGTGGGCGCGTGCGTCGTCGGACTTGTGCTTGAGTGCCTCGGTGAGCTGCTCGAGCGCTTCGTCGTAGTGGCCTGCTGCGAGCAGCGCCGTGCCGAGGTTGTAGTGGGCGCCGGCGTAGAGCGGGTTGACCTCGATCGCCTGCCGGTACTTCTCGATGGCGGTCTCGGCGTCGCCCCGCTTCAGGTACACGTTGCCGAGGTTCGTGTAGGCCGTCGCCGAGTCGGGCCGCATCATGAGCACCTGCTCGTAGGCCGCCTGGGCCTCGTCGAGCTGGTCGAGCTGCTCGTGCAGGTAGCCGATGCGGAACCGGATGTCGGCGGCCTCGGGCCGCAGCGAGGCGAGGCGCTCGAGCGCCTCGATCGCCTGATCGTAGGCGCCGGCGAGCTCGCAGACGTGGCCGAGGCGCGAGTAGCCGAACGTCGCGTTGGGCCGGAGTTCCACGACCTTGCCGAACGCGTCGATCGCTTCGGCGTACCGCTTCTGCGCCTCTCGGACGCAGCCGAGGTTGTGCCAGCCGAGCGGCGAGTTCGGCCGCAGCGTGGTGACTTTCGCAAACGCGCGTGCGGCCTCGTCGAGCCTGTCGTTCTGGAAGGCGAGGCAGCCGAGGTTGTTGTACGGCGAGGCGAACCACGGCCGTTCGTCGATGGCCTGCCGGTAGCGCAGCGCCGCCTCCTCGGTCTTGCCGTCGAGCGCGAGCAAGCAGCCGAGGTTGTAGAGCGCCACCGCATCGTGCGGGTGGCGTGCGAGGAATGCCTCGAGGAGATCAACCGCCTCGGGCCGGTGCTCCTGCGCGTTGAGCACGATGGCTAGGCTGTTGGCCGAGAGCGAATGGCCCGGGTCGATCTCGAGCGCGGCACGGTAGTCATCAGCCGCGACGGCCGTCTCGCCGCTGGCGTACGCCAGCTTGCCCTCGAGGTAGGCCTGGTCCGCGGTGCCGTCGATGAGCGCGTCGAGCCGTTCGATCAGGCGCTTCGCCTTGAACAGGTCGGCCGCCTTCTCCTCGACCAGGTACTGCTCGATGTGCGAGCGCGTCAGGAGCACCAACGCCTCGGCGTTCTCCGGCTCGGCCTCGACGAGCGCGTCGAGCACGTCGATCGCGTCGGCGTACTCGTCGGCCTTGAAGTGCTCGAAGGCCTGCTCGTACAGCTCGACGGAGCCGTCGGTGGCCGCGTTCGCCGCCGGCCCGAGCACGAGCGTGGGGAAGGACAGCACGGCCGCGACAGCCGCGGCAATGACGGTCGGGTAGTTCATCGGTCTGATCCTCATCGACGCGGTGCCGTGTATCGGACACAGCCGGTGATCGATGCGTGCGACGACCAGGGTTCTCGACGAGAAAAGCACGCTGCCGCTACAGCTAGCACAGCGGCGGCAGCGAGTCAAACCGAATGTTCGAGCGACACGGGAGGCGCCGGGTGACCTCATACGACATCGTGTGCATAGCCCAGAGCTCGTGGAGCGGCGTCTGGGCACGACCTCAGCAGCTGATGACGCGGTTCGGCCGGAACCACCGCGTGCTGTTTGTCCGGCCGATCTCGATTGCCCACGTGCTCAGCAAGCCGAGCGAGCGCCACTGGAGGCCGTTCCGCTGGGTGGACAGCAATCTGTGGGTCTACTCGCCGCTCGTGCTGCCGTTCGGGCGAACGCTGCCCGGCGTGCAGTGGCTCAATGAGCGCCGAATCCGACGCCTCGTTCGACGCACGATCCGCCGGCTCGGTTTCGAGCAGTTCGTGCTCTGGTTCTATGCGCCGATGTCGCAGTACCTCGTCGGGCGCCTTGGTGAGGCGGCCGTCGTCTACGACTGCACCGACGCCTGGGAGCTGTTCGACAAGACGCCGCGGTCAACCATCGTCCGCGACCGGGTGCTCGCGTCGCAGGCGGACGTGTTGTTCGCCGGCACGGGCAAGGTCTACGAGACGCGCCGCGAGTGGAACGCCAACTGCCACGTTTTCACGTGCGGCGTCGACTACGAGCACTTCGCCGGCCCGCCGCCCGAGCCGCCCGAGGACATCGCGGGCATTCCGCGCCCGATCATTGGCTACACGGGCCTGATCGACGAGGCACGGCTCGACTGCGAGCTCCTCGAGCAGATGGCGCGCGCCCACCCGGAATGGTCGATCGTGCTTGTCGGGCCGGTCCAGGACGACGTGCTGCTGCGCACGCTTCGCTACCCGAACATCCGTTTCCTCGGGCTCAAGCCGTACCAGGAGCTGCCGCGTTACGTGGCCGCGTTCGACGTGGCAATAGTCCCCTACAAGGTGAACGCGGCGACGCACCACGTCAACCCGACGAAGCTGCTCGAATACATGGCGGCGGGCAAGCCGGTCGTCTCGAGCGCACTCGACGAGGTGAAGGCCTATTACCTCGACCGGCTGGCGATCGCTCGCGACCGGGCCGACTTCATCCGCTGTGTCGAGCGAGTGCTCGCGGGTGAGGCAACGCTCCCGCTCGACGAGAACCAGCGGCTGGCCGCCGAGCGCTCGTGGGAGAGCGTGGCCGGCGAGATGCTCGAGCTCGTGGAGGCCCGCCTATGAGCGTGCCGTTTGCGCAGATCGAGCCGACGACGGTCTGCAACCTGCGCTGCGCCATGTGCGAGCGCGACCGGCTCGACACCGTGGGGCACATGACGCTCGGCCAGTTCGCGCACATCCTCGACGAGCTCGACGGGCTGCGCGCCGTCAAGCTCCAGGGGCTCGGCGAGCCGATGCTCAACCCGGACTTCCTCGACATGATGCGGGCGCTGCGGGCCCGTGGGATCCGCGCGTACTCGGCCCTGAACGTGACGAAGATCAACGCGCAGAACGCCGAGGCGCTCGCCTCGGTGGCCGACCGGCTCGAGCTGTCGCTCGATAGCGCCGATGCCGAGCAGTTCGCGGCCATCCGCGGCGGGGCCCGGCTCGACGACGTCGTCGAGCGGGTCCGCGTGCTCGTCGAGGCGCGCAACCGCCGAGGCCACTTGCTCGAGCTGAGCGCCAACGCCGTTGTGGCGAGCGCCGACCGCGCCGCGCTCAGCGCGCTGTTCGAGCTGGTGAGTCGCCTCGGCCTCGACCGGCTCAACCTGAACGTGGTGCAGTTCTGGGACGTCGGCGGGCGCGAGCAGCCGTCGCCGAGCAATCCCCGTGGCCTCACGGCGAGTGAGATCGAGATGATGCAGGCCGAGGTCAACGCGCTGTCGCGGCGGTGGAACCTGGCGGCCGGCGTGTTTGGGCCGACGGCGGGGTACGCCAACTGCCCGTGGCATCGCGGCGGCGTGTACGTCACGTGGCAGGGCTTCGTCACGCCGTGCTGCCAACGGCCCGATCCGCGCGCGATCAACTTCGGCAACGTGCTCGAGCAGCCGTTCGAGACGATCTGGAACAGCGACGCCTATCGCAGATTCCGTGACGAGCTTGCCGCGGGCCGCCCGCCCGCGGCGTGTCGCACCTGTACGATGTACACCGCAGACGGCGAGGGAACATGGACATCGTCTACCTGTCGGGCTACGACTTCCGGGGCTTCGTCCGGTTCCGACCTCAGCACCTGACGACCCGGCTCGCGCGCCGGCACCGGGTGCTGTACGTCGAGCCGACGCGGGCGCGCAAATGGCGCCGGCCCTGGCGCTGGGGCCGGCTCAGGCGCGAGGAAGGCGTGCTCGTGCTCGAGCCGATCGTGCTGCCCGGTCTCCGATGGAGCCACGCGGTCCGCAGGCTTAACGAGACGCTTGTGCGCCGCCGGATCCGGCGTGTGATGCGCCGCAACAACTTCCGCGACGTGATCACCGTGGTCGGCACGCCTTTTGCAGCACAAATTGCCGGTTCATTGTCAGAGCGCGTTGTCGTCTACGACTGCAACGACGACTGGGCTTCGATCCCGAAACTGCCGTCGAGCTTCCTGCGGCAGCAGGAGGAGCAGTTGGTGCGGCGGGCCGACCTGGTCTTCGCCACGAGCCGTGGGCTGTTCACCCGGCTCGGACGGCTCAATGCCCGGACCACGCTCCTGCCCTCCGGCGTCGATGTCGAGCACTTCGCGCCGGCGGGCCGGCCGGGCGAGCTGCCCGACGAGATGCGCGGGCTCACCTGGCCCGTGATCGGCTCGGTCGGCTCGATCAATGCCACCAAGGACGACCTCGACATACTCGAGGCCGTCGCGGCGCAGCGGCCCGAGTGGTCGTTTGTCTTTGTCGGCCCGGTGATGTCGGACGTCGATCTCGCCAAGTACCCGCGGCTGCAGCAGCACGCCCGTTTCCTGGGCGCGCGCCCGTACGAGGCGCTGCCGGCGTACGTGCGGGCGATGGACGTCTGCGTGCTCGCCTACAAGCGGAACGCGTTCACGGCGTCGGCGAACCCGACGAAGGTCTTCGAGTACCTGAGTGCCGGCAAGCCAGTCGTGGCCACGCCGCTCGAGGACCTTGTCCAGCTCGACCGCTACGTGGCGCTCGCGCACGACACCGACGAGTTTGTCGCCGCCATCGACGTCGCCCTCGGCCAGGACGACCACGCGAGCCGGCAAGCACGCGTCGAGCGGAGCCGGCAGCGCTCGTGGGACGCCATCGTGCACGCCTTTGAGGATCAGCTCGAACACTCACTGATGGAGAAGCAGCATGCATCGGATCGCGCTGTGCATCGTCTCGTACAATCGTCGGCCGTACACTGAGCGGACGCTGACACCGCTCCTCGAGCAGCTCGACGACGCGGAGCACGACCTGCACCTGTTCGTCTACGACAACGCGAGCAGTGATTCGACGCCCGACTACCTGCGCAAGGCCGCCGCCAAACACGAGAAGCTCACCGTCGTGCTCGGCGACGAGAACATCGGCGTGACAAGGGCGACTCAGTACCTGCTCGAGCATTGCGTCTTCGGTCAGGGCTTCGATTTCATCGCGAAGAACGACGACGACGAGCTGCTGCCCGATGACTGGATGGGCCCATGCGACTACTGGGACCGCTTCGAGCAGGCGGGTGGCATCGTCGTCGGCTTCAAGCGGCAGGGCCTCGACGACTACTTCAGCGGCCTCGAGTGGGTCAGCCGCCGGCGCGAAAACCTCACGCCGATCGTCGCGGGCCCATACGTCGGGTTCCTCAGCTACATCGTGCCCGGCTTCGAGATGACGACCGAGTCGTGGTGGCGGCGCATCATGCCGCACCTGACCGACTTCGGCCAGTCGCTCGGTGGCTGGGACCCGTCGATGGCGATGACGGTCCGCGACGTGCTGGGCAAGCAATGCCTGGTGATATTCAACCGGCTGTCGGTCCACTTCCAGCGCGACGAGGACTACCCGGACTACACAGCCGAGAAGCAGGGGCAAGTTGACAACGTGCGCGAGGCAATCTTTGAGCTGCGCCGGCAGGGCGCGCTCAAGTAGCCGCGCACACCGCAGGCAGGAGCAGGGCGAGATGCGCAAGCGCTACTTCTACGACGAGCAGATTCCCGGGGCGGAGTTTGTCGATCTGGCCGACCGGCCGATCCGAACCCGCGAGGAATACCTGGCCGCGATGGAGGCGTGCTACAACCTCAAGGTGGTCCGGCACTTCCCGCTCAAGATCATGCTCGAGTCGTCAAGCCGCTGCATGCTGAACTGCTTGATGTGCCCGCGCGACCGGATGAGCCGGCCGAAGGCCGACATGCCCTTCGAGCTGTTCGAAAAGGTGATTGACGAAGCGGCCGAGGGTGGTCTATACCATCTCTCGATGCATCAACACGGCGAGCCGCTCATGAACGAGCGGCTCCCGGAGATGATCCACGCGGCCAAGACCCGTGGTGTCCCTGTTGTCAACCTGACGACGAACGGGGTCCTTCTCGACGAAACCGCATCGCGCGCGCTCATCGAGGTGCGGCTTGATACGCTCGTCGTGTCCTTCGATGGCGTCACGCGGGATGCGTACGCGCTGCTCCGCGGGGTAGGCAAGTACTACGATCGGGTCCGGGACAACATCCTTCGGTTCGCACAGTTGCGGAAGGCCTACGGCGTCGCGAAACCGTTTCTCCGGATACACGCACTCCGAGCGCCGGGCGTCACGGACAGCGAGGTCGAGGCGTTCCGGGCCGAGTGGAGCAGCGTTGCCGATCATGTGAGCGTCGGCGAGATCGCCTCGTACGGCGAAGGCAACGAGATGTTTGACCACGCGCGCGGCGCGGCGATAGCGCGCGTGCCATGTCGCCACCTGTGGCAGCAGTTGATTGTGCTCTGCTCGGGCGACGTGGTGCCGTGCTGCGTGGACATCGACGCGCGCGCGGCGGTCGGCAACGTGTACGAGGAGTCGCTCGCGTCGATCTGGACCGGCGAACGGATCGAGCACATGCGGGCGATGCACCTGGCGGGCCGGGCCGACGAGCTGCCGGGCTGCGCCGAGTGCGTGGACGTATACTGCCGGGCCTACTAGCGTGCCCGTAACACAGGACGGAATCCCCCCGTGAAAACCGCCGCCATCATCCAAGCACGCATGGGGAGCACCCGCTATCCCAGCAAGGTGCTCGACGACATTGCCGGCATCGCGATGCTGTACCACATCGTCGAGCGCACGCGGTACGCGCACCGGGTCGATGCCATTGTCATCGCAACGACCACGAGCGCCGACGACCGCATCCTGCTCAAACGGGCACGCGAGTGGCAGGTCGTCGGGTTCGCCGGCTCCGAGCACGACGTGCTGAAACGGTACGTCGCGGCCGCCAACCTCGTCGACGCCACGCACGTGGTCCGCATCACGGGGGACAACCCGCTGTTCGAGCCGAGCTTCATTGACGCCTGCGTCGAAAAGCTGCGCGAGGAGAAGGCCGACTACTGCTACGTCGAGGGCTGCATCCTGGGCACCGGCGTCGAAGCGGTCACACTCGAGGCGCTCCGCAAGCAGGACGCACTCGCCACGCAGCCGCATCAGCGCGAGCACGTCAACCCCTACATCATGGAGCACCCGGACGAGTTCAAGATCGTCACCGTCAAGGCCGAGGAACGCTTCCGGATGCCCGAGGGGGTCCGGCTCACCGTCGACACCAAGGACGACATGAAGCTCGTGCGCCGGATCTACCGGCGTCTCCACCGTCCGGACCGCATCGTCTCGCTGGGCAGGACCGTCGAGCTGCTCAAGAAGAACCCCGAGTGGGTCGGCCTCAATAAGGACGTGTTCCAGAAGCCGGCGACCAGCAGCGAACTGGCCGAGACGAGCGGACTTGCCGAGACGGACGAGCTCGAAGAGGCCCCGGCCGCCGAGGAAACGGAGCCGCCGGTTGCCGAGCCACCCGTCGAGGAAGAGACGGCGGCTGTGGAACCGGTCGCGCCCCCGCCCCCGCCACGAGTCGTGCCTAAACCCGTGGTGCACACGCCACCTGAGAACGACAAGCTCGACGCGCTCATGGCGAATGCGCTCACCAAGGAGGAAGAGGAAGCCAAGCGGAAGGAACAGGCGCCGTCGCTCGACGACGTGCTCGCCAAGGCTCAGAAGAAACCGGCGAAGAAGCCTGTTGATACATCGGCCCTTGACGAGCTATTCGCGCCCGCCGAGACCGCCGCCTCCGACGATGAGGCCGACGCACAGCCTGACGAGCCGGAGGGGCAGTCGGCCGACGCGGACAAGCCCGGCACGCCCGAAGAACCCGCGGAGCCCAGCACGTCCTGATGTGCGATCTCGACGAGATCCCCGCGATCAAGCTCGTTCCCCAACCAGGACGCTGACGTGGCAGGAGACTGCGCCGTGCATGCCGTGACGATCGCCGGACGCACGATCGGGCCAGACGAGCCGACCTACCTCGTCGCCGAAGCCGGCGTGAATCACAACGGTGACCTGGCCACGGCCGTTCGCATGATCGAGGTGGCCCGTCTGGCCGGCGCCGACGCGATCAAGTTCCAGTCGTTCCAGGCCGCCGAGATGTGCGATACCGAGCTCGTCGAGACGAAAGCGGTCGAGGGCGTCACCGGCGGCACGAAGTCGTCGTACGAGATGTACAAGAGCCTCGAGCTGTCGCCCGAGGCGCACGGGCGGCTCTTCGCCGCGGCCCGCGACGTGGGCATGACGCTCTTCACCTCGGTATTCGACCTCGGGATGGTCGGTCCCCTGCAGTCGCTCGGCACCCCGGCGTTCAAGATCTCCTCCAGCGACGTGACGCACCTGCCGCTGATCCGCTGCGCGGCTGCGACCGGCTTGCCGGTCATCATCTCGACGGGCCTGTCGACCATCGACGAGGTCGGCGAGGCGGTCGCGTGCTGCCGCGACGCGGGCAACGACGACATCATCCTGCTCCAGTGCACGAGCGTCTACCCGCCTGCGGACGACGAGGTGAACCTGAACGCGATGGCGACGCTCCGCGACGCCTTCGATGTGCCCGTCGGCTTCTCGGACCACACGCTCGGCGTCGAGGTCGCGATCGCCGCCGTCGCGATGGGCGCCTGCATCGTCGAGAAGCATTTCACCCTCGACAAAGAGATGCCCGGCCCGGACCAGCAGCTCTCGCTCGATCCCGCCGAGCTTGCCCGCCTCGTCAGCGCCGTGCGCCGGGTCGAGCAGGCCCGCGGCACGGCGGAGAAAGCGCCGACCGCCTCGGAACGCTCGATCCTCGTCGACAGCCGGCGCGGCCTCTTTGCCGCGCGCGACATCGCGGCGGGCGAGGCGCTGACCGAGGAGGCGATCCGCATCCTCAAGCCCGCCAAGGGGATCGCGCCGAAGTCCCTCGGGGAAGTCCTCGGCCGCACCGCCAAACGCGCCATCCCGCGTATGGCCCCCATTCGCTGGGACGACGTCTGACGGCCCCAGCCCTGCGCTGGGCAGGTCCTACCCCTTTCTCCGGTGCTCGCGTCACCCCATGCGACAATGCCGTGCTTTGTGGTATAAAGGGAGCAGCCACGGGGACCCCTGACGCGGCAACACACGGACAGAGAGAGACGAGGCGCGATGATGCCGAAACGCGGTACCGATACGTTTTCGCTGGCGGGCAAAGCGGCCGCCCTGACGGGTGGCGGAGGCGTGCTGTGCGGCGCGATCGCTGCCGGGTACGCCCGGGCCGGCGCCAGCGTGTTCCTGCTTGATATCGATGAAGAGCGAACGCGCCAGCAGGCCGAACGGCTCCGCGCTGAGGCCGGCAGCGAGAACATCACGCCGCTGCGCTGCGACGTCCTCGACCGGGCCAGCATCGAGGCGGCTCTCGGGGAGATCGTCGAGCGCGCGGGCCGCGTCGACATCCTCGTCAACGGCGCCGGCGGCAACCACCCGAAGGCGACGACGAACCCGGCCGAGGGCGTCACGTTCGCCGATCTGCCCGAGGACGCCTTCCGGCGCGTCTTCGATCTGAACCTGATGGGAACCGTCCTGTGCAGCCAGGTGTTTGGCAAGGCGATGGCCGAGCAGGGCGCGGGCTGCATCGTCAACATCGCCTCGATGGCAGGCATGACGCCGCTCACCCGGATCCCGGCCTATTCGGCTGCGAAGGCCGCCGTCATCAACTTCACGCAGTGGTTGGCCGTCGACATGGCCCAGAACGCCTCGCCGAAGATCCGCATCAACGCGATCGCGCCGGGGTTCTTCGACACTGCGCAGAACCACTTCCTCCTGTTCGCCGAGAAGGGCGGCAAGGAGGTTCTCACGGACCGGGGCAAGACGATCATCGGCGCGACGCCCCAGGGCGTGTTCGGCAAGCCCGAAGACCTGGTCGGTGTGGCCATCTGGCTCGCGTCCGACTCGGCGGCGTTCGTCACCGGAGCGGTCATCCCGGTCGACGGCGGGTTCAGTGCGTTCGCCGGTGTATAGACTCTCGGCCGGGCGTATTGTCGGAAGCTAAGGGAAGGACTCCTCTCGTGTCTGAGAACAGAGAAGGAACGGACGCGCTCGCTCGATGCTCCGAGGAGCTTCTCGACTTCCTCGGACGGGAAGGGGACGAGGCAGCTCAGGCAAAGGTATCGGCGATCGCCGAGCGGTGCGCGGCCGCCGGCCTCCTCCTGTACAGCCGCTCGCCGTTGCTCCAGTCGGGGCGCCTGCTTTTTCTGGTACGCGACGGGTCGGAGAAGGTGCTCGTCGTCGCCGCGCAGGTCGGGTCGGTTTCCGGGCTCCCTCCCGAGGTGACCCAGACCGTCGGCGCCGGCGACGGCAGCCTGACGCTTCATATATGTCCGTGCTCGAACGCGAACGCTACTTACCTCCAGCGCGAGGTTGCGCATCTCCGGCCGTCGGCCAACCCGGGCCAGGCCGGTTTCGGCGCGGGCGACCGCATCGGCCTCTCGACGCCCGGCCACGTGCGCGCGCTTGCCGGCTCGGCCTACTTCCCGCTGTTCGCGCAGCAGTCGATCCGCGAGATGGACAGGACGGCGCGCACGCCGGAAGACGTGATGGCGACCGCCGTCTGGGGCATCCTCGAGGAGGGCTACTCCGGCCTGTGGGGCGCCGACGCCGACCATCTGAAGACCCGCGACGATATCGAGCGCGTCTCGCCGTTCCCGTACACGATGTTCACGCTCGATCCGTCCGACGTGATCACAGACCCGGAGACGCTGAGCGACGAGGCGCTGCGCGCGGCGTTCCGGGCGCTGCCGTGGGAGGCGCTCCGGTCCTCGCCCGAAGAGCTGCTCGCCGAGTACACAGGCTCGAGCGAGACGGTCACCGATCGCCACGGCCAGCATACGGCGAAGCTGGCGTTCGACGAGGAGAGCATCGTTCGCTGCGCCGTCAAGTACTCGGCCGGCATCGCGCGGTGCGCCGGGCTCGCGGCGCTGCTCGATGAGAAGCGCAGCGACCGCTTCGACCTGGAGGTTTCCTTCGACGAGACCGACTGGCCGACCTCGCCGCTCGAGCACCTGTTCATTGCCTCCGAGTTCCGCCGCCTCGAGATGCGCGTCGACAGCCTGGCGCTCCGCTTCCCGGGCGCGTTCGAGAAGGGCATCGACTACAGGGGCGACCTCGCCGCGTTCGAGCGCGACTTCGCGATCCACGCGGCAATCCGAGACACGTTCAACGCCTATCGGCTGAGCATCCACTCGGGCAGCGACAAGTTCAGCGTCTACCCGATCATGACGAAGCACGCCGGCGACAAGCTCCACGTCAAGACGGCGGGCACGACGTATCTTGAGGCGTTGCGGGTCCTTGCGCGGCGCGATGCCGGCCTATTCGGCGAGATCCTGGAGTTCTCCCACGGCCGCTATGCCGAGGACAAGCGCACCTACCATGTCTCGGCCGACCCGACCCGGATGCCCAAGCCGGCAGCGATCGCGCCCGACCAGTACGAGTCGCTCCTTGACGACGATGGGTGGCGCCAGGTGCTGCACGTCGCGTTTGGGTCGGTGCTCACGTCGGGCCCGGAGCACGACTTCCGCGCCCGGCTCTGCGCGGTCCTGGCAGCGCACGAAGAGGACTACTACGCCGCGCTCGAGAAGCACTTCCGCAGGCACCTCGACGCCCTGGCCGAGGGGCTGGCGGGCGCCAGCTAGCGCGAGCGCCGGCCAGCGGGAACCCTGGGTGCGGCCACGCACATTCAGTTGATTGGAGGCGTGTCGATGCAGCAAGAGATGAGCCCGCGCTTTCACGTTCGTAAGCCGTTGAAGCAGGGGTACATAGAGGTCGTCCCGCCGGGATTCGCCGGCCTGAAACGCCTCAGTCTGGGGCTGCTCAGCCTGGCGGAAGGCACAGATTATGCTGCCGAAACAGGTGACAGAGAGGCAGGCCTTGTTGTGCTCGGAGGCCGTTGCCGCGTCGAGGCCGGTAAGACCGCCTTTGCCGAGGTCGGCGCGAGGCAGAACGTGTTCTCCGGCAAGGCGCACGCCGTCTACCTGCCGCCCCGGTGCGGCTTCAAGGTAGCGGCGCTGAGCGACGTCCAGGCGGCCCTGTGCTGGTGCCGGGTTGACGAGGCAGACACACCGGGCGCGCCGGCCCTGGTCGAGCCGTCGGGCGTGCGCCAGAAGGCCGTCGGCCGGGACAACTGGAGCCGGACGGTCGACGACATCTTCTACGAGAACGTGGATGCGCGATACTTGGTGCTCGGCGAGACGATGAACCCGCCCGGCAACTGGTCGAGCGCGCCGCCGCACAAGCACGACGCGCACGAGCCGCCGCACGAGGCGGACATGGAGGAGATCTACTACTTCAAGGTGGACCCGAGCCAGGGCTTCGGCATGCAGCGGCTTTATGACGGCGCAACGTTCGACGTGGCCTACACGATACAGGACGGCGACGCGGTCGCTATCCCCGAGGGATACCACCCCGTCGTCGCGGGTCCCGGATACCGGTTGTACTACCTATGGTTCCTGGCAGGCCGCGGCCGCAAGCTCTATCCGAGGACCGACCCGAACCACGAATGGCTCTTGTCGGGTAAGTAGATGCAGATCGAGCAGGTTCTGGAGCGAATCGACCAGGCGCCGGTGATGTCGCCCGTGCACGCGCGCCTTGTGCGCATGATGCAGAACGCGGACGTCTCGGCGCAGGAGCTGAGCGAGGCGATCTCCGAGGATCCGTCTCTCACGGCCCAGGTGCTCCGGCTCGTCAACTCGGCCATGTATGGGCTGCGGCACCAGATCGGCACCGTCTCGCAGGCCGTGCTGCTGCTCGGGTTCGACACGATCTCCCACCAGATCCTGGGCCACGCTCGCCGCGCGCTCAAGGAGCCCACCGAAGGCGCCGGCCCGCTCGACTTCACCGCGTTCTGGCAGCATTCGGTCGCCGTCGCCGCCGGGGCGCGCATCCTGGCGCGCCGCGTGCGCCACCGCCACGAGGAGGCCGTCTTCGTCGCCGGCTTGCTGCACGACATCGGCCGCCTGCTCATGGCGCAGTACATGGCCGACCAGCTTGGCCGGGCGCTCGACCGGGCGTGGCGGTTTCGCACCTCGCTCTATGAGGCCGAACGGGCCACGATCGGCTTCACCCACTGCCGGCTCGGCGAGCAAATCGCCCTGCGCTGGGAGTTGCCCGACCTCGTGGTGGACGCCATGGCGTACCATCACGAGCCGGACCTCACCGAGCGCCATGCGCTGGAAACCCGCATTGTGGGCGCGGCCGACACGCTCGCCAAGGCGATGAGCCTCGGCTCGAGCGGCGACGACCGCGTCGCTGCGATCCCGCAGCCGACCTACGAGATGCTCCGAATCGAGCCGGGCGAGATCGAGGCGCTCATGGAGGCGATCGTGGCCGAGTTCAACCAGGTGTCGGCCTACGTGCTTGGCGTGCTCCGAGCCGGAGAGGGCCGTCCGGGAGAAGTTCGGTCGGAGAATCAAGTAAAGCAACCGGCAGAAAGTGCCGATGTACAGGGTGGCAAGTAGGCACTGTTCTTGCATTAGGGGGATAGCATGGATGTCGAGAAGGTCAGCGACTCTGTCCAGCTCACCGAGCACCTCAAGTCGGTGAAGGGGCAGAAGCCCGAGAGCAAGGCGTCGCCGAACGCCGCCAAAGCCGACACAGCGGCCGGCAGCGACTCGCTCGCCATCTCCGACGAAGCTCAGGAGAAGGCCAAGATCGCTCGCTACGTCCGGATCGTCAATGAGTTGCCAGATGCCCGGCCCGACAAGGTGGCCGAGGCAAAGCGCAAGCTCGCCGCCGGCGAATATGACGGTTCCGAGGTGGCCGACGAGATCGCCCGCAGGATGCTCGATGAATAGCAGCCTGCCCTTCTTCCAAGGAAGACGATAACTGATGGCGGCACGGGACCCGATCCCGTGCCGCCGTTTTCTCTTCCGAACCCCCCGAGTTGATGCCGGACACCCCGCCTGTGTCGCCGAAGCGGCCAAACCGGTCGTATGCGCGCCACCGCGCGCAGGGAAAGAAGGTCGCGGCGGGCCGACCCATCGGCAGAAGCTTCCACGTATGCGCAGGGTGAGACCGCGGGCCGTGCATAAACAGCAACACCAATAACACCCGCTACACGAAGCAGTTACACACTCGGCATCCCTTGCCACCCGCTTGCTGGCACACCCATTGCTCAGTCCGGACGCGGCGCAAAGCCCACACAGTGCAGGTGGGCGTGGACGGCAGCGGAGGCTCCGAGCGCGTCATGTCGAGCTTGTTCAAAGTCCGCACGAACATCCAGTCGCTGCGGGCCTATCACATTCTGAGCGACATTAATAAGCGGATCCTGACGGTCGCCGAGCGCATATCGAGCGGCAAGCGGATCAACCGGGCATCGGACTCGCCGAGCGGCTACTTCATCGCCCGGACCACGCAGCTCGACATCTTGCGCCTCAAGGAGATGCAGGCGAACCTCGAGCGCGGGATCACCTGGCTTCAGACGAACGATTCGCGCCTGTCGCAGGTGCTCGACCTGCTCGAGGAGATGTACGCGGTCTCGTCGCAGGCGGCCACCGGCGGCATCACGTCGAACGAGCGCGTCGCGCTCCAGATCGATCTGGACGGTTTCGTCGAGGAGATCGACACGATTCTCCAGAGCGGTGTGGACACGGCTCTCTACTCCGGTTTCAGCCTCGGCAACCTCGACACCGTTTCACTGAGCGGCTCGAGCGTGCCGACGACGAGCGATCTCGGCATCACGAGCTTGACGCTGACGGGGAGCTCGGCGGACCCGACCACGATCCAGAACGCAACCGCAGCGCTCGCCGCGATCGAGGCGGCGATGACGCGCATCCTCAAGGACGAGGAGAATATCGGCTCGTGGATCCACCGCCTCGAGTTCCAGCAGGCCGAGGCGGCCATCGACGAGGTGAATCAGCGGGCGAGCCTCAGCACGATTCAGGACGCCGACCTGGCGGCCGAACAGGTCGAGCTGACCAAGCTGCAGATCCTGCAGCAGACGGCGCTCGCCATGCTGGCCCAGAGCAACACGTTCCCAGGATCGATCTTGAGCATGATCGGCACGTAGGGCCCGGCCCGCGTGCCGGAGGCACGAACAGTGCGCTGCACGAGAAAACAGAGCCAAGGAGGCAACTGGCCAGACAGGCGAGAGATCGAGCAGCCAGAGGCCAAGGAGGCGTGAGCCATGAGTGATCTAGCACGAGTTCGCACCAACATCACTGCGCTGCGCGCGTACAAGACCTTGTCCGACCTCAACCAGCTGATTCTCCAGTCCTCGGAACGGCTCTCGACGGGACGCGTGCTCAACAGCGCCGCCGACTCGCCGAGCGGCTGGTACATCGCCCGCACGATGCGGCTCGACATCTCGAAGTACCAGAACCAGGCGCACAACATCGAGCGCGGCACCAACTGGCTGCAGACCAACGACAGCCGCCTCTCGCAGATCGTCGACCTGCTGACCGAGATGTCCGACATCGCCTACCAGGCCGACAGCGGCGGGGTGACCTCGGCCGAGCGCATCGGGCTGCAGATCGGCCTGAACGGGTTCATCGAGGAGATCCAGAACATCCTCGAGAGCGGTGTGAGCCCCATCCTCTACACCGGCTTCACGCTCGGCGAGCTCGAGAACGTCGCGCTCACCGGCAGCATCCCGACGCTCTCCTCGCTCGGGCTCGACAGCCTCGTGCTCACCGGCGACACAACGCTCCAGGCCACCCGCGACAACATCAAGGCCTCGATCACGGCGATCAGCGACGCGCTGTCCGAGATCCTCAAGCACGAAGAGGTGATCGGCACCTGGATCCACCGGCTCGAGTTCCAGGCCGAGCAAGCGGCCCTCAACGAGGTGACCACCCGCGCCAACCTGAGCACGATCGAGGACGCCGACCTCGCGTTCGAGCAGCTCGAGCTGACCAAGCTGCAGATCCTGCAGCAGACGGCGCTCGCGATGCTCACGCAGGCAAACATCGCGCCGGCCTCGCTCCTGGCCCTGCTCGGCGGCACGGGCGGGTAACGCCGCCGCCTGACAAGTTGCCACGCACCGGCCCGGGCGTCTCAACCCGGGCCGTTTTCTTGTCCGGCAACAAACGCCCGGTGACCCGGCAACAATAGTGCCACGACCCGGGGTAGGCGTGCGGCTCGCACGCGGGTTGAAGGTTCGAACACACGTCTTACGAGGCTGTTACGACCGCACTCCGCCGAAAGCTTCTGTCGTGGCACCCCCGTTGCTCAACTGGGGGGCGGTGCACCGGAGTTCGTGACAACTACACGACTCGGAGGTCAAGGATGATTTCCGGATTCTATGCGGCCGGTGGTGCAATGCGCGTCTATGCGGAGCGCAACGACATCATCGCCAACAACCTCGCGAACGTCGCCACTCCCGGCTTCAAGAAGGAGAGCGTCTACGTCGAGCCGTTCGACGTGCTCTTCGCGCGCGTCACGCAGCCGGTGGGCGGCGAGGAGAGCCTCGTCCAGTCCCCGCTGGGCCGGCTGCGCGACGAGGCGATCACGGTCTACACGCAGGGGGCGTTCAGGCTCAACGGCGGCAAGTTCGACCTCGCCATCAACGGCGACGGGTTCTTCAAGGTGCGCACCCCGGCCGGGGTGCGGTACACGCGCGACGGGTCGTTCCAGCTCGACTCGACCGGGCAGCTCGTGACCGCCGACGGCTACCCGGTGCTCGGCGACGGCAACGCGCCGGTCGTGATCAACACCGCGGAGGGCAGCGACGTGCTCGTAGCCCAAGACGGCACGATCACCGTGAGCGGCGTGCAGTCGGGCCGGATCACGCTGGCCGACTTCGACAAGCCGTATCCGCTGCGCAAGGTCGGCCACAACCTGTTCGAGCCGACGAGCGAGGAGGCGGTGGAGCTGACCTCGACGAGCCCGATCACGCAGCACGCGGTCGAGATGTCGAACGTAAACGTCGTCGAGGAGATGGTGGCACTCATCACCAACTACCGCAATTACGAGATGGCGCAGAAGATAGCCAGGCTGCAGGACCAGACACTGGATCAGGCGATCAACACGGTCGGCGCCACGAGGTAACGAGGGAGGACCTGAACCATGATGCGAGCACTCTACACGGCCGCCACCGGGATGGGCGCCCAGCAGATGAACGTCGACACGATCGCCAACAACCTGGCGAACGTCAACACGGCCGGGTTCAAGAAGTCGCGCGTCGACTTCCAGGATCTGCTCTACCAGCAGATCCGGATGGCGGGCGCCTCGTCGTCGGACTCGACCCAGGTGCCGACCGGCATCAACATCGGTCTCGGCGTGCGGCCGGCGGCAACGCAGAAGATGTTTACACCCGGCCTGCCGAAGCCGACGGGCAACCCGCTCGACGTGCGGATCGCCGGCGACGGCTTCTTCCAGATCACGCTCCCGGACGGCGAGATGGGCTACACGCGCGACGGCGCGTTCAAGCTCGACGACCAGCGCCGCATCGTCACCAGCGACGGCTACCTGCTCGAGCCCGCGGTCACGATCCCCGATAACGTGCCGTTCGAGAACATCACGATCGCCAAGGACGGCACCGTCCAGGTCAAAGCCGCCGGCGAGGACACGGTCACCGACCTGACCCAGATCACGGTCGCCACGTTCGTCAATCCGGCCGGCCTCACCGCGATCGGCGGCAACATCTACAAGCAGTCGCCCGCCTCCGGCGAGGCGAACGTCGGCAACGCGAATGCCGAGGGCCGGGGCAGCCTGGAGCAGCGCGAGCTCGAGATGTCGAACGTGGCCGTCATCGACGAGATGGTCGACCTGATCACGGCCCAGCGTGCCTACGACGTGAACTCGAAGTCGATTCAGACCAGCGACGAGATGCTCGGGCTCGCAAACAACCTGAAGCGGTAACGAGGAGCGAAGACGATGAACCGGCTCAGCCTGGGAGCGATCGCGGCCGCCTTGGTTCTGGCCGGCGTTCAGGCCGCCGCGGCGCAGGCGCCGCTGAGCGTGACGCTCAACGACCTCGCCGAGGTCAAGGGCGACACGATCACGGTCGGCCATGTGGCCCGCGTGGAGACAGCCGTGCCCGAGCTCGGGCGCATGATCTCGGACCTCGTCGTCGCCGAGGCGCCCGAGGTGAACGCGACAAAGGTCGTGACGGCCGACGAGGTGCGCGCGGCGCTCGCGACGTTGCCGCTCGACATGGAGCGCGTCGCGATCGGCGGTGCCGAGCACGTGAGCGTGACCCGTTCCGGCCAGCGCATCGGGCCGGCGGAGCTGAGCAGTGCCGTTCGCGATCACGTGCTCGAGCAGACCGGCCTGTCGGTCGAGGACGTCATCTGCGACTTCGTGCAAGTCCCCACCGCGTTCGCCATCCCGACCGGCGAGGTGACCTACACGGTCGTCCCGCTTTCGAACAAGCGCTACGCGGGCTACCAGGCGTTCTCGGTCTGCGTGCGCATCGACGGCATCGACGTGGCTACGAAGCGCGTCTCGGTCAAGATCCGCCTGTTCCGCTCCGTCGTGGTGACGCAGCGACGCATCGGGCGCGACGAGGTTATCGAGGACGAGCAGATCAAGCTCGAGCGGCGCGAGGTCACCAACTCCATCGGCAACTACTTCACCCGCACGGCCGACGCCGCCGGCAAGCGGGCCATGCGCTCGGTGAGCGCGGGTGTGCTGCTCACGGACGTGATGGTCGGCGAGCCGCTCGCCGTGCGCCGCAACGACTACGTCACCCTGCGTGCGCGGTACGGGGCCGTGACGGTCCGGACCAAGTGCATTGCCCTGAAGGACGCGTGCGTCGGCGAGAGCGTCGACGTGATGAACAAGGACTCGAAGAAGATTATCCGGGCGCGCGTCGTGGCGCCGAGCCTCGTCCAGATCGAGCTCTAGGCGCCGACGAGGCAAAGAGCACGCCCAAGGAGCACGAACCATGAAGCGAACACGAGCCCAAACGAGACTGGCGCGAGTGCTGATGACGGTTGCGGCCGCTGCGTTTGTGCTGGGGCTCGCGAGCCGTGCCGAGGCGACGAGCCTGTTCGAGCGCCGCAAGAAAGACTCGCTGATCACGGACAGCAAAGCGCGCGCCGTCGGCGACCTGCTGACGATCATCATCAAGGAATCGAGCTCGGCGAAGCAGGACACATCGGTCGAACGGAAGAAAGAATCGAGCACGGATGCGTCGATCAAGACGTTCTTCTACCCGAGTGACAAGCACCTGGTGAAAGACGGCCAGAAGCCGGCGTTCAAGTGGTCGAGCAAGCGCGAGTCGAGCGGCGAGGGCAAGAGCGATAGCGCCGCCGAGATCGAGACGAAGGTGACCGCGCGCGTGATCGACGTGCAGCCGAACGGCAACCTGCTCATCGAGGCGACGCGCGAGATCGAGATCGGCGGCTCGACGCTCAAGATCGTCCTGACCGGCCTCGTGCGGCCCGACGACATCTCGGCCGATAACACCGTCGAGTCGACTTACATCGCCGACGCGAAGATCACGTACGAAGGGCCAATGATGGAGGTCATGAGGCGCGGCCTGCTCGAACGCTTGATGGACTTCTTCAACATCTTCTAGCTGCGCCGGCCCTGCCGAGGCGCGGGTGAGCGTGGGAGGATCGTGAGATGAAACGCATCGTCATGGCTGTGGTGGTGGCTGCGCTGCTGGCGCCGGCGCTCGCGTCGGCGATCGAAGTGCGCGTCAAGGACTTCGCCGACTTCAACGGCGTGCGCGACAACCAGCTTGTTGGCATTGGTCTCGTCGTCGGTCTCCAGGGCACGGGCGACAAGAACAGCACGAAGTTCACCACGCAGGCGGTCGAGAATTTCTTGCGCACCTACAACCTCACGCTGCCGCGCGAGCAGCTCAAAGTGAAGAACAGCGCGCTCGTCGTGGTCATGGCGACCGTCCCGCCGTTCGCCAAGCCCGGGATGCGCGTCGACGCGTCGGTGCACGCGCTCGGCGACGCGACCAGCGTCGAGGGCGGCTCGCTTATCATGACGACGCTGAACGGCATCGACGGCGAGGCGTACGCGGTGGCCCAGGGCCCGGTGTCGGTCGGCGGCTTCTATGCCGGGCGCGGGGGCGTTGGCGGCAGCACGGTGACAAAGGGCCACACCGCGTCGGGCCGGATGCCGAACGGCGTGACGATCGAGGACGAGATCCCGAGCGAGTTCACCGATGGCCGTCATCTGTACCTGACGCTGCGGCGGCCCGACTTGACGAACGCCCAGCGGCTCGCCGAGGCCGTCAACGCCAAGTTCAAGGGCGTGGCGCATCCGATCGACGGGGCGACGGTCAAGGTCACGATCCCGAAGCAGTACCGCGACGCGAGCAGGCACATCGAGTTCATGTCCCTCGTCGAGCGGCAGACGCTCGAGCCCGATCACGCCGCTGTCATCATCGTGTGCGAGCGCACGGGCACGATCATCGCGGGCGACGAGGCGACCGTCGCCGCCGCCGACATCACGCACGGCTCGATCACCGTGACGGTCGACTCGGCCCCCCAGGTTTCGCAGCCGGAGGCGCCGTTCACGAACGCGGTCACCGTCTTTTTCCAGAAGCTCTTCACGAAGGTCGAGGAGGAGCAGGGCGCGAGCCTGCGGCTCGAGGACGGCGCGAAGGTCGGCGACATCGTCCGGGTGCTCAACGAGATGGGCGTGCCGCCGCGTGACATCATCATGATCCTTCAGTCGCTCAAGGAAGCGGGCAAGATCCAGGCCCAACTAGAGATCCTTTAGGAGCGCACGAGTGACCAACGCAGTGCCAGCTTCGCCCATCGCGTTCACGCCGACGCTGAACCGTGGGGTGCTCGACGAGTTGGCGAGCAACCCGCAGGCGGCCGGCTCGCGCTACCCGAAGCTGATGGCCGTGTGCCAGTGCTTCGAGTCGGTGTTCATGTCGCAGCTCTTTCGCGTCATGCGCCAGGGCGAGTCGAAGGACAAGCTGTTCGGCGGCGGCATGGCCGAGGGCATCTACCGCGAGATGCTCGACGACCAGCTCGCGAGCGAGATGGCCACGACCGGCACGACGGGCATCGCCGAGATGCTCTATGGCCAGCTCGAGGCCGTCGCGCTGGCGCAGAAAACCCGTGCGGAGAACACATCCCGGGACGGAACGGACACCGGACCAGCTCGTGTCATGGAGGCGGCGGACGACGCGACGACACAGACAACGTCTGAGAGGGTGTCTCCATGAACGAATTACTCAACGAGCTCTCGGCGGTGCTCGAACGCGAGATCGGCTGCTACGAGGAGCTGATCCAGTCGGCGCGGGCCGAGCAGCAGGCGCTCATCCGCGGCAAGCTCGAGGAGCTCAAGCTGTCGATTGAGGCGCAGGAACTGCTCATCTCGAGCACGAAGGCGCTTGAGGGGACCCGCCGCCAGATCGGCCGCACGCTTGCCGAGCGGCTCGGCGTGTCCGACCAGGAGGTGACGCTCACCCGCCTGATCGAGCTCGGCCACGACGACGCCGAGGGCCGCATCGGTGCGCTACGCGACCGCGTGCGGGCCGTGGTCCGGGAGCTCGACCGGCTCAACGCCGGCAACGCGCAGCTCATCAGCAGCTCGATCGACTTCATCAACCAGACGATGTGGGTGCTGCTCCAACCGCGCGTCGACAAGCCGACGTACAGCGCCGAGGGCAGCACGGAGACCCCCGCCCCGAGCCGGGCGCTGGTGGACCGCCTGGGCTAGGAGAGCGCCATGGGCACGATCTTCAGCAGCCTCAACGTTGGGCGGCTCGGCTTGCTTGCCCAGCAGTACGCGATGCACGTGCTGGGCAACAACATCGCCAACGTGAACACCGAGGGCTACACGCGGCGCCGCGTCATCATGTCGCCCACGCCATCGGTCGAGTTCGGCTCCGGCATGTTCTTTGGCACGGGGGTGAAGGTTGATGACGTCGAGCGCGTGCGCGACACGTTTCTCGACGTCTATCTGCGCAACGAACTCGGCACGCTCGGCACGCTCGACAAGTCGAACGCGGCCTACAAGCAGCTCGAGGCGGTCTTCAATGAGCTGAGCGATCAGGGCCGCAGCCTGAGCGGCATGATGGCCGAGTTCTGGAACGCGTGGCAGACTCTGTCGACCGAGCCCGAAAGCCCCGCGATGCGCCAAGCCGTCGTGAGCAACGGCGCGTCGCTCGCCAGCACGTTCCAGTACATGCGCGACCGGCTCCACGGCTTGCGCATCGATATGAACACGGCCGTCTCGACGACGGTCGAGGAGATCAACACGCTGGCCGCCCAGCTCCAGGAGCTGAACGCGCAGATCATCACCTCGGAGAACGAGCCGCACATGGCGAATGATCTGCGCGACCAGCGCGACGTGATCATCGACCAGCTCAGCCAGCTGGCCGGGGTAACGACGCGCGACTTCGGCGATGGCGAGATGGTCGTTTTCATGAACGGCCAAATGCTCGTCTCGGGCAACACGGTGCGGACCCTGGAGACCGCCGTCAACGCCGACGGGCTCTACGACGTCCAGTGGAGCGACACGGGGGCCGCGGCCGACCTGGGCGCCGGCGAGCTGAAAGGCCTGCTCGACGCGCGCGACACGACCATCCCGAGCTATATCAGCCGGGTCGATGCGCTCGCGACGCAGATCATCAAGGAGGTTAACCGGCTCCACAGCCAGGGCAACGGGCTGGACCTATACACAACGGTGACGAGCGGCCAGGCCGTGAGCGACCCGGATGCCGTGCTCAGCTCGGCGGCGGGCCTTCCTTTCGAGGACGAGATCTCGACGGGCAGCTTCTGGCTCGCCGTCTACGACGCCGATGGCACCTTGCTCGAGGAGCAGCAAATCTCAGTCACGGCCGGTGTCTCGACGCTCAGAACGGTGGGGGCCGAGATCAACACCGATTTTTCCGCCAACGGCTATTTGCACGCGAACGTGAGCTACGGCGAGATCAGCATCGCGCTCGACACCGGCGCGCCGGCGGGCGCGACGTTTTCGTTCGTCAAGAGTGACGGCACGGGCGATACGAGCGGGCTGCTGCTCGCACTGGAGCTGAACACGTTCTTCACCGGCGAGGATGCTGACACGATCGACGTCTCGTCTGTGATCCAAAACAACCCGAGTCTGGTGGCGACGGCCAGCTCGACGGCGCCGGGCGACAACACGATCGCGCTCGCGATCGGCAACTTGCGCAACGACACGTTCGTGATCGGCACTGATCCCGACGCGCGCACCTTCGACACCTACCACGAGATGACGATCTCGACGCTCGGCACCGAGAGCGCGCGTGAGGGGAGCCTGCTGACGAACCAGCAGAACGTGGTCGAGGCGTTCGAGCAACAGCGGCAATCGTACTCCGGGGTGAACCTGGATGAGGAGCTCGCGCAGCTCATCAGCGTCGAGCATGCCTACACGGCCGCAGCACGCTACATCACGACGATCGACGGGATGCTCGACGAGCTACTGAGCATCGCCTAACGAAGGGAGGCCGTTCCATGCGGGTCACGCAGTCGATGGTGACAGGCACAACGACCATGTACCTGATGCGCGACCTCGAGCAGCTCCAGGCTGCGCAGCAGAAGATCGCGACGGGCAAGAACTACACGCTGCCATCCGACAACCCGATCGCTGCGACCCAGATCCTGCACTACTCGAGCCGGATCACCGAGAGCGAGCAGTATCGGCGCGCGATCGACAGCGGCCTAGCCTGGAACGAGATGACCAGCTCGGCGCTCACGCAGGTCGAGGAGCTGTTGAGCGACATCCTCAGCATTTCACAGGCGGTCTCGGACGGCTCCGCGACAAGTGCCGAGCGCGCCCAAGCCGCCGGCAACATCAACCAGCTCCTCGAGGAGCTGGTGATGCTGGCGAACCGCAAGTTCAAGGACAAGTACATCTTCGGCGGCGATGAGACACTGACGGCGCCGTTCACGGCGGACTACGACGCCGCGGGCACGCTTGTCACGGGCGTGACGGCGAACCCGAACGGCATCGACGGCCTGTGGGGCTACCTGGTGAGCGACGTCGACACGGTGACGATCAACACGCCGGGCAGCAAGGTGTTCCAGCCGAACGGAGAGGGAGCGACCGACGACGTGTTCGTCATCCTGACCGAGCTGCGTGCCGCGCACGAGAATAACGACTTCACGGCGCTTGAGACGCAGGAGGAGCGGCTGCGCGAGGCGATTCTGCATGTCGCCGACGTCAACGCGGGCGTCGGCAACCGGGTCAACCATCTCGAATCGATCGGTGAGAACCTCGATGCCGTCGTCCTCTCGTACGAGGCGCAGCGCTCGGAACTCGAGGACGCCGACCTCACCGAAGCGATCGTCGAATACAACACGGCCGAGAGCATCTACCAGGCGGCGCTGGCGAGCACGGCGCGCATTCTTCAGTTCTCGCTTGCCAATTTCATCTAGCCGGTCGGAGACCGGCTTAGGATACGAAGGGGAAAGTCATGAAGGTCGACACAACGCGTTTTGGCCAACTGGACGTTGCCGAGGATGAGGTCATCGTCTTCCCGGAGGGGCTCATCGGCTTCGAGAGCTGCACCCGCTACGCGATCGTTGACCGGCGCGCGGACCGCCCGGTCTGGTGGCTACAGTCGCTCGACGTGCCCGAGGTGGCCTTCATCTTGACCGATCCCGCCTCGGTCGCGCCGCAGTACCGGCCGACGATCGCACAGGCCGACCTGGCCGAGCTCGGACTTGGCTCGACCGACGAGGCGGAGCTGCACGTGATGCTCGTCGTACCCGGCGACCCGAACGAGATCACGGCCAACCTGTTGGGCCCGCTCGTGATCAACCCCCACGGGCGAGTCGGCAAGCAGGTGATCCTGCACAACAGCGGCTACTCGCCCGCCCACCGACTCGTCCAGCCGGCACCAGCCGGCGCCCCGAGAGGGGACGCGGAAGGGGGTGAGCCTCGATGCTAGTGCTCGATCGCAGAGTCAACCAGAGCATCATGATCGGCAACATCGAGGTGGTGGTCACCGAGGTGCGCGGTGACCACGTCAAGATCGGCGTCCAGGCTCCACGCTGCGTGCCCGTGCACCGCAAGGAGATCTACGAGCTCATCCGGTCGCAGAACATCCGGGCGGCCGAGAGCCAGCCGTTCGACCTCGATCAGGTCCGGAGCCTTCTCCAGATCTAGGATAGCTGGCGGCATGGGGCGCAAACAGGGCTAAAGCCGACGCGACACCCGCCGATAGTCGACGCGAGTAAGCAATGATAGCGGAACTCTGACACGACCCCGACCACAGAAAGGAGCGTGATAGCGCAGCAGCGAGCGGGCCTTGGGAGCGGATGACCGCCCACGACGGCGGATGCGACGAAGGAAGACGGGACCTCTTCTGACACGCGAGCGCAAGCTCGCGCAGTCGTCGCAAACAGATCAGGCCCCACATACAGTGCGTGCCTGAAGAACTCACCCGGGCAAGGACGTCCGGGAGAAGAATCAGGGAGGATCAACTAATGGGTGACCTTGCACGCATCAACACCAACGTCGCCGCTCTCCGCGCGTATCTGACGGTCTCGAAGATCAACGACGCGATTGTGAAGGCAGCCGAGCGGATTTCCACCGGCTTGAGGATCAATCGCGCGTCCGACAGCCCGTCGGGCTACTACGTCAAGCGCCTGTTCGAACGGGACATCGCGGGCAAGAAGCGGTTCAATGAGAACCTGGAGCGTGGCGTCAACTGGCTCCAGACGAACGACAGCAAGCTGTCGAACGTGGTCGACATGCTCATCCAGATGAGCGACCTCGCTTCGCAGGCGAAGGCCGGTGGTGTCACCAGCGCCGAGCGAGTCGGCCTCCAGATGCAGCTCAACGAGCTGCGCCTGGAGATCGTCGACGTGCTCAACAGCGGTGTCTCGCCGAGCCTCTACAGCGGGTTCACGCTCGGCAACCTGTCGAACGTGTCGCTGAGCGGCAGCGCCGTGCCGACGGCGGCCAACCTCAGTGTCGAGGCGGCGGACATCGACGTGACCGGCAGCCCGTCGAGCAGCTCGGTGACGACGAAGATCGAGACCACGCTGACCAACATCTCGGGCGCGATCAACCGCCTCGTGCAGGACCAGGAGCAGATCGGGTCCTGGATCATGCGTCTCGAGTTCGAGAAAGACGTCAGCGACACCGAGCTGGTCAACCTGCAGGCGAGCTTGAGCACAATCGCCGATGCCGACATCGCCCAGGAGCAGATGGCGGTCACCAAGTACCAGATTCTGCAGCAGACGGCCTTGGCGATGCTGACCCAGGCGAACACGGCGCCGTACTCGATCCTGAGCCTGTTCGGAGGCTAAGGGTTCGGCGCGCAACGCTGAGTATGCCATAGCTGGCGCCCCCGGCTTCCAGCGCCGGGGGTGCCAGCACCCCGTTGCCCGCGGCTGCGCGTTTTCGCTATAGCGAACGGCCCTCTGGCCGATACCTAGACGGAGACGGCCTGCGGTGTGCGACTGCGCCGCGGCAGACGGGAGCGACGACAGGCGATGTTCCAGCCAGTCACCAACACCTACGATATCCAAGATCTCGTCGCACAGCTCATGGCACTCGAGAGCCGCCCCCTGCAAGCGCTCGAGACCAAGAAGAAGACCTACGAGAACCAGATCGACGCCTGGGATGGGATCCGCACCAGCCTCAAGGCACTCCAGACGGCGCTGGACGCGCTGAGGGATGCGTCGACCTTCCTGTCGAAAACGGCCACAAGCTCCGATGCCGAAGTCGTCACCGCAGAGGCGGGCACGAACGCGTCGGAAACCACCTACACCTTTTCGGACATCACCCTTGCCACCGCCGCGACGGCGCAATCGTCCGGCGCGCTCGGCCTTGGCCAAGGCGTCTACAGGTCGATCACGAGCGGGGAGGAGATCAACACCGAGGGGAGCGACGCCGACTTCAACGAGCGGATCGACAGCGGCAACGTCGACCTCGATTCCGACAAGTCGATTGTGTCCGGCACGTTCTACGTGAACTCCAAGCTCATCACGGTGACCGCCAGCGATACGATCATGACGATCCTCGGCAAGATCAACGCCTCGGGCGCCGGGGTCGCCGCCACGATCAGCGGCGACAAGGTCACGATCACCCAGGACACGGTCGGGCCGAACTACTTCATCAACCTCGAGGACGACACGACCGGGTTTTTCGACGCGATGAAGCTCGCCTCGGGCAACGGCAACCCCGACCCGGACGAGACGACGGGCGACTACGCCGACTATGACAAGGACATCGAGGACACGGCGCTGGCGGTCACCGACGGCTACTTCACGATCAACGGGATCACGTTCGCCGTCGACGTGTCCGAGGACAGCCTGAGCGACCTGGTCAACGAGATCAACGCCTCGGCCGCCGGCGTGCTCGCCTTCTACGACAGCGTCGACGACAAGATCACGCTGACCTCGACCGAATCGGGGCAGGAGATCGAGCTGTCGAACGACACGGCGGGCTTGTTCTCCGAGCTCCAGATCGCCACGGGCACACACGAAGGCACCGACGCGACGTTCACGCTCAACGGCCAGGCGCTGACGCGCGATTCGAACACCTTCACGATCAACGGCACGACGTTCACCCTGCGCGGCAGTGGCACGGCGTCGATCACCGTCGCCAAGGACACCGACACGGCGGTCGAGGCGGTTGAGGCGTTCGTCACGCAGTACAACAAGACCGTCGACCTGCTCTACTCGAAGGAGACGGATGCGAACTCCCCGCTCAAGGGCGACATGAAGGTCAAGTCGCTGCGCCGCCGGCTGCGCTCGCTCGTCTACTCCGGCGTCGATAACCCGGGCGCCCTCTCGTATCTCTCGGAGGTTGGCCTCGTGGTCGAGCACGACACGAAGGCCAAGACGATCACGTTCGATCCCGACGAGCTGAAGGACGCGCTCGAGGAGAGCGCGAACGACGTGTTCCAGCTCTTCGCCTATAACACCGACAGCGATGGGCTCTACGACGACGGCGGCTTCGCGGACGAGGTGTACGATTACCTCCAGGACTACACGAAGCAGTACAGCGGCTACATCACCGAGCACAAGGAGCACATCGAGGATCGGATCGACAGCGTCGAGAAGAAGATCAGCCGCAAGGAAGATGCCCTCGCGCGCCGCGAGGAGCAGCTGACCAAGGAGTACGAACAGCTGTTCGCCGTGTTCCAGCAACTGCAGACGCAGAGCACAAGTATCTACGCTATCTTGACGCAAAGCATGAGCGCCAACAACACGAGCGCCTCGGCGCTGTTGTAGCCCTGGAGGAACAGACCAGGCACCTGCGGGAGGGAACGGATGGTTGACACCCACGAACCGGCCAAGGCGTACCTGCGGAACAAGATCCTGAACGCCTCGCCGATGGAACTGGTCCTTATCCTCTACGAGAGCGCGATCGCCGGCTGCGCCAAGGCCCGCGAGCTGTTCGGGCCCGGCCGCCGGAACGAGACGTGCGCGGCGCTGATCCGCGCGCAGAACATGGTGCGCGAGCTCAGGAACTCGCTCGACATGTCGCGCGGCGACATCGCCCAGGGCCTCTACCGGCTCTACAGCTACGTCATCCAGCGCCTTGTCGAAGCCAACGTGCAGCGTAAGCGGGAGCACATCGACGAGGCGATCCGGATCCTCACCGAGCTAAAGCAAACCTGGATCGAGGCGCTCGAGAAAGGCGGCGGTGAGCAGGCGCTCCGGGGCGGCCAACCGCAGGAGCGGCTCCATCCCTCCTCGCCGTCGGACAACTACGTAAGCATTATCACCTAGTGGCTTGCACCCTTTTGGAGGCACGATTTTGAGGCTTGACCGGCCGCGCCATCCCGCTGTATAGACGACGCTGTGCACAGCGTCGGTTGGGCCTGCGGCGCCCGCTGCGGCCCGGCCAGCGAGGAGGTAGGGGATGGCTTCCATCCGTGTCCAGCCTCAGGGGGAATACGCCAAGAACATGTACCGCTGCCCCGACGAGTGGCGGCGCCTTGTCTCGGCGCGCCGGGCGCAGGAAGCGACTGCGCATGAAGCGACTGCGCATGAACAGCGCGCGCAATCGGAGTTCCTCCCCGAGCAGATGAGGCGCCGGCTCCACGTCGTCGAGCCCCGCATCGACGTGAAAGCCTGATCGGCCCGGGCCGCGGTCGGAGTTGCCGTGGACGTTTCCGCCGTCTCACAACCGCAATCGTACCTGCCCATCGGGCTCGTTCATCGTCGGCCGACGACGGCGCCCGTCACACCCGTTCGTCAAGACCGGACGAGCACCGCGAAGCAGGCCGGTGCCGTTGACGAAGATCCCGGCCCGAAGCTGCTCGTCGACCTGAGCCTGATCGCGCCGCGTTCCACCGAGCAGGCCGCCCGGGCGACGACCTCGCCCGCCCGGGCGACGACCTCGCCCGCCCGGGCGACGACCTCGCCCGCCCCGCCGCCGGACGGGGCTGACGAGTCTGAGAGATGCGCCTTGCGCATGTACCAGGACCAGTCCAACGGTGCATTGCCTAGCTCGGTGCCAGGCCCACCCCTTCGCTCGGCAACGGGCGAACCCATTAGCTTGGCCATGGGCGTCGACCTGCTTGCCTGATCGTCCCCTCTCGTGCGGCAGATTCTGCCGATTGTCTGTGGGAGAGCGGCACAGTGTGTGGTGATTCTCCCCCCCTTCCGACCGCTCATTCTCTGAATAAACGGGCGGCGCGTGGTTGGCACAGAATCTGTATCGTCGCTTGCCGCAGGGAGTAGTGTCGCTCGAAAGGAACAGCCATGCAGGTAACTATCGGCGGTGTTGAGGTCGATCTCTCCTCGTCCGGCGTTCGCACGCTCGGCGAGCTGATCGACGCGGTCCAGGGTGCCGCGTCAGAACGAAACGAGATCGCAGTCGGCCTTGTGCTGAACGGCCAACGGATCGGCCCGGAGCAAGAAGCGTCGCAGCGCGAGCGCGAGCTGATGCCGGACGACGTGATCGACTTCCAGGTGCAGGACGCGTCGGCGGTGCTGACCGCCGCGCTCGAGCAGACGCGCGACGGCCTGCCTGCCCTCGAGGAGAAGCTGGGCAAGGTCGCCACGGCGCTCCAGTGCGGCGCGCGCCAGGAGGCGTTCTCGCTGTTCGGCGAGTGCCTGACGCATTGGCGCCAGGTGATTCATCTGCTCCAGGCAACGCAGGCGTGCCTTGGCTACGACCCCGGAGAGGTCGAGGTCGAGGGCCGCACGATCAGGAACATCAACGAGGATCTGCTCACCGCCCTCCAGGAGACCAAGCGAGCCATGGAGCAGGGCGATCTCGTCGCACTGAGCGATCTGCTCGAATACGAGTTGATCGCCAAGCTGCGCGAGGAGCGAGCACTCCTCGAGCAACTCATCGGCATGGTGCCCTGAGCCATCCTGTCCACCCGCGGGAGCGGGCAACGTGGGTATCTTCGAGCGAAACATCGACGTGCTTCGGCGACGCCAGCCCGAGCTGGCCGAGCGCGTGAGCGCGTGCTCGGTCGGGCCGTCGCTCGTCGTGCGCGAATCGAAGAGCGGGCCGCCGACGCTGGCCGTTGTCGTGCCTGGCCAGGGCCCCAGGCTGCTCCACAGCGCCCAGGACCCGGTTGAGGAAGCCCGGCGGCTGGCCGCCAAGTACGACGAGGCCAGAACCGAGAACGTCGTCGCGCTCGGCCTGGGGCTGGGCTACCACGTGCTCGAGTACCTCAAGCGGGACCACGACCGCGACTTCATGCTCGTCGTCGAGCCCGACCTCGAGCGCTTCCGCTGCTGCCTCGAGCAGGTCGATTTCTCGACGGCGATCGAGGCGCACAACATCTTCTTCGCCGCGGGCCTCGCGCCGCTCGACGTGTTCAAGATGGTCCGCGCCGAGGAGTGCTCGCTTGTGCGCAACGGGCTGAAGGCCATCAAACACCCGCCGTCGATCGCGCTTGACCCGGTGTACTACCACGAGCTGATCCAGCGTCTCCAGGATGCCATCACCTACGCGCTGGTGAACAACAACTCGCGTGACAAGAGCTGGCGCCACTACGCGCGCAACATGGCGCGCAACGTGCCGGCCGCCATGGGCCTGCCGGGCGTCAACGGCTTGTTCGGTGCGTTCGACGGTGTGCCGGCCATCGTTGTGTCGGCCGGGCCATCGCTCGGCAAGAACGTGCGCGAGCTCGCCCACGCCAAGGGCCGGGCGGTCATCATCGCCGTCGACACGGCGATCCACGTGCTGCTCGACCACGGCGTGGCGCCCGACCTGGTGGTGAGCATCGACTTCTCGTCGAACAACATGCGCTACTTCGGCGGGATCGACACGATGGCGCTGCGGCTCGTGGTCGACTCGGAGATCTACCCGCCCATCCTCGACGCGTTCGAAGGCACGCGCTTCTACGCCGAGATCACGAACAAGTCGGCCTCGCGCTGGTTCTCGCAGACGGTGGGCGCGCGCGGCGGCTTCGACAAGGGCCTGTCGGTGGCGCACACGGCGTTTCTGCTGGCGCTCGAGATGGGCTGCCGGCCCGTGGCGCTCGTCGGGCAGGACCTTGCCTACACGGGCGACATGTCGCACGTCAAAGGCGCGGCGATGAGCCGCGTCGAGGCGGGCGGCACCGACACCGGCAACGTGATCGTCGTGCCCGACATCTTCGGGCGGCCGGTCAACAGCCATGCCTCGATGGTCGTCTTCCTCAAGCATTTCGAGGAGCTGTTGCACGATCGGGCGGCCCGCCTGCCTGACGGCTGCATCGACGCGACCGAGGGCGGCGCGCGAATCGCCGGCACGCGGCCGATGACGCTTAAGGAATTCATCGCGCGCACGTGCGTGCGGCACGTCGATATCGACGGCGTTCTCGATGCGGCCGCATCGGCCGCCACACCGACGAGCGGCAAGCACGCGCTGGGCCGGGTCGAGTCGATGCGGCGCGAGCTCAGAGCGGTCGTGCGAGACGCGACGGCCTGCCGCTCGACGCTGCGGACGATCCTCAACGAGGTCGGCAAGGGCCGCTGCGACGCGGCGCGCATCCGGCGCCTGCAAACGCGATACGCACGTGAGGCCGCCGCGCTCGAGTCCCACACGGAGGCGTTCGAGCTGCTGGCCGACGCGCTCACGCGCGCCATGACGATCATGCGCGATCGGCGTCTCGCGAGCCCATCGATGGTTGGGCGGCTCGATGTCCAGGGGCAGGCGGAGGCGGTGAGACAGTTTGTGACGGTGGTGGACGATGTCATCGAGGCAGCCGAATTCTGGATCGGCCTGCTGCGGGAGGTCACCGCGGGCATCGCGGCGCGTGAAGGCGCCGTTGTGGCCGGGTCGTCCGCGAGCGAGGGATTGGGCGTTACGGGGCAGAATAGGTAGCGACGGGACAATGAGGATTGGTGACAAGCAGTTGCGGTTCTTCCGGCCGAGCGCGGCGTTCCGCGAGCTCGTGCTGCTGTACGGCATCCACCAGCAGTCCAACACGACGCAGTCGCGGCTGGCCAAGCTGGCCGGCATCGTTCCGGCGATGGTGAACAACTACATCAAGGGGTTCGTCAAGGCCGGTCACGTCGCCGTTCGAGGCCGGACAAACCGCAACATGAGCTATCACCTGACCGAAGCGGGTGACGCGCGGCTCTCCGAGCTGTTTCGCAAGTACCTCAATGAGACTGTGGGACTGTATATCCACGCAAAGGACGAGATCCGCCGCCAGCTTCAGGTCATCTACGACGAGGGGTTCCGGCGGGTCGTCTTCTATGGCGCGGCCGAGACAGGCGAGATCGCCGTCGCGGTCGGCCACGAAATCGGGTTCGACGTTGCCGGGATCGTCGATAGCGATCCGCGCAAGCACGGCCGGTCGATCAACGGCCTTCTCGTCGAGCCGCCCGAGGTTATTTCAGCACTACACCCCGAGGTCGTCGTCATCTCCTCGTTCGGCTACCAGAACCAGATCCGGCAGCGAGTGGGATCGATTTCGGATCGTGTCGAGGTGCGCGCGATTTAGCTCGTCTCATCGCGATCGGCCCTCGGTCGAACGAGACAACGGCCCTGTACGCAGCGAAGTGGTGGATGGTGACCATGCCCGTATGGGCGGCCGAGGCACGGTACTCGGCACCGGATGAGAAGCCAATGGACCGTGTGGCCATAGTCAAAAGAACAAACGGGATCCGAGATGCCGTCGCGCAAGCCGTCGGCCTCGTCGGAGGCGTCCGGCGCTTCGTCAGGCCCGGCGCGAAAGTCCTGATCAAGCCGAACCTGTGCATCGACAAGGACTGGCGCTCGGGCGCGACGACGAACCCGGCCGTCGTCGAGGCACTGGTCCACATCGCACGCGAGGCCGGCGCAGGCGACATTGTCGTGGCCGATGGCACGACTGTGGGCCTCTCGACCACTCGGGTTTTCCAGGTGACCGGCTACGACGTGATGGCGCGCCGATGCGGTGCGCGTCTCGTCGATCTGAATGAGGACACGACCGAGCGGATCGATATTATCGAGCCCGAGTCGCTGCGCAACATCCAGGTCGCGCGCGAGGTGCTCACGAGCGACGTGATCATCAACGTGCCGCTGCTCAAGACGCACGTGCACACGACTGTCTCGATCAGCCTCAAGAACATGAAAGGCGTGATCTCGCCGCGCACGAAGCGCAAGTCGCACCTCGTCGGGCTCGAAGGCGCCATCATCGACGTGAACCGCCACGTCCCCGTGGACTTGATCGTTGTCGATGGCATCATGGGACACGAGGGGCTTGGGCCGCAGAGCGGCACCGCGAAACCGATGGATCTCGTGCTCGCAGGGACGCGGCGCGCGACGGTCGACGCCGTGGCTACGCGCGTGATGGGGTTCGAGCCGTACGACATCCGACACATTAGGGCGGCGTCGGAACACGGCCTCGGCGAGATCGAGCCGGGCCGCATTGAGGTAGTCGGCGAGCGGATCGCCGACGTGCGCACCGACTTCGAGTCGCCGTTCGACGCGCTGGCGGGCGGCCGTTATGAGGGCGTGAACATCCTATGCCGCGACGCGTGCAGCGACTGCCTCGGCGGGCTCATGATGGCCCTCAAACGCATGGATGAGGACGGGAGCCTCGACCTGCTGCGCAGCCGGTTCTCGAACCTGAACATCTCGCTGGGGCAGAACGATGATTTCGCGAACCGCAACGGCGGCGACGAGAAGTGGGTCTGCGTCGGCCGGTGCCAACGAGCCAAGCGTGACGGCCATCTGTATGTGCCGGGCTGCCCGCCACCGGGATTCGTGATCCGCGACATGCTGCGCAAGCTCGTTGGGCTCGACAGCCTGTTCTCGTCCGAAGAGTTCCTCGTCCAGGAAGAATACATCGTGCGGCTCGAGCGCGAGGAGCGCGCGGGCGTCCTGGCGGCCGACCCGCACGTGAATGCGAAGTGAGCATGTCAGCTACCATCGAGGCAACCGCGCGCGTCAGCACGCCGCCGATTCCCCGCCCGGTCCTGACCGAGCGCTGGCACGTGGGTGACGGCACCTTCCTTGGGCCGAGCTGTGTCACCCCGCTGGACGACGGGCTCATGCTCGTCGTCGACGAGTGTCAGCACAGCCTCGCGCTGCTTGACGATCGCGGCGCGCTCGTGCGGCGCATCGGGCTGGAAGGCTCTGGGCCGGGCATGTTCCGATACCCGACGCACGCGGTCTCGGACGGTGCGGGCGGCTTCTGGGTCACCGACCGGTGGAACCACCGCGTGCAGCACCTGGATGCCGCCGGGAACGTGCTTGGCATGGTCGGCCGGTACGGTCCGGAGCCGGGCGAGTTCAACGAGCCGTGGGGCATCGCCGTGTGCGATGACGGCGTCCTTGTTGTGGCCGATCGCTCGAACCACCGCGTCCAGCTTTTCGCACAGGACGGCACCGTGCTCGGCGCGCTCGGCCGCGGCGGCTACGACCGCGCGTATTACGAAGGGGCCGGGTTCAAGCGCGGCTTCGTCTTCCAGTGGTGGAGCGGGCTTTCGAACCGGTTCGTCTCGCACGAAACGCTTTTCCGCGAGCAGGGGTATGCGCTCGGGAGCCTCGAGTACCCGCAGGGCGTTGCGACAACCGAGGATGGCCGCGTGCTCGTCGCCGATCCTGGCGTCGGCGCCGTGCTGGCGTGCACGCCGGGAGATGAGACGATCGAGCCGGTCATCGCCCGGCACGGCGTTCGGTTCGTGCCGACGAACGTGGCCGGCGTAGGCGATGGCTTGTTCATGGCGGTCGCCGACGTGGGACACACCGCCGTGCTCTTCGACGGCGGGAACGCGTTCGCGTTCTTCAACCTGCCCGGCATTGAGCACGTGACCGCGTGCGCGCGCGGCAGCGATTCCACGCTGTGGTGCCTCGATGGGTGGCGCCACCGGCTCGTCTGCTATGACCTCGCGTTCGAACCTGCCGGAGGCGCGGAGCCATGAACCCGGCCGCGTCGCATCTCGACGCAAACCTGGCCGCGCTCGGGCCGAGGGCGCGCGCGCTCGTCCCGCTGCTCCTGGCCGAGCTGCCGCCTGAGCTCGAGACCGACGAGGCGCGCACCGGCGAGCCGACGATCTCGTACCGGGGCGTGTTGCTCCACAGCCGCTACGATCCTCGACAGGAAGCGCGCCGCTTCGCCGAGCGCTCTGGCGTCGGCGCCGGCGACTACGTGCTGCTTTACGGTTTTGGCCTCGGGTATCACGCCGAGGCGGTCGCCGAGCTCGTTGGCGACGCCGGGCAGCTCGTCGTCCTCGAGCTGAACCGGGCCGTCCTATCGGCGGCCTTCCACCTGCGCGATCTCGGCGACGTGCTCCACCGGCCGAACGTGTGGCTGGTGACGGCCGGGTCGGAACACGAGGGCGCGGTTGTTCTGCACGACTACCTTTCGGGCGTGTTCGCCAACGTGCCGCCGGAGCGGTCACGCGTGCTGATCCACACGCCGCTGCTCTCGGTGGTGCCCGACGGCTACGAGCGGATCGTCAACGCGCTCGAGGTCATCCAGCTCGAGCGCTCGGCCGCGGTCGTCCATCGGGGCAACTCGATGACGAATCTGCTGGCGAACCTCGACGCCGTCGTGGCGAGTCCCGGCGTGGCCGAGGTGCTCCCGGCGCTGGCCGGCCGGCCGGTGTTCCTTGTGAGCGCCGGCCCGTCGCTCGATGAGGCGATGCCGTACCTGGCCGAGTTCCAGGACCGAGCGTGGATCATCACGGTTGACACTGCCTGCGACACACTGTGCCGCGCGGGCATCGAGCCCGACTTCGTGGTGAGCGTCGATCCGCAGCCGACGAGCACGGAGCATTTCCCGCTCGATGCGCGACCAGGCGGCACGCTGATCTTCCTGCCGACGACGGCGCGCGAGGTGGTCGCGCGCTTCCCGGGACGCAAGGTAGTCGCCGCGCAAACGGGCCATTCGATCGTCTCGGCCGTCGAGGATCTGATCGCGGCGAAAGGGGTGACGGCCAGCGGCGGCTCGGCCGCGTGCGTCGCGCTCGACCTCGCCGTACGCTACGGCGTGAGCAAGCTGTTTTTCGTCGGCCAGGATTGCGCGTTCCCCGATTGGAAGGTCTACTCGGCCAACCTGGCGCGCAACCGTGGCTGGCTCGGCGAGGCCGATCGGTTCAGCTCGCTCGAGGTGCGCCACCGCCTCGTGGCGATGCTCGCCAAGATCGTGCACGTGACCGACCGCTACGGCGCGCCGATCCCAACGCACCAGAGCCTGTACAGCTACCTGCGAGAGCTCGAACGGATCGTCCAGGCGTGCCCCGAATGCGAGTTCTACAACTTCTTCTCGCGCGGCGCGGCCATCCGGGGCGTGCGCGACGTCCAGCTCGTCGAGCAGGTCGATGAGCTTGTGCCGACGCACCTCGACAAGCGCTGGGCTGCCGCGCCGCCCGCAAATGCCGAACGGCTCAAACGGGCGATCCTCGACCGGCTGGGTATGGATGATGCGGGTGTGGCTGCGTTCAGCGCCGCGAGGAACTCGCAACGCCCAGGATGAGCGCCGCGCTCTCGATTTCCTCGCACACTTGCTCGAGCATGCCGATGGTCGACGGTGGTTGCCGCACCGGCGGCCCGAGCGAGAGCAGTCTCCCCCACGTCGGATCTGCTTCAAGTGCTGCGGCGGCTTCTTCGACAGTGCCGGCCTGCTGCTGCAACGCGACGATCAGCTCGGCCAGGTGGACAAGGGGCGTCAGCGGCGGCTGCCACGAGCTCTTCGTGGGAT
Organism: uncultured Verrucomicrobiota bacterium; assembly: GCA_964449605.1. Classification (GTDB taxonomy): domain Bacteria; phylum Auribacterota; class JABMQX01; order JAFGEW01; family JAFGEW01; genus CAYUZG01. The sequence continues at coordinate 2,885 of CAYUZG010000002.1, read as the reverse complement.
CATGGTGGCAGGCGATCGCCTCGACGAGCGGCTCCGGGAACGCCCACCTCTCGGCCAGCCACGCCCCGATGCTCGCGTGCGTCGTGCCGAGCCGGTCCATCTCAGCGGCGATCGATTCGAGACCTGTCTGCCGCGCGCTGCGCAGCGTCTCGATGAACTCGTCGTGCCGGTATTCGTCCAGGATGATGAGGCCGATATCGTGCACGAGCCCGCCGAGAAACGCCTCGCTGGCCAAGCGGCCGAGCCCGACGCTGTGCGCGAGCCTCTTGGCCGTGTAGGCGCACTGGGCGCTCGCGCGCCAGAGCGCCTCGCGGCTGAACAGCTCGCTGTCCGACGAGGCCGGAAACACCGACAGAAGCGAGACGCCGAGCACGAGGTTGATGATCTCGCGCACTCCGAGCACGGTGAGCGCAAGCGGCAGCGTGCCGATCCGCTGGCGCAGCCCGTAGTAGGCGGAGTTGACCACCCGCAGGACGGTGGCCGCGAGCGCCTGGTCCTGGGAGATCACCTCGGCGATCTCGCGCATCGACGAGGTCTCCTTGCGGGCAACCACCATCGCCCGGTGCGCGGCCGCGGGGATGGTCGGCAGCGACCCGATCTGCTCGATCGACTCGATGATCCGCCCGAGCCCCGGCTCGTCGTGGACAAGCTGCTCAGCCCGCGTCATAGATCTTCTTCGACATGATGATCATGTTGCCCGTCGCGTTGTAGATCACCGAGTCCATCAACCCCGCCACCAGTGTGATTCCGAGGCCGCCCGGGCGTTTGCCGGCCGCTTCGCGCTCGGTCTCCATGGCGATCAGGTCCTCGTGCTCGTCGAGCATCTGGCCGATGTCGAATCCGGCGCCGGTGTCCTGGACCTTGAAGACGATCTCGTCCTGAAACAGCATGTGGCTGAGCAGGATACGCTTGCTCGCGTCGAAGCGGTGGCCCCACTCGATCGCGTTCTTGACGATCTCGGTGAAGCACAGGCTGATCTCTTCGAGCGTGTCGGGCACGACCTCCGACTCGTACAGCAACCGGAAAAACTTATCGAGCCGCCTCATGCAGCGCACCGACGACGGCATCTGCAGCTCGATCCAGCCCATCTCGCCAATGTCGATCTCGATCGACTCGTCGTCGGGCGTGGCGGCGGCTGCGTCGTCGACGGCGCGCACGAGCTCGGATGGCTCGAACGGGCGCCTCAAGTAGTCGGCTGCACCCCCGCGCAGGCATTCGAGCACATTGCCCAACTCGTGCTCGCGCGTGGTGCAGATGACTCGCGTGCGAAGCCGCCGTGCCTTGATCACCTTGAGCAGTTCGAGACCCCCCGTGGGCTGAAGGCCGATCTCGGCGACGACCACGTCGGGCGCGGCCCGTTCGAGCTGGTCGGTGGCGGCATCGGCCGTGTCGCAGCAGGTCACGGTCCAGCCCGCGGCGCTCAGGGCGGCGTGCCAGGCCGAGCGCTCGTCGCCGGGCGTGTCGACCACGGCCACGTGCTTGTCTGTTCTCTCGGGAGGCTTTTCCACGGCGCCTGACCTCGAGTAGGCAAGGGAATACAGTGCGACAGAGATCAAGTTTCGTGCCGACCCGTGGGGAATCGGCGGTCTCCTACGACGTCGCGCCGGCGAACAGGAGTCGGGCGAGCTCGAGATCGACCGATGAGGTAATCTTGATGTTCGTGGCAGGGCCCGGCACGACGGCCACGCGATGCCCAAGCCGGAGCACGAGCGTGGCGTCGTCCGAGGCGTCCGCGACCCCGTCGGCGGCTGCGCGGGCGTGGGCCTCGCAAATCAGCCGGTAGCGGAACGCCTGGGGGGTCTGGATGTTCAGGAGCGTCGATCGCTCCAGCACGGCCTCGATCCGCTCGCCGCTTCGGACGGCGATGGTGTCGACGCTGGGTGTTGCCACGACGGCGGCGCCGTGCTGCCTGGCTGCGTCGAGAGCGGCTTGGGCCAGCTCGGCCGTGGCCAACGGGCGCACGGCATCGTGGATCACGACGAGGTCCGGCTCGTCGGGGCCGGCCAGCGCCTCCAGCGACCGCGCGACCGATTCCTGCCGCGTGGCCCCTCCATCGAGCAGGACAACGCGCGCCGGCAGCCTCGCGGCCGCGACGAGCTCTTCGGCGTGCGCGCGCCAGTCGGCGGGCACGGGGCAGGCGACAAGCTCGACCCCTCGGCAGGCGAGCACGACCCGGATCGAGCGGATGAGGATCGGCTCGCCGCCGAGATCGAGGAACTGCTTCGGCGAGCCGCCCGAAGCCGCACCGAAACGGGCTCCGGTCCCGGCTGCCGCCACGATGGCCGCCGCTCGCTCGCTGCCGCCGTTTCCCGTCTTCATCGCTTGCCCCTTGCATGTCTCGGGTTCGCACGGTCGCGCCCTGGCCGACGTGTCGGTCGGCCGGCCGCGTCCGTGCCGATGGTAGGCGTTTCGGGTGCCGGCCGCAACCCGATCGCGACGCGCGTCGGCAGAAACTGCCGGTCGGTTCGGCGAGCGCCATACCAAGCAGCGCGGCGCGTGGTGATCGAGGCCCGGCCAGGCTGCCTGACCTCGAAAGGTCTAGGCCCGCTCTCGACGCCGGCATCAGCTCGAAGTTGGCAACAAACTTGCACCTGCTCGACGTGCTTCGGCCGTCTCCAGCATGCCGCGGAACGCCGCTGGGGGCCATGGGGCGCAGTTCGCGCAGCCGGCCGGGAGCCTGACGCAGACGACGGTTGTGCTTGTGGACATGGAAGACGCACAGAGCAGGAGGAATCGAATGCACGGGGTTAAGAAGCGCGGAGACGTCGCCGTTGTTACGGTTGACCCAGCGCTGTCCCGGGGTGAACAGGAGGAGCTGGACGCGCTCAAGGAGCTCTGCACGCAGCTCCAGAACGAGGGGTATGCCCACATCGTGCTCGACATGG
>CAYUZG010000001.1:48379-59216 GCA_964449605.1 uncultured Verrucomicrobiota bacterium | reverse complement strand
GTTTGTCGAGGAGGCGGATCGAGCAGAACTCGCTGCACATCGTGCACACGTCATCGAAGCGCGAGACGCTGGCGGCGTGGAAGTCGCGGGCCCGCTCGGGGTCGAGGGCGAGCTCGATCTGCTTCGACCAGTTGCGCTTCTTGCGCCAGCGGGCGATCTCGTCGTCCCAGTCGCGCGCGCCGCCGATGCCCTTCGCCACGTCCCCGGCATGCGCGGCGATGCGGGCGGCGATGACGCCCTCGCGCACGTCGTCGAGCTCGGGCAGCCGCAGGTGCTCGGCCGGGGTGACGTAGCACAGAAAATCGGCGCCCGCGGCCGCGGCGATCGCGCCGCCGATGGCCGACGTGATGTGGTCGTAGCCGGGTGCGACGTCGGTGACGATCGGCCCAAGCACGTAAAACGGCGCGCCGTGGCACAGCTCCTTCTCGAGCCGGACGTTCTCGGCCACCTCGTTGAGCGGGATGTGGCCCGGGCCTTCGATCATCGCCTGCACGCCGGCCTCGAGCGCGCGCTGCTGGAGCTCGCCGAGCGTGACGAGCTCGGTGACCTGCGCGCGGTCGGTCGCGTCGGCCAGGCAGCCAGGTCGCATCCCGTCGCCGAGGCTCAGGGTGACGTCGTAGCGGCGGGCGATCTCGAGCAGGCGGTCGAACTCCGCGTACAGCGGGTTCTCGGCGTCGTTCGTGAGGATCCAGTCGGTCAGGAACGCGCCACCGCGGCTCACCACGTCGAGCAGGCGGCCCTCGCGCTGGAGCGCGTCGACGCTGGCGCGGGTCACGCCGCAGTGCACAGTGATGAAATCGACGCCTTCGGCGCAGTGGGCCTCGATCGCCCCGAAAAGCTCGTCGGGCGTCATCGAGCTGATCTCGCGGCCCTGGGCGACGAGCTCGACGGCGGCCTGGTAGATGGGCACGGTGCCGAGCGGCACGTTACACGCGTCGAGGAGCGCGCGGCGGATCGCCTTGAGGTCGCCGCCCGTCGAGAGATCCATGACCGCGTCGGCGCCTGCCTTCGTGGCGATCTCGATCTTCTTGAGCTCGAGGTCGAGGTCGCACACGTCGGCCGAGGTGCCGATGTTGGCGTTCGTCTTCGTCGAAAGGCCCGCGCCGACGCCGATGATGCGGCGGAAGTCGTGGCCGGCATTCTTCGGCACGACGATCGTGCCGTTCGCCACGCCGGCGACGACCTGCTCGACGGCGACGCCGTCGTGCTGGGCGGCCGCGCGCATCGCGTCGGTCGGTTGGCCTTTCTGGGCGGCCTCTATCTGTCTCATTGCTGCCATGGGAACAGCATGACCTCATTCGATCGAGTCCGGGAAACTCCGGGCGGGATCGCTCAGGTTCGTGTCAACAGGCACATACACTATAGCACAAGCATCGCGGGCGGGGAACACCCGGCTTCACCAGGGAGGGCCGGGAACGCGGCCGGCTGGACAGGCACCTCCGGCGTGGTCCGGAGCCGCCTCAGAATCGGCGGATGTTGCTTCGCTGTGTTCCCTCCCAGCCGCGGAGCGGCGCCAGGCGGTAGCCTGGGCCGTCAGGCCCAGGAAGTCGGACACACAACAAAGGGCGATAAGCGCCATCGGCGCGGCAGGGCTGGCAGAAGCGCGCTGGCGATCTGTTCTCGACGAGAATCTGCCGCCCCTGCGGGGCTCTTTGCGTTGCGGGCGACACGTCACCTGGGCCTGACGGCCCAGGCTGCCGCCTGCCGCGCCTACGGCGCTGGCGCTCGTTGGGCCGTTCAGCACGCACGCATGCGGCCACCACCTCCTGGGTGAACGGCCTCTCGACAGGAAAAACCGCGTAGCCGCCGATTCCGGAGTGGGCGGGGTTGCTTGACGGGGTCTGTGTCGCTCAAGTAGTGTGACGGGGCGGCAGGAGGATATCTTCTCCTTGCCGCGATTGCCGGCACACGGACTTCGCTTCGGAGGAGAACAAAGGTGTTTTGGAAAACCTCTCTCTACGGTGTTTCTCTCGTGCTGATCTGCCTGAGCGTGACAGCGTCGGGGGGCGATGAGGAAGCCGAGACCACGGAGACGCTTATCGCCGAGATGGAACCGTCCTGGATTGCCGAGAGCCTCGTCGTCAGCGCGGACGGAACCAAGGTCGCGTGCGTGGCCGACCTCGGCGGCACGCAGTGCGTCTTCGTCGATGGCGAGGCGGGCCCGCAGTACGACAGCATCGGTCCCGAGGGCGTCGTCCTCAGCGCTGACGGCAAGCGGGTCGGCTACATCGCCTCGACGGGCGACGAGTGGCTCCTCGTCGTCGATGGCAAGGAAGACAAGCACTACGACCGTGCCGGCGGCCTTATGTTCAGCGACGACGGCAAGCGGGTCGCCTATGTGGCCTCGACGGGCGACAAGTGGTTCGTTGTCGTCGATGGTAAGGAGGGCAAGGCCTACGACGGGATCGTGGCCGGCATTGGCTTCAGCCCTGACGGCACGCGATTCGTGCACGGCGCCAGGGATGGCGGCAAGGAGCTCATGGTCGTCGACGGCGTGGAAGGGAAGCGCTACGACGGCATTCCCGGCTTCAAGTTCAGTCCCGACAGCAAGACACTTGTCTACGGGGCCGTGGTGGGCGATGAGCAGTTTCTCGTCGTCAACGGTGAGGAGGGCAAGCACTACCGTATGGTCGGCGGCCTCAGTTTCAGCGCCAACAGCGAGAAGGTGGCCTACGTGGCCGGACTCGGCGAGGGGTGGTTCATCGTCGCCGACGGCGTCGAAGGCACAACCTATACGGGGGGCATCGGCGGGCCCTTCTACAGTCCGGACGGCACGCGGCTTGCCCACGCCGCTCTTGAAGACGGCAAATGGTTCGTCCTGGATGACGGTAAGGCGGGGAAACGCTACGACCACGTCATCGCGGTCTTCACCTTCAGTCCCGACGGCCAGAAGCTTGCCTATGTGGCGGGCCTGCCCGACACACAGTTCGTCGTCGTGAACGGCGAGGAAGGAAAGGCATACGGCCGCATCGACCCGCGCACGCTCGTGTTCAGCTCCGACAGCACGACGCTCGCCTACACGGCCCAGCTCGGCGGCGGCGAGCTCGTCGTGGTCAACGGGCGCGAGTGCGATTCGTATGACCGCATCCTCAACGGGGGAAAGGCCGTCTTCGACTCGGCCGACAGCCTGCACTACGTGGCTGTCGACGGCGACGAGGTCTACCGGGTCGACGTGCCTCTCAAGTGAGCCGGGCCGTTACTCCATCCAGCGCCGGATGAAGACACCCCTGGGGTCGGCTTCCTTGATGGTACGGTTGTACTCAGCTGGCTCGGTCGGCTTCGTGTGATATCTCTTCCCATCTTTTGTTAGCAGGCCGACCGTCCCGGCGTGCGACGTGCCAGCATCTGTGACCTTCCCGGAGAGGATCAGTGTCCGAGCCTCCTGCCACTCTATCTCTTGAGGCTCCTCCTGCCGGACAATGTTCCAGAAGTCTGGCAGGATCAGGCGAGATGCGTAATCGCTGTCCAGCAGCCGAAGGAATACGGGATGGGCGTTCCGCAGCGCCTGCTCCTCTTCTTCTGAGACTTCGATCCCGGCGTTCCTCAACCGCCTCACAAACTCGCTGGTGAAACGGTCAGCCTTGGATGGACCTTCCTCTGATGCCGCGAGAACTGTGAACACGAGGCCCACAGCAAGCGCGAGCGCAATACAGGTTCTCCTCATCTCGAGTTTCCTCCGATTCCTGTTGTAGTCGCCGTTCTGGCCGTTAGACCGAGCAGCCGCGTGCTTGTTCCGATGTTGTCGCAACATCCTGGCCTTGGTGCGCACTTGGGCCTTGATGAGAAAGGCTTGCGGACGTGTCCGGAGGGTCGTGCGCGTGCCGTAGGCGGCTACCGCTGCTCGAGGAGGACTTTTTCGCGGCGGCGGTCGACGATGCCGTCGACAGCCTGCCAGCCCTGGATGAACGAGTGGTCCATGTTGCCGACCTCGTAGCGCCAGGCGCCGAACCGGCCGCGGCTCAGGATGCCGTGCGACGCTCGCGTCGCGTAAGCAGTTCCTGCGGAACTGCCGAGCGCGGCGAGCTCGCACTGGAGGAAGGCGAGGGCGGCGTCGCGCTCCAGCGTCGGGACCGGGTACGCCTGGGGCACTTCGATCACGAACGTGTCGACGATGCGGCGGCGGTCATCGTCGGTGAGCAGGCCGGCGTTGATCGCGCCGTCGATCGTGTCTTTCACGATGTCTTTGGGCCGGGGCTTGATGTCGCTGAAGGCGGTCTCGCACATGAGCGAGTGGCAGCGCGCTACGTCGCCGCCGGGGATGTTGTTGGGCGAGTAGATCGAGAAGTTGGTGACCCGGTAGAACGGGCAGTTGTCCTCGGGGAAGTACATCCAGCAGCGCCCGTTGTCGATCGGCCGCTCGATGCCAAGGCCGACGACAAGCGCGCTGTTCCAACGCAGCCGCGAGGCGGCCTCGACCAGATCGGTCCGCTTCGGCGTGAGGCGGTTCGCAAGCTGGTTGAGTGGCATCGTCGAGATCAGCGTGTCGTACGCGTCGGTCGCACCATCGGCCAATCTCACGATGCGCTTCGTGGTGTCGATCTCGACCACCTCGGCGTTGAGCGTCGCGTGCTGCCGGATGGTCGCGCCGAAGCGGCGGTAGATCTCGCCCGTGCCGCCGTGGAGGGGGAAGCGGAAGGTGTTGTTCGGGCCCCAGGCGACGTCGTCGCGCTGGGTGATGACGTTGTGCAGCACGCGCTCAAGATCGACGACGCTCACGCGCTCGGCGATCCAGTCGGCGCTCATGCTCTCGGGGTCGGTGGCCCAGACCTTGAAGTTGTACGGCTCCATGAAGTGGGCGGCGATCCCACGGCCGAACGTGGTGCGGATGAACTCGGCGAAGTTGGCCGTGGAGGGCGCCTCGCCGTGCACCTCAACGAGGCCCATGAGGCATTCGAGCAGCACGTCCGGCGGCAGGTAGCGGATGTTGTTCTGGAACGGGTAGGGCACCCACGCGTTCTTCGTGCGGATCCAGCTCTCGCGCTCGTGCTCGACCCGCTCGTCGGCGAGCATTTCGTCGACGAAGGCGTCGAACTCGGCGAAGTGGCTGAAGATGACGTGGCCGCCGACGTCCCAGGTGAAGCCGCCGCCGTCGGTGATCGAGCCGGCAAGCCCGCCGAACGCCGGCGCTTTCTCGTAGAGGTGCCAGTTGTCGTGGCCAAGCTGAGTCAGACGGCGCGCCGCGCCGCATCCGGTCGGGCCGCCGCCAATGATGATGACGCGTTCGACCACCTTGATAGCCTCTCCCGGGCGTTCGGGTCTGCCGCCGCCCGCGGCAGCGCCCGCCACCTGTCTACTGGTTGTCCTTGCGCTGGAACCCGTTACACCCAGACCAGCGCGGCGCGGTGTTCCGCGCAGCCTTCGAGTGGCAGTTTCTGGGAACAATTTCCGGGCCGGTGACGTATGAAAAGGCAGGACGAAGAGAGAAAGGGCGACATCGAGAACACACAGCACGACGGGCGAACCGGTCAGACTGCGCGGCGAAAGTCGCATTCCAGGACCGGCGACTTGAATCTCGACGAGTGCTGCTGAATAGACAGACAATCTCCCTTGCTTCCCCATGAGTGGCGAAAGCCCTCCTTTCCTGGCCTCGTTCTCCCCCTCGGAACGAGGCCACTTTTTTGCTGATCGGGCGCGATTTCTGCTTGACAGAACTGGCCTGATTGCCGACTTTGTCGGTAGGGAACGTGGAGCTAGTAGGGAAGACCAGTGCGGCTGACGACCAAGAGCGAGTACTCGATCCTGGCCATGATCTACCTGGCCCGGCACGGGCCCGACGGGTTCGTCAAGATGGAGGAGATCTGCGCCGCCTACGAGATCCCCAGGAAGTACCTCGAGCAGCTCCTGTTCATCCTGAAGCGCAGCGGCTACGTCAAGACCAAGCGCGGCGCCGAGGGCGGCTACTGCCTGGCCAAGCCGGCCGGGAAGGTCACATTGGCCCAGATCATCCGCCTGATGGACGGGGCGCTCGCGCCGACCGAATCGGTCAGCCAGTTCTTCTTCTCCCACACCCCGTTGGAGAAGGAGGAGAAGGTGATCGGCCTGCTTGCCGAGATTCGCGATTACGTCTCGGATCGGCTGGAGGCGACGACCCTGGCCGATCTCGTGTAGGGCTGCTCGATACCGGCACTGACGACACAGGGAGGATGCGGACGCGTGGACCCGAAACTGCTTTTGCTCGTGCCGCTCGCGTTCGTCTGCGAGTACTGCGATTCCGGTCTGGGGATGGGCTACGGCACGATCCTCACCCCTGTCCTGCTCTTGCTTGGCTTCGAGCCGTTGGTCATCGTGCCGGCGGTGCTTATGTCCGAGTTCGTCACCGGCATCACGGGCGCGTTCGCCCATCACAGCTTCCGCAACGTGCGCTTTGAGCGCCGCTCGAAGGACACCAAGGTCGCGATGGTATTAGCGGCGTGCTCGATGGTGGGCACCGTGGCTGCCGTCATCGTGGCCACGCAGGTGCTGCCCAAAGACAAGCTGAAGCTGGCGATCGGCATCGTCATCCTTGCCATGGGCGTCATCATCCTTGCCACGCTTCGGCGGCCGCCGAAGTTCTCGTGGCGCAAGATCACGGCGGTGGGTGCCATTGCCTCGTTCAACAAAGGGCTGAGCGGCGGCGGGTACGGCCCGCTGGTGATGGGCGGCCAGATGCTCTCGGGCATCGGCGTCAAGAACGCGATCGGCATCACCTCGCTAGCCGAGGGGCTGACGTGCCTGGTCGGCATCGTCGCCTACGTCATTGCCAGGGGCAGCCTGCCGTGGCATTTCGCGCCGTACCTGATGGTTGGCGCCGTGCTGTCGGTGCCGTTCGCGGCGCTCACTGTCAAGCGGATGCCCGAGCGCGCGTTCAAGCCGGCCGTGGCGGCCGTCATCGCCATCCTTGGCTGCTGGACGCTGGTGAAGGCGTTTGGCTGGGTCTAGCTCACACGTGCTGCAAGACACGAGGCCGCGAGCAGGCACCAGTGGCGGTAGTCGTTCCCGGTCTTGCTTGCCTCGCGCCGAAGGCGCCCTTACCTGCCGGTGAGAGTCCTACCTCGCCGTAAGGTAATTGCCGATCAGGTAGTCGTGGCGAACGACCCAGAAAAGCACCTCGTCGCCTTGCCGGACGCGGTCGAGGAGCTGGCCGAGGTGATCGGCGTCGGGCACGCTGAAGCGGTCGACGCGGACGATGATGTCACCCTTGCGCAGCCGCTTGCCGGCGGCCGGGCTGCGCGATTCGACCGCGGTGATCAGCACGCCGCCATCAAGGTTGACGCCGAGCGCCGCCGCATCGTCCTTGGTCAGGTTCCGCACCTCGAGGCCGAACAGGTTGCCGGCGAGGTTGGTCACTGACGGTTTCGGGACGGCGGCGAGGGTGAGCGTGAACTTCTTCTGAGTGCCCCCTCGCTCGACGGTGAGCGTGATCGTGTCGCCGGGGCTATGCTTGAGCACGGACAGGCCGTAGTCGTAGGCGCCCTCGATCGGCTCGTCGTCGATGGCGACGATCACGTCGTCGGGCTTGAGGCCCGCGCCTTCGGCGGGGCTATCCTCGTCGACCGAGGCGACGACGCAGCGGCCATGCTCGTCGTGATCGATCGCGACGCCGACCCACATCTGCTTGAGCTGGCGCGGGTCGAGCACCATCTCGAGCGACTGCTTGACCTTGTTGACCGGGATGGCGAAGCCGATATTCTCGGCGCCGTAGCGCATGGCGCTGTTGATGCCGATGAGGCGGCCATGGATGTTGACGAGTGCGCCGCCGCTGTTGCCGGGGTTGATGGCCGCGTCGGTCTGGATGAAGTCCTCGAACAGCACCCGGCCGCGATCCACGATCGAGCGGCGCGTGGCACTCACGACACCGGTGGTAACCGTATTCTCGAGCCCGTAGGAGTTGCCGATGGCGACGGCCACCTCGCCGATCATGAGGTCGTCGCTGTCGCCGAACTCGACGGCGGGCAGCGGGCGGTCGGCGTCGATCTTGATCAGGGCGACGTCGTGCTCGGGGTGCGAGGCGATGAGGCGGGCCTTGTAGATCGTCTCGTCATTGGCGAGCGTGACGAAGATGCCCTGGGCGCGCTGGACCACGTGCTCATTGGTGACGATGTAGCCGCCGGGATCGATGATAACGCCGGAGCCGAGGCTGTAGGTCCTGTAGCGCCGCAGGTGGGGGACGACGTCGGGGCCCATGTCGCCGAAGAGGTCCCCAAACGGGTTGCCTCTCACCACGACGATCCGTTCCGTGCTGACGTTGACGACGGCCGGGCCGGCCTTCTCGACGGCCTTGACGATGGCCGTGCGCCTGAGCTCATCGGTGACGGGTGCGGATGCGAGTGCACTGACGGCGAGGCATGCGCCGACGACCGTAGCGCAGGGGGAAAGAAGGCGTCTCATCTCGTGCCTCCCTGCGACGCTGATGCGTCGCATAAGCTGTTCCTTGTAGGTGAGCTCGCCGTCGGATCAGGAGCTGCCGCACGAGCCGCCGCCGCACTTCCCGGCCCCGCCGGCCTCACCGGCCCCGCCGGCCTCACCGGCCCTGCCGGCCTCACCGGCCCTGCCGGCCTTGGCCGGGCAGGATTGGCCGGGCTTGGACTCTGTCTTCGAGTCCGTCTTGGGCGTGTCGGCCTTGGCACCGTGCGCGTAGCTGGTGCTCCGGTAGTCAGTGGCATAGAAGCCGGAGCCCTTGAAGATGACGCCTGCCCCGGCACCGATGAGGCGCCGGAGCCGGCCGCCGCACTCGGGGCACTTGCGCAGGGGCTTGTCGGTCATGCTCTGGAACGCCTCAAACGCGTGGCCGCACTGCCGGCATTCGTACTCGTAGGTCGGCATGGCCGGCTCCCCTACTCGCTTTGATCTTCGCTCTGGCTCCCCTCCCACGCTGAGGCCAGACCCGCGCTCCTCTGCTCGGCCTGGAGCAGCCCTGCGGCGAACTCCTCGAGCACGACGGAGGTTGGGTGGTAGGCTCGGCTCTCGAGCATGGGCCGCGAGCCGCGCATGAGCTGACGGGCGCGGTCGGCCCCGATGAGGACGAGCTGGAAGGGGTTGAGGCCGGCGTTGGCACTGACAACGGATCCGAGTTTGCCGCTCATAACTTGTGGTTCACTGCCTCCGTTAGTGGTGCACCCTGCGGCCGCGCGCCGCGGAGTGCGCGCGGCCGCACGGGTCACCGGATTGAGACGTTTTCGCCGGGCACCCGGTTCCGGCGCCCGGCCGATAATGCCTTAGTACATATCGGCGCCGTAGCCGCCGCCGGGGGGCATCGGCGGCATCGGCTTCTCTTTCTCGGGGATCTCGGTCACGAGCGCCTCGGTCGTCAGGAGCAGCCCGGCGATCGAGGCGGCGTTTTGCAGCGCGATGCGAGTGACCTTCTTCGGGTCGATCACGCCGGCCTTGACCAAGTCCTCGTAGGTGTCCGTCGCGACATTATAGCCGAAGTCACGGCTGCCTGCGCGGACCTTCTCGGTCACGATCGAGCCGTCCTCGCCGGCGTTCAAGGCGAGCTGGCGGATCGGCTCGACCAGGGCGCGCTTGACGATCTCGGCGCCGATCTTCTCGTCGCCCTTGAGCTTGAGCTCGGCGAGCTTGTCCGAGCAGCGCAGCAGGGCGACGCCCCCGCCGGCGATGATGCCTTCCTCGACGGCGGCGCGGGTGGCGTGGAGCGCGTCCTCGACTCGCGCTTTCTTCTCCTTCATCTCGGTCTCGGTGGCGGCACCGACTTTGACGACGGCGACGCCGCCGGCGAGCTTGGCGAGCCGTTCCTGGAGCTTCTCGCGGTCGTAGTCGCTCGTGGTGGCTTCGATCTCGTTCTTGATCTGTTGGACGCGCCCCTGGATGTCGGCCTTCTTGCCTGCGCCCTCGATGATGGTGGTGGTCTCCTTGTCGATCACGACGCGCTTAGCGCGGCCGAGGTCCTCGAGCTTGACGCCCTCGAGCTTGATGCCGAGGTCCTCGGTGACGAACTGGCCGCCGGTGAGCACGGCGATGTCCTGGAGCATCGCCTTGCGCCGGTCGCCGAAGCCGGGCGCCTTGACAGCCGCGGCCTTGAGCACGCCGCGGATCTTGTTCACGACGAGCGTGGCAAGCGCCTCGCCCTCGACGTCCTCGGCGATAATCAGCAGCGGTTTGCCCGTTTGCGACACCTCCTGGAGCAGCGGCAGCAGGTCCTTGAGGTTCGAGACCTTCTTCTCGTACAGCAGGATGAGGCAGTCATCGAGCTCGGCCTCCATCGTGTCCGGGTTGGTCACGAAGTAGGGCGACAGGTAGCCCTTGTCGAACTGCATCCCCTCGACGACGTCGAGGACGGTGTCGATGCCTTTCGCCTCGTCAACGGTGATGGTGCCGTCCTTGCCGACCTTGTCCATGGCGTCGGCGATGATGTTGCCGATCTCGGTGTCGGAGTTGGCGCTGATGGCGGCGACGGCCGAGATCTCCGAGCGGTCCTTGACCTTCTTGCTCATCGAGTCAAGCTCTTTGACGACCGCCTCGACCGCCTTGTCAATGCCGCGCTTGAGCGCCATCGGGCTCGCGCCGGCGACCACGTTCTTGAGCCCCTCGCGGTAGACGGCCTCGGCCAGGATCGTGGCCGTGGTCGTACCGTCGCCGGCGACGTCGGAGGTCTTCGAGGCGACCTCGCGCACGAGCTGCGCGCCCATGTTCTCGTAGGGGTCTTTGAGCTCGATCTCCTTGGCCACGGTCACGCCGTCCTTGGTGATGGTGGGCGAGCCGAACTTCTTGTCGAGCACCACGTTGCGTCCCTTCGGGCCGAGTGTGGCCTTGACCGCCCGGCTCAACTGCTCGATGCCGGAGAGCACGGCGCGCCGGGCCTCCTCGCTAAATGCGAACTGCTTCGCTGCCATCGTGGCTT
>CAYUZG010000001.1:0-48279 GCA_964449605.1 uncultured Verrucomicrobiota bacterium | reverse complement strand
TTCCTCCCTCGTGGTTGGTGGGTCCGTTCCGTTCCTCGCGTCTTCCGACGCGCCGTGTCTACCGACGCGCCGTCAGCCAACGCGTCGCCTTAGGCGACGACGCCGAGGATGTCCTCCTCGCTCATGATGAGGTACTCGTCATCGTCGACGGTGATCTCGGTGCCGGCGTACGAGGTGAAGAGCACCCGGTCGCCCACCTTGACGTTGAAAGCGACCTTCTTGCCGTCCTTGTCGAGCTTGCCGGTGCCGAGCGCCACGATCTTGCCTTCCTTGGGCTTCTCCTTGGCGCTGTCGGGGATGATGATGCCGCCCTTGGTGCTCTCAGTCTCCTCGATCCGCTTGACCAGCACGCGGCCGCCCAGTGGCTTGACTTTCGTCTTCAATCCTTCGCTCCTCCTTTGGCGGGTATCCAACCGATTCCAGGCTTCTCAGAGATAAGCGTCTGCGCTACGTTGATTGTGCAAGTGCGGTGCCAACGCCTTCATGGCTCCGCAAGATGCTGGGGCGCCGCCTCTTAGAGACGAACCCCAGGGTGGGCAACCTGCACGTAAGGCCCCGATATGAGACAGTCTGGCACACCGAATCGAGCGCGTTGTGTGCCGATGTGTCGCACGCCCGAGCGGCGCGCCCGGTGTTTGGTACGCTTTTTGTTCACTTACTGGATGAAAGTCAAGGGAAAACGAAAGAGGCATGCCGTCGATGGGCTCCGGCGAGAACGCAACGTGCACAGGGCCGTTGTGCTATACTGGAGATGGAGGTGCTCGGGCAGTCATGACCGCTTCGAACAAACAGCATGCCGGCCCGTCGCGCTCCGGGCGTTCTCAGACCAGGGGCGGCGCGAGGGATGAGTCGCGCCCGAAACGGCGTCGCTTGAAGTCCGCCGACAAGGCCGGTGCCGGGGACGGGTCTGGCAGGGGCGCACCGAGGCCGCGTGCGCAGCGCGCGCCCGTGCTCGAAGACGGCCTGTTGTCGAACATGGTGATCGACCACGCACTCGAGATGGCCGACAAGCTCGGTGCGCGCGCCGTGTTCATCTCGGCCGATCTGCTGCCGCAGATGCGGGTGCTCGACGCCTCGAAGCGGACGTTCGACATCTATATCGTCGCGAGCGACGTCGAGCATCTCGTGCCGCCCGACGCGCGCGCGTGCAAGCTGCTCAAGGTGCCCAACATCCCGGTCGGCCGTGTGGGCAAGATCAAGGTGGCGATGGTGATGGCCGCCTCGCGCAACCTGCTCCGGTTCGGCGACCGGGTCGTATGCGTCTCGGGGCTTCCGGCGGCGGGGATGCTCGACACGATCGTGGTGATGCAGGTGGGCACCGAGACCGAGGTGATGACGACCACGGGGATCGGCGACTTCGCCAGAGAGATGAAGGCCGGGGTCTTCGACACCGTCCTCGAGCTTGCGCTCGAGCTGGCCAACGAGGGGCGCGAGGGCAAACCGGTGGGCACCATCTTCGTGATCGGCGATATCCGCGAGCTCAAGGGGCACGTGCGCCAGATGGTGCTCAACCCGTTCAAGGGGTACACGGAGAAGGAGCGGCAGATCCTCGATCCGTCGGTGCGGGCCACGATCAAGGAGTTCTCGACCATCGACGGCGCGTTCATCATCAACTCGAAGGGCGTCGTGCAGTCGGCCGGCACCTACCTGGAGCCGCGGACCGCGCCGGCCGAGCTGCCCATGGGGCTCGGGGCGCGTCATCATGCGGCGGCCTCGATCACGGCGGCCGCGCCCGGCTCGATCGCCATCGCCGTGAGCGAGTCGACGGGCGAGGTGCGCGTGTTCCGCAACGGCGTCGGGGTGGCCGACATCGAGCCCGGGGCGTCTCGGGCGGCCTCCGGCGAGGCGGAGGCGACCGCGGGCTGAGGAATAGGAAGAGCCGGGATAGGCACCCTTTTTCGGCACCCATTTTCCTGTTTTCCCCGCCATACTCGATGTGTCCCGCGTCCAGATGGGTGCCTCTCCTTGTTTTTCATCTTGGGGACAGTTCTAGCCCAGGTTTCGACTTGCCTGCGCGGCGCGCGCGTGTTACATGGTTGGCGACCTCGGAGCACAACGCAACGGGGGGCCCGGCCTTTGTGTCCGCCCCAGCCGGCCTGCAGCCTGACGCCGGCAGGCTGTCTCGCCAGCCACGGAGCGTGCAGCGCCATTGATGAAAGCGTGTAGTGCCCTTGCGGGCGTGGTGATACTTGCCGCGTCGGTCGTCGTGGCCGGCGCTGAGGCGGCCGATTCGGCACAGCCTGAGGCTGCGGCGCCGGTCGGCACCTACCGCGCGCTGATCATCAGTGGCGTTGCTGGCGACCAGAAACACCACGCCGAGTTCTGGGAGACCTCCCAGCGCCTCGTTTCGACGCTTACCGGCCCGTACGGTTATCCGCGCGAGCACATCACGCTCCTGTTTGACGACGAGGCCCGCGTCGGCAACGGCGCCGACGGCGTGCCGACGCGCGAGATGCTCCGGGCAACGGTCGCCCGGTTGCGCGCCGCTGCACGGCCGGAGGATCAGCTCGTGGTCTTCGTCTTCGGGCACGCCGAGCTGATGGACGACCGGGCCTTCGTGCACCTGCCGGGGCGTGACGTGTCGGACACGGAGTTCGGCGAGCTGTTCGCCGATTTCCCCGGGCGGCTCGTCGTCGTCGTCGCCACGCCCGTGAGCGGCTACTTCATGGAGCCGCTACGGGGGGCCGACAGGGTTGTGGTCACGGCGACCAAAGCGGATCGCGAGGTGAACAAGACGCGGTTCGGCCGCGTGTTCGCCGAAGTGCTCGAGACGAGCGCGAACGCCGGCGAGCAGCCGTCCATCGGCGAGCTCTACATGCGCGCCTGCGCCAAGGTGGCCGAAGAGTTCAAGGCGGCCGGCCTCATTCTAACCGAGCACGCGATGCTCGACGATAACGGCGACGGCGAGGGGACGCGTGAGATCACGGAGGAGACCGCCGACGGCCGGCTCGCGCTGGCGACGCACCTCGGCCCGACGGTGACGGCGGCGGTGGTGCCGACCACTGAAGATGCAACGGGGGTTGCCGAGGCCGGCTCGGCCTGGGCGGACCTCAAGCCGCCGGCCATCGTGCTGCTCAGAGAAATCGACTACTCGGTCAACACGGACCTGACGTACCGCATCCGCGAGCGGCACCGGATCAAGATCCTCAATAAGGGCGGCCACGACTTCTCGGAGGTCATCGTTTTCTACAACACGCTGTCCGAGACGCTCAAGATCGAGGAGGCCAAGACGATCCGGCCGACGGGCGAGGTGGTCGCGCTCGACCCGGAGGCGATTCGGGACGTCAAGTCGACGACGTCGCTTTTCTACACCGAGTCGCGCTACAAGCGCTTCAGCATGCCGTCGGTCGAGGACGGCTGCATTCTCGACTACACGTTCGTCAAGACGGGTCGCAACCTGCACCTGAGCCGGGAGTTCTGGAAGACGTTCCCCGTCGAGACGGCCGTGCCGCAGGACCTCGTGCGGGTCCGGCTGACCGTGCCGCTCACGAAGCGGGTCACCACGAAGCTGGTGCCCGCCGAGCCGGGCTTCGAAGTCGAGACGGCCGAGACCGAGGAGAAGTACAGCCGGCGGATCGAGTTCACGATGCGCCGGATCCCGCCGTTGACGCCGGAGCCGCACGCGCCGTCCGAGGCGGTGCTCGGCACGCGCCTGATTTTCACGTCGATCCCGTCGTGGGAAACGGTGTGGGACTGGTACCACCGGCTTGTGGATAACGCCCGCCAGCCCGACGAGGCGATCACGCAGGCGGTGGCGGACGTGATCGACGGCTGCGGCACGGAGCTCGAGAAGGCACGGGCCATCTACGACTACGTCGCCTCGAAGATCCGCTACGTGGGCCTCGAGCTCGGCCCGCACGGCTACCAGCCGCACAGCGCCGCGAGCATCTACGAGAACCGCTACGGCGACTGCAAGGACAAGGCGACGCTGCTGCTGACGATGCTCGACGTGGCCGGCATCAAGGGCAGCATCGTGCTCGTGCCGACCGACGAGATGGCGCCGGTCGAGACGACCATGCCGACGCTCGACCAGTTCAACCACGCCATCGCCACGGTCACCATCGACGGCACGCGCTACTGGCTCGACAGCACGGGCGGCGAGACGGCGTTCGGCGACATCCCGGTCAACGATCAAGGCCGGACGGTGTACGTCGTGGGCACGGAGGCGGGCGAGTTCATGCAGATCCCCGTGCAGCCGGCCGACGAGAATCGCCTGGGCAACACGGGCACCGGCGCGATCGGCGCCGACGGCACGTTGCGCGTTGAAGAGCGCATCGAGTACACGGGCGCGTTTGCGACGACGTTCCGCCACCAGTACCGCTACAGCGATGCGGCGACCCAGCAGCGGTCGCTCGAGGAGGTGCTGAACAGCTTCAGCGCCGGGGCAACGCTCGAGGCGTACTCGATCGCCGGCCTCGACGAGCTCGCCGACGCGGTCGTCTACACGCGGACCTATACGGCGCCGGGCTACGCGGCGATCGCCGACGACCTGATGGTGCTGAGCGCGCCGCTGCAGCAGATCGGGCTGCTCAGCCTCACGGCGATGCCGGCGCGCGAGCAGCCCCTGCGGCTGGGCCAGACGATGCGGCGCGAGGGCACGATCACGCTGGCGGTGCCCACGGGCTACCGGGTACGCAACCTGCCCGAGCCGCTCGAGCTGAATTCGGACCTGGGAACCTATACCGAGTCATATAGCGTCAATAGCGAGGGAGCGATTGTGTGCTGCAACCGCTTTGAGCTGCTCACGCCGGAGATCGGGCCGGAGCAATACCCGGCCTTCCGGGCGTTGATCCGGCAGGTGGCGCGTGCGCAGCGGCGCATCATCGTGCTGATCGAGGAGTCGCCCCCTCGTTCGGACTAGTACGGCCCTACGGAGGAGAGAAGGGGTAGCAATGAGACTGAACGACTGTCTGATGGAGGGCGCGGCGCTCACCCACACCGTCCAGGTGCAGTTGCTGGTCGCCGTCGTGTTCATGGCGCAGGATCCCGATCGGACCCTCGAGTACGTGCGCCGGCTCTCGGCCTTGCGGCGCCGGATGACGGGCCTTGTGCTGCGCGACACGAAGACGAGGCGGCCGCGGCGGCGCGCCGCCCGGTCACGGCTGTAGCTAGTGCCTGTCGGGCAACGGATGCGCCACGTTCATTTCACACGGAGAGACTGATGTCGGAAACGGGCAAGACGATTCAGGAAGCGGTCGAACGGCTCGCCGCGGCGCGGACCGAGCTGATGGCCGAGGTCGGCAAGGTGATTATCGGGCAGCGCTGTGTGCTCGACCAGTTGCTCGTGGCGATCCTGTGCCGCGGGCACGCGCTCATGGTCGGCGTGCCGGGCATCGCCAAGACGATGATGGTCAAGACGATGGCCGAGGTGCTCGACCTGAAGTTCAGCCGGATCCAGTTCACGCCGGACCTGATGCCGTCGGACATCACCGGCACCGACGTGATCGAGGAAGACGTCAGCACCGGCCACCGCGTGGCGAAGTTCATCCGGGGCCCGATCTTCGCCAACATCATCCTGGCCGACGAGATCAACCGCACCCCACCGAAGACGCAGGCGGCCATGCTCCAGGTGATGGAGGAGTACGAGGTGACCGTCGGCACGAACACGTACCCGCTCGAGCTGCCGTTCTTCGTGATCGCGACGCAGAACCCGATCGAGCTCGAGGGCGTCTACCCGCTGCCGGAGGCGCAGCTCGACCGGTTCATGTTCCACGTGCGCGTGCAGTACCCGTCGGTCGAGGAGGAAATCACGGTGGTCAAGACCACCACGTCGACGTATGCGGCCGAGCTGCGGCAGGTGCTCAAAGGCGCCGACGTGATCCGCTTGCAGAACCTTGTGCGCCAGGTGCCGATCGCCGACGAGGTGATCGAGTACGCCGTGCGGCTCGTGTCGGCGACGCGGCCCGAGCGGCCAGAGGCGCCCGAGTTCGTCAAGGACTACCTCAGTTGGGGCGCGAGCCCGCGCGCGTCGCAGTACCTGACGCTCGGCGCGAAAGCGCACGCGATCCTGCGCGGCAGCCTCGCGGTATCGTTCGACGACATCCGCGCCGTGGCCGAACCGGTGCTCCAGCATCGGCTCATTACCAACTTCCACGCCCGCAGCGAGGACGTCGAGCCCGTGCACGTCGTCGAGCGGCTGCTCGACGCGGTCCCGACCGGGGTGCCGCGCTAGCGGCGGCGGGGAGGCGCTGTGCGCGACGCGCTCCAATACCTCGACCCGGCGGTGCTGGCGAAGCTGTCGAACCTCGAGCTGCTCGCGCGGTTCGTCGTCGAGGGCTTCCTCGTCGGGCTGCACAAGAGCCCGTTCCACGGCTTCAGCGTCGAGTTCAGCTCGTACCGGCCCTACATCCAGGGCGACGATCCACGCTACATCGACTGGAAGCTCTGGGCGCGCACCGATGAGCTGTTCCTCAAGCTGTTCATCGAGGAGACGAACCTGCGCGCCCACATCCTGCTCGACACCTCGGCCTCGATGGGCTACGCGGCGCGCGACGGGGTGAGCAAGTACAAGTACGGCGTCTTCCTCGGCGCGGCACTGGCGCACCTGATGCTGCTGCAAAAGGATGCGGTCGGCGTCGCCACGTTCGACACCGAGATCCGCCACTACCTGCCGCCGCGCGCCCGCTTCGACCACCTGCTGCACGTGCTCAAGGTGCTCGACCGCGTCACGGTGGGCGAGCGAACCGGGTTCGCCAGCGGACTCGACGCGCTCGCCGAGCGGATCCGCAAGCGCGGCCTGATCGTCCTGATCTCCGACCTGTTCGACGAGCCCGAGGCGATCATGGACGTGCTGAAGCACTTCCGCCACAGCGGCCACGAGGTGATCGTCTTCCAGGTGCTCACGCCCGACGAGATCGAGCTGCCGTTCACGGGCCAGATCGAGTTCGAGGACCTCGAGACGGGCGAGCGGCTCATGACGCTGCCCGAGTCGGTCCAGGACCGCTACGTCGAGGTGTTCAACGCGCACCAGCGGTGGCTCCGCAAGGAGTGTGCGAACAGCCTGATCGACTTCGTGCCGATTCGCACCGACCAATCGCTTGCCGTCGCCCTGATGGAATACCTGATCAAACGACGCAAGGCGCAGTAGCAGCGGAGGAGGAGGCATGGTGTGTCGCGGAGCGAACGACCGGGGCGGCCGCGCGGGTTTCACCCTCGTCGAGCTGCTCGTCGTGATCGCCATCATCGCGATCCTGGTCGGTTTCGTGTTGCCGACGCTCGGACGCGTGCGCGCGGCGGCGAAGCGGTCGCAGTGCCTGTCGAACCTGCGCCAGATCGGCATCGGCTGGACGCTGTACCTCAATGAATGGGACGCGTTCCCGAACGACGAGGTGAACCCCGTGCTCGGCAGCACGTTCGGCGGCGCCACCGGCTGCTACGCGCCTTACGGGGGCACGTTGCCCGCGTCGAAGCGCGTGCTGAACCCGTACGTCCAGCGCGGGGGCGACGAGGCCGCGTACCTCGTGTTCCAGTGCCCGAGCGACGACGGTTTCAACAACCACCAAGAGGGCGTGTCCGTCTACGAGCTCTACGGGACGTCGTACATCTACAACGACGACAAGCTGTCGGGTGTCCGTCTCGGTGAGGTGACGACCGGCCCAGGCCGCCTCTGCCTGGCCGGTGATGCGGGCTGGTTCGTCACGCTGAACCCCGACTGGCCGAAGTGGGGCCGCTGCTGGCACACGGCGGGCGGGTACCCGTCGTTCAACGTGCTGTTTCTCGACGGGCACGTGCAGTACGTGCTCGTGAAAGAGGACGAAATCTCGACGGACGACTACACCATCGATCCCTTCGAATAAGATGTTGAAACACACGTGATGATTGGCGTCGGCTACTTCAATCCGCTCTTTCTGTACGGCCTCGCGGCCGTGTCGCTGCCGATCATCATCCACCTGCTGCTCAGGAAGCGGCGAAAGCGGCTGCTGTTCAGCACGCTGCGCTTCCTCAAGATCGCCACCCGCGAGAACGCGCGCCGCAACCGCATCAAGCAGTGGCTGCTGCTCATGCTGCGCATGGCGATCGTCGGGCTGATCATCTTCGCGTTCGCGCGCCCGTTCTTCCAGCGCCAGGCGCTCGCCGGCATCGGCCCGGGCGCCAAGGAAGTCGTCTTCCTCGTCGACCGCTCGTTCAGCATGGGGGCGCGGACCGAGCTCGGCGGGACCAAGCTCGAGCGCGGGTTGAGCTATGCCGTCGACCTGCTCGGCAAGCTCGGGAGCGATGATCGCGCCGCGGTGGTCGCCTTCGACGAGTCGGCCGAGCTCGTGCACGCAATGACGGCCGACTTCGGCGCGGTGCGTGCCGCACTCGGACGGATCGAGCCGAGCGCGCACGCGACGAACGTCTCCGCGGCACTCGCATATGCGCAGGAGCTGTTCGACAGGACTGACGCGCGTCAGAAGGCGATCTTCCTCGTGAGCGACCTGCAGGCGAGCGGCCTGGGCGAGCTGCGCGAGCTCGAGCTGGGGCCCGGCATTGTGCTCGAGGTGCCCGACCTGACGCAGCCGGTCGCGAACGCAGCGGTCGTCAGGCTCGAACCCGTGGGCGACGAGCTGCTGAGCGGCGAGCCGTTCATCGTCCGGGCCGCGGTGCGCAACTTCTCGGCGCAGCGGCGGTCGGCCGAGGCAACGCTCGCCGTGGCGGGCACGGCGGTGGGCACGCAGCCGGTCCACGTTGGGGCGTCGGGCGCTGCGACGGTCGAGTTCGAGCACATGATCGACGAGCCGGGCGTTCACGGCGCCTCGGTCTCGATCGACGTCGATGACGCGCTCGCGATCGACAACGAGGCGTTCGTTGCGCTCGACGTGCGGCGGCCGCTTCGAGTGTTGTGCGTCAACGGCACGCCGTCGGAGGTCCCGTACTTCCGCGAGACGCATTACCTCGAGACGGCGCTCAACCCCTACCGCTTCGGCAGGGAGCCGGGCACGACGATCTTCGAGCCGCGCCTGATTGAACCGGGCGAGCTCGCGTCGCAGCGGCTCGCCGGCTATGACGCTGTCGTGCTGGCGAACGTTGACTACGTGGACGTCGCGGCGGTGGCGGCGCTCGAGGCATATGTGAGTGACGGCGGCGGGTTGCTCGTGTTCACGGGCGACCGGGTCTCGCTCATCCAGTACAACCGCGACCTGTACAAGGACGGCGAGGGCTTGCTGCCGGCGCGGCTCGAGCCGCCGACCGGCTCGCTGCTCGAGGTGTCGGAGTTCCGGCAGATCACCAACTTCGTCGAGGACCATTACATCTTCGAGTCGTTCGTCGATCCAGCCGAGGGCGACCTGAGCGTGCCGCGCTTCCAGCGCATTCACCGGCTCGGCGCGATCGACCCCGAGACCGCGACGGTGCTGGCGTTCTTCAGCGACGGGCGACCCGCGCTCGTCGAGAAACGCTTCGGCCGCGGACACGTGCTGCTCATGCCGACGAGCGCCGACGCCGACTGGAACGACATGCCGAAACGCAAGGTGTACCTGCCGTTTGTCCACCGCGCGGTCGGCTACCTGTGCGGCGCCGAAGCGCTGTCGCGCGTCGAGCCGGCGCTCCTCGTCGGCGAGCCGGTCCCGCTGCCGCCGGGCGTCACGACGGTGCTCGATCCGGACGGGCGCACGATCGAGCCGGCCGACCAGAACGTGCTGCGCGAAACGGACGTGCCCGGCCTGTACCGTTTGCAGTTCGAGGACGCGCCCGAGCGGGCCGTCGCCGTGAACGTCAACCCCATCGAGTCCGACCTGCGCTGCCTGAGCGTCGCCGAGTTCACGGAGCTCGTCTCGCCCGAGGCGCAGCGGGTGGCCAAGGCCGGGCTTGGTGACGAGAATCCCCGGGACCGGGACGAGATCTGGCGGTACGTGTTCGTGGCGCTGCTCGTGTTCCTGTTGGCCGAGACGTGGCTGGGCAGCCGCACCCATGCATGACGACGGGAACCAGGGGCAGCGCGCTCGTGTCGAAACGGGCAGTGAGCCGGTTCTTGACGAGCGGCCACACGTAATGTATACTGACGGTGCACGCGGTACGTTCGGGAGCTGATAGATGAACGACGACGTCCGGTACGTCGAGCAGCGGCTGCGCGCAGTCAGGCTCAGCAAGCGGCGCTTCTACATCATGTTCGGCGCGTCGACGGTCGTGGCCGCGCTCTGCGTGGGGCTTATCATCTTCTCGTCGATCGACCTGCACGTCTCGCTGCTCGCATGGCTGCGGGCCGCATTCTTCGGCCTGCTCATTTTCGGGGCGCTCGTGCTGATCGGCGTGCTCGTCGTGGTGCCCCTCCTGCGTCGGCTCGGCCTGCTCAGGCTCACGTGGGCCGTTGAGGAGACGTTCCCGGGGCTGGACGCGACGCTCGCGACGACAGTCGAGTACACGATCGATCCGTACAGCCGCGACCACCACACGAGCGAGGCGATGCGGGCCGCGCTCGCCGAACACACGCGCGGGCGTATCGCCGACCTGGAGCTCACGCGCAGCGTGCGCTGGGCGCAGCTGCGCTGGCCGGCGTTCACGCTGGGCCTTGTGCTGGTCGGTCTTGTGCTGCTCTTGCGATTCGTGCCGAACACGGCGACCGCCATGCAGCGCGTCCTCATGCCGTGGCGCGAGACGACGTACACGCGGCTCGACGTGCAGCCGGGCGACGCCGAGCGGGAAGAGCTGAGTGACCTGACGATCACGGCCAACCTGCGCGGCCGCATCCCCGACGAGGCGACCATCCACTTCGAGCAGACCGGCGGCGAGTGGGTGAGCGAGCCGATGACCGTCGAGCGCGCCGAGCCACGGCGCGCCTCGACGAGCCACACGTTCAACCGGCTGTCGCGCACGTTTTCGTACTACATCGAGGCCGGCGACGCGGCGTCGCCGAAACACACGGTCCTCGTCTACCCCGACCCGAAGATCGAGAAGCTCACGGCCGAGCTCGTGTTCCCGTCGTATACGGAGCTGCCGAAGCAGACGATCCGCACGGGCGATATCCTTGCGCTGCGCGGCACGCGCGTGACGCTCACTGCGAACACGAACACCGTGCTGGGTGGCGCGCGGCTCGTTCGCGACGACGGCACCGAGCTTGCACTGACACTGAGCGACGACACACGCAGCGCGACCGGCTCGTTTGTCGTCGAGCAGAGCGGCGAGTACGAGGTGGAGATCGAGGACACGCTCGGCCACCGCAATCGGCAGCGGCGGACCTACTCGATCGTCGCGCTCAAGGACACCGTGCCCGACGTGCGCATCGTGCATCCGGGCAAGGATATGAAAGTGACCAAGACGGGCGAGATCCCCGTCGAGTTCGAGGCGGCCGACGACTTCGGCATCGTCGAGGTCGGCCTCGCGTTCAACATCAAGATGGAAGGCGAGCGGCGCGAGATCGTCAAGACGTTCGACACGCGCGCGCTGCACACGCACGGCGAGGCGCTCATCATGCTCGAGCAGTTCCCGCTCGAGGCGCACGACATTGTCAGCTACTACGTCTACGCGATCGACAACGACACGGTGAGCGGCCCGAAGCAGGGGATCTCGAACGTCTACTTCATCGAGATCGTGCCGTACGAGGAGAAGTACCGGCTCGGCGAGGGTGGCGAGGAGATGCCGACAACGCTCGAGCTCAGGGTGCTCGTCGAGCTGATCCGGATGCAGAAGGAGATCGTCCAACGCACCTTCGGCGTGCTGAATGAGATGACGGAGCCCGTCGAGCCCGACGTGGCCGAGCGCGTGCTGGAGATCGCCTCGCTCCAGGTCGAGAACGCGGAACTGGCGGATGACTTCGCCGTCGCATTCGAGCAGGAGCTGCTCGAACGCGGGCTCGAACACGAGGTCTACAAGGTCAAGAGCATCGAGAACGCGGCGAGCTATATGCGGAACGCGGTCGACTTCCTCGAGGCGATCGAGCCGCGCGCCGCCACGGCGCCCGAGCAGCAGGCGCTCGCCGCGCTCTACAAGGCGCTGAGCGACCTGGAGCACTTGGTCACGCCCGACGCCCAGCAGAAACCTGAAGAGCAGGAGCAGATTCGCCAGGCGCTCGAGCTCGCGCGCAAAAAGGCCGCCGAGCGCGCCGAGCAGCGGCAGCAGGAACGCGAGCAGAAGTTGAACGAACAGGAAAGCAAGCTCGACGAGCTCAAGAAGCGCCAGCAAGAACTCAACAAGGAAATGGCCGACCAGGCGCAAGGCGAGGAGTCGAGCGCCCAACCTCCGTCGGACCAGGCCAGCGCACAGCAGGAGGGCACGGCCGAAGGCCAGGCTGCCGCGTCGCGCCAGAAGCAGCTCGGCGAGGAGACAAAGTCCGAGGCGGGCAATCTCGACGAGATGGCCCGCGAAGACCCGAGCCTGAGCAAGAAGGCCTCGACGAACGCCGAGAAGGCAGCCGACAAGATGGAGGAGGCGGCCGAGCACCTCGATGAGGCCAAGGCTCAAGACGCGCTCGAGAAAGGCCGCGAGGCCGAGGAGCTCCTCGACAAGGCCATCGACGAGGTCCAGCGCGCCAAGGAGCGGAACCTCGCGCGGTCCCTCGAGCGGCTCGCACGCGACCTCGACGCCGCCGCCCGCGAGCAGGGCGATCTCGAGCAGCGCGCGGCCGACGCGGAGGGCGATCGCGACGAGCTCGAGCGGCTCGGCGAGCAGCAGGATCAACTGAAGAAAGAAGTCGACGACCTCGCCGAAGATGCCGCGGGCCTGACGCCGCGCGTCAAACAGGAGGATGCCGCCGCCGGCGAGAAGGTCGGTGAGGCATCGGAGAAGCTCTCGTCGGGCGAGATCCAGGACGCCATGGAGAACGCCACCGGGAAGATGGCGTCCGGCGACGGGTCGGGCGCGGCACCGAGCCAGCAGGAAGCCCGCGAAGGCCTGCGCGAGGCGTCGAACCTGGCGAGCGAGGCGCTGCGCGCGATGTCGCAGACCGACAAGGAGAAGCTGCTTGACGCGATCGCCAAGGCCAAGGACGCGCTGACGCAGCAGCGCGGCATCAACCGCGAGGCCGAGGCGACCGCGGCCGATCCGGGCCTCGGGTCATCCGAGAGAATGGCGAAATCCCAGCAGCTCGCCGACAGGCAGGCGGATGCGGCCCGGCGCACACAGGAGCTCGTCGACGAGCTCGACGACCTGGCGGGAGGCGAGGAGTACCAACCCGACACGAGGCACTTCCGCGAGGCGCGACGCGAGATGGACGCCGCCCAGCGCAGCCTCGACGCGGGGTCGCCCGCGGCGGCGTCGGCCACGGGCGAGCTTGCCGCCGAGCGGCTCGCCAAGGGGCTCGACGAGCTCGAGAAGCTCTACGGGAACGTCCTGCTCGACGACGTCGCGCAGGCGGTGCGCGACGCCGACCGACTCGTGCGCGACCAGGAACGCGTGCGCGACGAGACGGCCGAAACGGGCGCCGAGGCCGACGCGGACGCGGAGGCCGCGGAAGCGGAGCGCGCCAAGACGGCGCTCAAGCAGAAATGGGTGGCCGACGACGCGGCCGAGCTCGAGCAAGAGATCGCCAAGCTCGTCGAGCAGTCGCGAACCGCCGAGAGCGACGCGGGCAAGCGGCTCGAGAACGCCGGTGCGACGCTCGGCTCTGATGAGCTTCAGTCGGACCTCGATGCGAGCCGTGAGGACATCGAGGAAGGACGCCCCGACGAGGCGGGCGAGAAGCAGGCCCGTGCAATCGACGCGTTCGAACGCGTGCGCGGCGACCTCGAGCGCGCCTACACGATTCTGACGACGTCCGATCTTGAGCGGCTATGGGAGTCCGCCGAGAACCTGAGCGAGCTCGCCAAAGAGGTCGAGAAGCTGCGCGAGGGCGAGCCGAGCGACGAGGAAACCGCCGAGATCGCCGAGGAGCTCGACAAGGAAGCCAACAAGCTCGGCGACACGGCCCGCACAGCCGCGGCGGCCGAGCACGCCAAGGCGGCGGCCGACGCGTTGCACGGCGAGCAGCCGGAGGGCGACAAGCCGCCCATGAGCGACCGCGAGCGGATCGCGCACGCCGAGGAGCAGATTCAGCAGGCGCTGGGCGAGGTCGTGCGCGAGATCGACGCACTCGCCGAGGCGCGCAGGATCCTGCTGCCCAAGGACGAGACCTGCCCGCCCGAATACCAGGCCCTCGTCGAGTACTACTACAAAGTCCTCTCCGAGTTCTAGCACCCAGCGGTCTCATCCGCCCTGGCCGTGCCGGCCGCGAACGAGGCGGTTGCCTTTGGGCGTGCGGCGCCGTACACTGTCGGTCGACCTCTACGCTGGTGCACGCGTCGGGGAGGATGGAGCGATGGCCGACGAGGCCGTCAACGTCCGCATCGGGCCGGCCGGATGGTCCTACGACGACTGGGACGGGATCGTCTACCCGGCCAAGAAGCCAAAGGGCTTCGATCCGCTCGCATATCTTGCCCAGTACTTCGATGTGATCGAGATCAACAGCACGTTCTACCGTCCACCGGCGGCGCGTGCGGCGGCGAGCTGGGTGCGCCGCACGGCGGCGAATCCTCGATTCAAGTTCACGTTGAAGCTCTTCCAGAAGTTCACCCACGAGCGGCGCGGCATCACGGCCGACGACGAGGAAGCGTTCCGCTCAGGCATCGAGCCGATCGCCGAGGCGGGCAAGCTCGGCTGCATCCTGATGCAGTTCCCGTGGTCGTTTAAGTACTTCCCCGACAACTCGCTTTACCTCAAGCGGCTCATCGAGCGGTTCACCGACTACCCGCTCGTGCTCGAGGTGCGCAACGCCACGTGGGACAGCGAGCTCGTCTACGAGCTGCTCGCCGAGCGCGGCGTCGGGTTCTGCAACATCGACCAGCCGATGTTCCGCGGCCAACTCCGGCCGACGCAGCTCGCGACGAGCCCCGTCGGCTACGTGCGCCTCCACGGGCAGAACCTCGAGAGCTGGTTCAAGGAGGATGCGCCGTCGCACGAGCGGTACAACTACTACTACTCGATGGACGAGCTCGCGCCGTGGGTCGAGCGCATCCGGGCCGTCACCGCGCAAGCGAAAGAAACCTACGTGATCACCAACAACCACTACCAGGGCCAGGCGGTGGCGAACGCGCTCCAGCTCGGGTTCCTCATCGGCGGCGACTGCGTGCCCACCCCGCTCGCGATGCACGACGCCTTTCCCGAGCTCAAGGGGATCTCGACGACGCAAGCGCCCCAGGAACGGCTGTTCTGACCGGCCGCCCGGTTCCCACGACGTGCTTGGCTCCCGGGCGGGCCGCAAGAGAAAGGCTTGATCGCGACAGGCGGACCTTGTAGCATATGCCGGTCTCAAGGGGGACAGCGCGATGGCGGATGACGGCGCGTTCGGGGCCTGGTCGGACGACCCAGCGTGGGACGAGTACGACTGGGAGGCGTTCCTCCAGGAACAGGACCGCCAAACCGAGCGGTACGTCGAGCTCGAGGAGCAGTACCGCGGCCTGCCCGACGCCGAGGAGCTGATCGCGCGCGAGATGGGCTGGGAGCTGCCGGCCGCGTTCGATCCCGACGTGTCTGACGCCGAACCCGACGCCTCGCCGACCGGTGAGCGGCAGCCGGACGAGCAGATCGAGGACGCGCAGGAGTCGGCGCCCTCATCCTACGAGGCCGATCCACTGTGGCGCCGTGCCCACAACGTGGCCGTCCAGCTCCATCGGTATCTTCGCGTTGCCACCGACGGCGCCGGCTTTCCCGAAGCACCGAAGCTGCTGACGCAAGCGGCCATGATCGCCGCCAAGATCGCCGGCGGGCGCAGCATGGGTTTCTCGCGCGACGCGCTCGGCGGCAACATCGCCAACCACAAGCGCGCGCTGGATCACACACTTCTGACGTTGTCCGCGCTCGACGAGGCTGAGCACGCCGATGCCCTTCCTCGCGCTGCGGCGACACGGTTCCGGCGCGAGCTGCTCGGCGTGCGTGAGCGGCTCATGAACCGGATCGTCGAGCTGCGCAGTATGTTTTCCAGCGGCCGATTCCTCGACGAGTAGTGTCCTTCCCCACTCCCCGGCGGAAATCGCTTCGGCCCAGCCTTCGCCCTGCGTATAATGCCGCCCGGTTTCAACCAACCCTGACGACGTGTGGACCCGAACATGGCAGACATCGCCCGGCAACTCGAGATGATCAAGCGCGGCGCCGACGAGGTGATCCCGCTCGACGAGATGGAGCGCAAGCTGCGCAACGCCGCGAAGACCGGCACGCCGCTGCGCATCAAGTACGGCATCGACCCGACCGCGCCCGACGTGCACCTCGGCCACCTGGTGCCCGTGCAGAAGATGCGCACCTTCCAGGACATGGGTCACGTCGGCGTGCTCATCATCGGCGACTATACGGCGCAGATCGGCGACCCGACGGGGCTCGATGAGTCGCGCGCGGCGCTCACAGGTGACCGCGTGCGCGCGAACGCCGAGCGTTACGTCGAGCAGCTCGGTGCGGTGCTCAAGCTCGACGAGTCGCACCTCGAGGTGCATTACCAGACCGAGTGGTTCGGCGACATGACGCTCCAGAACGTGATCGAGGTCATGGCCAAGTTCACGTTCGCGCAGATGATGGCGCACGACACGTTCCGCCGCCGCTACGAGCAGGGCCTGCCGCTGTCGCTCCACGAGCTCATGTACCCTGTGCTCCAGGCGTACGATTCGGTCGCGATCCGGGCCGACGTCGAGCTCGGCGCCACGGAGCAGAAGTTCAACATCCTGTGCGGGCGCGACCTCCAGCGCGTCGTCGGGCAGGAGCCGCAAGTCGCCGTGCTCAACCCGATCCTGATCGGCACCGACGGCGTGAACAAAATGAGTAAGAGCGTCGGCAACACGATCGCTATCGACGACCCGGCGAACGAGAAGTTCGGTAAGGTGATGTCGATCCCCGACGCGATCATCGACAACTACTACGAGTTCCTGAGCGATTGCTCGCTCGAGGAGCTCGCTGACGTCCGGCACAAGCTCGAGGAGAAATCGGTCAACCCGCGCGACCTCAAGTTCGAGCTCGCGCGCCGGATCGTGGCGCGCTTCCACGGCGACGACGCAGCCCGAGCTGCCGGCGCCGAGTTCGAGCGGGTATTCAGGCAAAAGGAGCTGCCCGAAGACATCCCGGAGGTGGTGATCGACGCAAGGAATCTGGACGAGGGGCGGATCTGGATCGTGCGGTTGATTGTCAACGCAGGCATGGCGAAAACGAACGGCGAGGCGCGCCGCCTGATCGAGGGCGGCGGCGTGCGGCTCGACGGCGAGCCCGTCGAGAGCGTCGACTTCCAGTGGCCGCCCGTCGACGGTGCTGTGCTCCAGGTTGGCAAGCGCCGCTTCGCACGCATCGTGGTCAAGGGGTAAGGCGACGCGGTTCCAGGGAGACGATAAGGACCATGGGCGTTGAGCAGGAGGTAGCGACGAAGGAGGCGCGCGTTCGCGCGTTTCTCGACGAGGCGAGGTACGACGCACTCGTCCTGACGACGCACGCGAACTTCGCGTGGATCACGGGCGGCGGCGACAACCACATCAACGTTGCGACCGATGCCGGCGTCGCGTCGGTCGTGATCGCGCGTGACGCGAAGTACGTCGTCACGCCGGCAAACGAGGCCGACCGCATCATGGCCGAGGAGATCGCTACGCCCGGCTACGGGTTGCGCACGGTCGCGTGGTCGGATCTCGACGGTGTCGGGGGCGAGATCGAGCGGCTGACGCGCGACCTCGTCGTGGCGTCCGATACAGGCATCGCCGGCTCGACGCTCGAGACGCGCCGGATCGCCGCGCTGCGGTATGCGCTCACGCCCGAAGAGATCGACAGGTACCGCTCGCTCGGCGCGGACATCGAGCAGTGCATGCGCAGCGTGGCCAAGGGGGTCATGCCGGGACTGAGCGAGAACGAGATCGCCGGCCGCTTGTCTGGGGCCATGCTCGCGCGCGGCATCACGCCGATCGTGATGCTCGTGGCCGCCGACGAGCGGATCGCGCAATACCGCCACCCGATCAACACGGACAAAAGGGTCGATCGCACGGTGATGATGATCGTCTGCGCGCGGCGCCGCGGGCTCATCGTCGCGTGCACGCGCCACGTGCACTTCGGGCCGCTGCCGGCCGAGCTGCGGCGCAAGCACGATGCCGTTGTCCGCGTTGATGCCGCGTTGAATCTCAGCACAACGGTCGGCGCGGCGCTCGGCGACATCTTCGCCGTCGGGCAGCAGGCCTACGCCGACGCCGGTTTCCCCGACGAGTGGCGCCTGCATCACCAGGGCGGCTCGATCGGCTACGCGCCGCGCGACGTCGTGGCAAGGCCGGGCGAGACGCAGCCGGTCCTGGCAAATCAAGCGTTTGCGTGGAACCCGTCGATCACGGGCACGAAGTCGGAGGACACGATCCTGGTGACCGATGCCGGGCTCGAGTGGCTCACGCTCTCGCCCGAGTGGCCGATGCTCGACGTCGAGTTCGCCGGCCGGACCGTCCAGCGCGAGGACATCCTAGTCCTCTGACGCGGCCTTGTCGTCTTCGGTGCTCGGCACGGTCTCGTCCGGTGGGGTTGTCGCGGCAGCTGAGGTCTCGTCGCCCAACGTTTCGTCGCCCGGCGTCTCGTCGGCGGACGCGTCGTTGATTCTGGCGCGGATGGCGGCCGCGCGCTCGGCGTACTCCTGGGCCTTGTCAGTGAGACCGGCCTCTTCGCATGCCTCGTTCGTCAAGTCGAGCGCCAGAGCCATCTCGGCTGTGTCTGGTCCCAGGAGCTTCTCATATTCCTCGATGATCTTCTCACACACGGCCTCCGCTTCGGCCAGCTTGCCGTCGGCAACGTGCACGTTCGCCAACGCTGTCGCTGCGCTCAATCGCCAGGGATGGTCTTCGGGCAAGTACTGCTCGGCGATTTCAATCCGTTTCCGCGCTCGGGCATACGCGGTTTCGATATCGCCACGCTTGCATGCGATTTCCGACAAGCCGTAGTAGCAGCGCATGATGATTCCGGGATCTTCGGCGACGGCGGGTTCGAGCACTTCGAGCGCCCTCTTGTAGCAGGTCTCCGATTCCTCTATCCGCTCAAGGTTCAGATAACCCCCAGCCAGGTAGCCACACACGTAGGCTGTCTCGCTGTGCTCGGGTCCATAGGAGCGCTCGTAGACCGGTAGGGCTTGCTCGAGCTGCTCGCAAGCCTTCTCGTCCTGGTCGGTTCCTCTGTAGAGGCGTCCCAGCCAGTACCGCACGCTGGCTGTCTCGATGCTGTCACCTCCCAGAAGCTCGATTCTCGTTGCGAGGGACTGGGCAAGAAGGGGCTCGGCTTCGTCGAACCGACCCAGCTTGGCATACAGAGCCCCAAGGGCCAAGCGGGCCGTGGCGGCGCCGAGGGTGTTCTCGCCTCCTTCGTGCTCGGCGATCTCGAGTGCGCGCCGGTAGTGCTTTTCAGCTTCGTCAGCTTTCGCTTGGGTCTCGCAGAACCAGCCGAGATCGAGAAGATCAACCACCACTCTGGTGTCATAGGGCCCGAATACGCGTTGGTGGATTGGCAGGATGCGTGCGCACAGTCTCTCGGCCTCGGCGAACCGTCCCTGGGCGGCCCGCACACCGACGAGCCCCGCCAACTGGTGCGTGATTGACAGGTGCTCGGGCCCATACGCCTCCTCGGCGATAGAGAGCGCTTCTTCGTAGGCGGTCTCGGCCTCCTCGAAGCGCCCCTGGGCGGCGTAGACGTCGCCGAGATTGCCGAGATTGGTGGCGATCTCCGGATGCCGGGCGCCCCGGTTGTTGCGGTTGGTCGCGACGGCTTGCCTCAGCGCGGCTTCTGCCTCGTTGTGCCGACCCTGGGCCGTCAACAGCACGCCAAGATCGTTTAGATCAACGGCCACTCCGATGCTGTCCTTGCCCTCGGCGCGCGTGTCGATCGCCACGGCCTGTCTGAGCAGCCGCTCCGCCTCGTCGTACCGGCCGCGGATGCGGTGCAGGTTGCCCATGATCCGGCACGCTGTGGCAAGTTGGGGATCGTCGGGCTCGAAATGCTTCCTTGTGGCGTCCAGGGCCTGCACGGCAAGCGGCTCGGCCTCATCGTATCTCCCCAACCGGAAATACAGGTCCGCTAGATCGGCAGCGACGTAGCCGACGGCCTGGGGATCGTCTGTGGCAGCCGACTTGCAGATCCGCAGACTGCGTTTGAAGCAGTGCTCGGCCTCCTCATACAGCGACTGCGCGGCGCGGATCCGGCCCAGCGTGCACAGGACCGACCCGACACGCCCGTCGTCGGGGCCGAAGAGGCGTTCAGCTTTGTCGAGGGCCTTCTCGGCTTCGTCGCAGGCTTTCTCGTAGCGGCCCGCCTCGTACAGCCTCTGGGCCGTCTTATGATGCTCTTCCCAGGTGTCTTTGCATCCTTTCTGCAGACCGCCCACGGCCGCCACAGCCGCCACGATGATGATGACAAACCAGGGGCGGGGCTTTCTCGGCCGCCTGCTTGCTGCCTGCAGTGGCTGAAAGGGCTGAACGGGCGGGACATGGCGATCGGGCCATGCCCCGCCCTGTTCTTGCAGAGACATGTAGACTGCCTCGCCTGACGTCTAGTTCTCGGGCAGCTCGTCGCAGTAGATGATCGTGTCGTCGCCGGCGAGCGGGCCGGTCTCGACTTTCTTGTTGCCGCGCAGCCGCCACGAGAGTTCGTACTCGTAGTCGTAGTCGCCGTCCATGTGGACGTACTCGACTTCCTTCTCCGGCGCCTCGTCGCTCGACTTCAACGTGACGCGCTCGGCCCACGGCGTGCCGAAGAGCGTGTAGCGGATCGTCGCATCGACGTGGCGCACGTTCTCGTCGCGCAGCATCTGGGGGTCGGCCTCGAAGCGAATCGTCCGGTACTTGGTCGGCGGGCTGACGTTGATCATGAACTCGTCGGTCGTCGTCCACGGCTGCTCGTAGACGGCGCCGCCGAAGAAGCTCCAGACGACCTTGTAGTCGAAGCTGAGCCACTTGGTGCGGTCGTTGTCGCCCTTCCAGCCGTAGACCATGCGGAAGTAGTTGGCGCTCTGCTGGAAGTTGTCCTTGTTGATCTTGATCTCGTCGTAGGTGATGTCGCCGTTCTGGTGCTTCTTGCGCAGCTGGACGGTGACGTAGTTGATGAACTTGTCGAAGTCGGCAGCGTCCTGGCCGTCGAGCGAGACGAGCACCTCGCGCTGCTTGAAGACCGGGTCGTCGAGGTTGACCGCTTTGAAGACGGCCGGATTGTCCATGTAGCGGCGCATGCCGTTGATGTTGGCTGTGAAGACGAACGGCTGCGTGTCGAGCGTGTACTTCTTCAGTGTGATCTCCTGGCGGCCCGACACCTTGATGTTCCGCATCTTGTACGAGACGAGCATCGAGATGCCCGACGTGCGCTCTTGCTCGCGTTCGCGGCCGCCGCCCTCGGCGCGTTCGCTGGCGCCGCCGGACGCGGCGCCGTCGCCGCCCGCTTCGTCGCCGTAAGGCGAGCGGAGCGCGTCGCGCCGCTCGGCCGCCGGCGACTGCTCGCCGGGCCGCCGCAGGCTCGACCGCCTCGATTCGGCGCTCCCGGCGCCGCCGAGCAGGGGCGACTCCCTCAGGTCGCTGCCGCCGCCGGTCCCACCGCCGCCGGTCCCACCGCCGCCGGTCTCGCCGCCACCAGTCTCGCCGCCGCCGGTCCCGCCGCCGCCCGTGCTGGCGGCCGCGGTGTCGGGGGTGTGGTCGCTCTCGCCGGAGCCCCCCTCATTCACCTCGACGCCGGCGTCCCGGCACTGCTGCGCGAGCTGCCGGGCGCGGGTCATGTGGTGTTCCTCGTTCGGGAGGTCGGCCTCGCGTGCGCGCTGCATGAAGGTTTCGATGCGGGTCGCGGCCTCGCGGGCGCGGTTACCCGCGAGCAGGCACTCGGCGACGTCGAGGAAGAGCTGCGGGTAGCGCTGCCGGAACTGCCGCCCCGCATCCGTCTCGAGCGTTTCGAGCTGCTGGAACTCGGTCAACGCGTGTCCGTAGTCGCCGAGGGCGGCGTGGCACTGGGCGATGTTGTAGTCGACGCCGAGCCGCGGATCGATCAGCCACGCCTCCTCGTAGGCATCCGCCGCCTGCTGGTAGCGTCCTGCGCGCCAGTGCTCATTGCCCTCCTGGACGTGGCGGTCGAAGTCTCGCTGCTCTTGGGCGTCCAGCTGGTCGGAGGCGCCGCTCGTGTCCTCGGCGGCGCCGGATGGCTCGCCGGCGACGACGACCCAGCGGCTCGTGTCGCGCGCGTAGTCGGATTCCGGGCCAGGCCAGTTGATGTACAGCTCGCTCGTGGTCGTGCTGCCTTCACGGGTGCCGCTTGGGCGGCTGCGGCGCCGGGCCTCCTCGTCGCGCATGTAGCTCACGGCGCGGTCAAGGTTCGAGTAGGCGTTCTGGCCGCCGGCCTGGCTCGCGAGGTCGCCCAGGCTGGGCATTTCCTCGCGATCGAAGATGCGCGCCATGATGATGCGCTGGGCTTCGGCGAGGATCTTCTCCATGTTCTCATCTTCGCCCTTCTGGATGATCTGAACGGCGCCCTGCTGCCGCAGCTCCTGCCAGAGCATGTCGATATCGGCGCCGAACCACTTGGCCTTGATGCCGGCCTGGAGCTGGTGGTGCTTGGTGATCTTGGACCAGTCGGCGATGATGGTCGCTTCGAACGGGTTGCGGTAGCCCTTGACCTCCATCTCGTAGACGACGCTCACCTGCGAGGTGCCCATCTTGAAGCTCTCCCACAGGAGCGTGGCGCCTTCCTTGGTGAGCCGCATCGAGACGGCGCACTTGTGGCCCTCGAGCACGGGCGCCTTTCCCGTGGCGAAGATCTGGTGGATGAACTTCATCGCCTCGTCGTCCTCGCCTTCGCCGCTCGCGAGCGGGGTGGTCACCGCGTAGCTGCCGGCGCGGTAGATGACCGGCCCGGCGAGCTTGGCGCCCGGCACCATCTGCTGGAGCACGCGCTCAGCTTCGCGGCGGTCCTCGTCGGAAACCTCGTAGCTCATCAGGCAGGTGACGACGCCGCCGCCCTCGCCTTCTTCGATGCCGCCCTCGCCTTCGCGCGGCACGTTCTTGACGTACTTGATGAAGGCGAACTCGGGCATGTTGTTGTCCACCCTGAGCGCGACGTGCGGCTGGTCGGCCAGGTAGTAGTACTTCTTCGGGTCGCTGAAGTCGCGGAAGCACATCAGCTTGCCCGCCTTGATGTTCTCGTCGAGCAGGATCTCCTGCGCGGCCACGCCGGCCACATAGAGCGCGAGCCCGACAAGAACGATCAGTGTCAGCGTGCGTCGTTTCATGATCGCTCCTCCCGTATCGAAGCCTTCAACGTGTTTCGGGTTCTAGTATCGCTTTGTACTGCTTGGCATCCTTTCTCGTCATGAGCCTCCGGTGAACGGCGCGAGCGCACGGCGCACGCGCTCCTGGAGTTGCTGCGCGAACCGCCGATCGCGTTCCTCGTTCGGCAGCTCCTGGGCATCGGCGCGGGTCAAGTAGTCCTGGATGTGGCGCTGTGCATTGCCCGGTCGCTCGAGCTCGATTTCGGCCTGGGCCGCGTAGAGGTGGGCCACGGTGTGCTCGGCATCGTCGCCGTCGCGCAGGTAGTTCTCGAACGTGGTGAGCGTGTGCATCCAGTCGCGCATGCGGTAGTAGCACATGCCGATGTTGAACTGGGTCTCGCGCGTCGGT
This sequence comes from uncultured Verrucomicrobiota bacterium, assembly GCA_964449605.1. Lineage (GTDB taxonomy): Bacteria > Auribacterota > JABMQX01 > JAFGEW01 > JAFGEW01 > CAYUZG01. Next base: position 24,763 of record CAYUZG010000001.1, on the reverse strand, counting down.
GCGAGGTCGTGCGCCTGCGAGAACTCCTGGAGCGCCTGGCGGTATCGTCCGGCCTCGTAGTGGGTGCGGCCGCGGTCGAAATGCTGCGACGCCTGCCTGATGGTTTCTCTCGGCGGCCGCTGCCGGCTCATCTCGAGCACGCTCGTCATCGACTGAACGTACTCGCGTGCGTCGCTGGCAAACGTGCCGCGCGGCTCGCGCTGGAGGTAGCGTTGATACGCCTCAATGGCGCGCTCGTAGTCGGCCTGCTCGTGATAGCACTGAGCGAGCTCGACAAAGGCATCGGCAGCCGGGCACGCGGTCATCACGTAGCGCTCGTACTCGCGGACTGCCTCGACCCACATCCGGGCCGAGCGGTAGCAGCTCGCCGCGTTGTAGAGGAACTCGCTGACCTCGCTGTACTGCCGGTAGCCTTCCAGGAATCGCTCGGCTGCTTGCCGGTCGCTCCCGTGCTGGTGCAGTGCCGCGGCCTCGTCGTGGATGCGGCGGGCGGCCTGGACCGTCTGGGGGTCGCGCGCGCCGATCGAGCCGGGCGGTGTGCTGCGCTCAATGGACTGGCGTACGGCGGGCGCCAGGTCTCCCTGTGGATTGAGCTCGAGGTAGCGGCGCAGGGCCGCCGTCGCCTCGCTGCGGCGGTTGAGCTGGTGGAGGCACTCGGCGATCTGGATGTGGACGAGCGACTCGAACCGGTCCGCCGGCAGGCCCGAGCTCGCGTAGGTCGAGACGTACTGCTGGAAGGCGGCGAGTGCGTCCTGGTACCTGGTTGCTCGCGCGAGCGCCTGGCCCCGGTTGAACTGGAAGGTCGGGTGGTGCCAGAGGCCGTACGCGCGTTGGAACAGCTCGGCGGCCTGCGCGTGCTCGCCTCGCATGTAGGCTTGCTCGGCCTGTTGGTACAGCGGACGCGCGGCGTTCTGGTCGCCCTCGATGGTGGGCGCAGCCGCGCTGCCACCGCCGCCGGTCTCTGCCGTCGGCCGTTGTTCTCCCCCTTCGGGCTCCGTTCCGGCTGCTGCGCCCGTGCTCCAGAGCGCAATCGGCCCGATCAGCAGCAGCCAGATCAACGTGTATCGCATAATGACGTCTTCCCTTCGGATCAGATCGTTACTTCAGTCGCTCTTGACCGGCATCGGGTCATGCGTCTGTCTCCTCGTCGCGCGTCGCCCCGTCGGGCGCTAGTCGTCGTCTCCCGTGCTGTGGGTGTTTGCCTGCTGGAGCAGCTCGCGCGCCCAGCGGAGGTCGGCGATCTCGTTTGGCAGGAGCTCGGCGTTGGCGCGGTCGACGTAGGCGCGGATGTGGCGCGATGCCTCGCTCCATTCGCTCAAGTGCAGGAGCACGCGCGCCAGGAACAGGTGCCCTGAGGCCGCCCGGCCTTGGTCGCCGGCCTCGAGATAGCTCTGATAGGAAGCGCGAGCGCCCGCCCAGTTCCTGAGCTGCTCGTCGCAGCGGCCCATATTGAAGTACAGGTTGCGGTCGTGCACGGACATGTATGCGGCCTCGAACGCGCGCCGCGCCTGTTCGTAGTGCCCTTCGCGGTACTGCTGCATCGCTTCGGTGTACAGGCGTTCGGCGTTCTCCACGTCCTCGCGCGACGGGGGTTGTCCGCGGTGTTCGCTTCCGGTCGACGGCCCCATGATGGCGCGGACGTAGTCGCGCGCCACGTCGGCATACGTCCCGTTGGGCTCGACCTCGATGTAACGCTCATAGGTCTGGACGGCGTCGGCGAACTCGAAGAGCTCGTCGTGGCACTCGGCGAGGAACGCCAGGGCGTCGTGGTCGGCGCCCGGTGTGCGAACGTAGCGCGCGAATGCCTGGGCCGCCTCGCGCCACATCCTGGCGTCGAGGTAGGCGAGGCCGGCGTTGTAGAGCAGCTCGTGCAGGTCGGGAAACTGCCGGTAGCCATCGAGGAACACGCGGGCTGCTTCCGCGAATCGCTCTGCATCCCAGAGCGCGTCGGCCCGGTCGACCACCTGCCCCGCCGCGCGCACGGTCTCGAGGTCGCGCCGGTCATTTGCGCTGGGCGCCTGGCCCGTGTCGATGGCGCGCTGGGCCGCGCCGGCGAACTCGCCGTTCTCCTCGAGCGCGAGGTAGCGGCGAAAAGACTGGTTCGCCTCCTCGCGGCGATTGAGGCGCACGAGGCACTCGCCGATGTGGATATGCGCCAGGTTGTCGGCATTCGGCGCGTTCTGTAGGTACTCGCGGTACGCGGTGATAGCGTCCTCGTACTGGCCGCCGCGCCGAAGCGCCTGGCCCACGTTGTAGATCAGTCGCCAGTCGCGATAGGCCTCGAACGAGCGCCGGAACAGCCGAGCTGCTTCCGCGTATTCGCCGCGTGCGAAGGCGTCCCTGGCTTGGATGAATATCGGGCGCGCCACGGCCGGATCGCCCGCGATCGCCGGTCCGCTCGAGCCGGCAGTCGTGCCGCCGGCTTCCTCTGTCTCTGTGCCAAGGGCCACGTCGCTGCTGACCCACAGTGCCAGCAGCAGCAAGGAAACGACGAACGCCACTTGTCTTCTCATGATCGTCTCTCCAGTTCCGGGCCTGTGTTTCTCCGTGCTCCAAGTCGTGGGTGCTACTGGCCTCCTTATCGAGCTTCCTCGCGATCAATGTCGCGCGTCAGGCCTTCAGCGTACCGGCGGTTCGCCTGCTCGGCCGGCAGCTCGTGCTGGTCGGCCAGCCTCAAGAAGGCTTGGACGTGCTGGCGCGCGCCGCTCGTGTTGCCGACCTCCAGCATGGCGCGCGCGGCGAACAGGTGGGTGACGGCGTCGCCGCCCTGGTCGCCGGCGCGCGCGTACGCGTCCCATTGGTTCGCCGCCTCCTGCCAGTTGTGGAGCTCCTGGCAGCACATGGCGATGTTGAAGTGCGCGGCGCGGTCATGCGTGAGCTGGTAGGCGGTCGTGAAATGCGGGAGCGCCTGCTGGAACTGGCCCGCGCGATAGAGCCGCTGGCCGGTCGCGAACGCCTCTCGCGCTCGCCGGACGTCGTCGGCGCTCGGGCCGCTGCCTTCGGTCAGGAGTCTCAGTTGCTCGCGCGCGCCTCGGACGTTCTGGCCTCTAGGCCGCAGTTGGAGGTAGCGCTCGAGGGCCTGGCGCGCCTCGTCGCTTTGGCCCAGGCTCACCAGCACCATGCCGAGTGCGAAGTAGCCCTCGGGATCGGCGCCGGGGGTCTGCAGGTACTCCCTAAAGCGCGCGGCTGCTTGCTCGAGGTTGTCGGCGAACTGGTAGTAGAAGGCGGCGTTCCAGAGAAACTCCGGCATCTGGTAGCGGCGCCAGCCATCCATGTACATCTCGGCGGCTCGGGCCACGTCGCCGGAGCCGACGGCACGAGCGCGGTCGAACAGCGCCTGCGCTTGCCGCAACTGGTCGGGGTCGCGCCGGTCCTGTTCGCTCGGGAACTGCCCGGTCGCGATCGCGCGGCGGGCGACCTCAGCGTCTTCGGGGATGTCCGTTCGGCCCGAACGCGCTTCTTCCTCGCGCAGATAGCGTTCGAAGAACTGGTTCGCCTCGGCACGGCGGTTCTGTCGCAGCATGCATTCGCCCATGTGGATGTAGGCGGTCGTGTCGGGCTGCAGGCCGGCGCTGCCAGCCTCCAGCAGGTGGCGCGAGTAGGCGCCAACCGCCTCGACGTAGCTGCCGGCGCGCCGGTACGACTGGCCCGCGTTGTAGAGGAACTGCGGGTGGTGGTAGGCCTCGTACGCCTGCTCGAACAACCGGGCCGCCTCGGCGTAGTTGCCGGCCCCATAGGCCTGCACGGCGCGATCGTTGATCGGCCGCGCCGCTTCGGGATCACCCTCGATCCCGGTGGCCGCGGCATGGGCCGCCGTCAACAGCAGCACGGCGAGCACCGTGACGCACACTGCGCCTGTCTTCACAGTCTGACCTCTCGCAGCCCGATCCGCTCTTGGACGACTCTGGCTGTGTTAGTCGTCGAGGACTTCGTCAACTTTCTCCTCAATCGCCTCCTCGAGCTTGCGCATGATGCGCGTGCGCAAGTCGTCGGGGATGACGCAGTAGATGTAGCCGTCCGAGACGCTGCGGACCCAGGGCTGCTCCATGCGACCCTCGGTCTTGTGGTGCCAGGTGATCTGGTAGTCGTACTTCATCGCGTCGCGGTCGACGTAGATCCGGTGCTCGCCCATCGGCTCGCCCTTGGCGACGTAGAGACGGATCGTCTCCGGGTCGTCGTAGGTCCGATCGTACTGGCGGTAGCGCAGCTTGACGGTGACGCCCATGAAGTCGAGCTCCTTCATGTCCTCGAGGTCGGTACCGACCTCGACGAGCATCGGCGCGATCGGCGGCGTGAGCGTGATCCCCTCCCAGTCGCCCTTCTGCCAGCTCGGGTTCTTCGGGAACAGCCGGCCGCCGCGCATGCTCCACTGCGCCTTCCACTCGAAGGCGCCCGGATCGTCGTCGCGCATCTTTGCGTAGGTGATCGTGCCCGAGACGCCGTTCGACTCGAGGTAGGCCTTGTTGAAGGTGAGCGAGTCGTGGAAGTCGCGTCCGCTCGCCCGCTTCTTGCGCACCTCGACGGTGACGTGGTTGGCCATCTCCCCAAAGATGTCGACGGCGTCGAGGTCGAGGCCGAAGATCACGTGCCGGTGCTGGAAGAACGGATCGTCGAGGTTGATCTCGGCGAAGCAATCCGGGTACTCGCGCTTGGCCTGGCGGAACCAGTCGCCGCTGATGTTGCCGACGGCCGTGTACGGCACTTTGATCGGCAGGTTCGTGCGCAGGTGGTACTTGACGTCGCGGAACTGCTCGCTGCTCTTGAGTGTGTAGCTGTCGACGTTGAACGTGCGGCCGCGGGCCTTCTCCTTCCAGTCGACCTTCTCGCCCCCGTCCTCCTCGTCCCCGACGTTGGCGAAGTCCATCTCCTCGGCCTGGCGGTTCATGAACATGTCGGTGAACAGCTTCATGAACGCCTCGCGGATCAGGTTGATGCGCTCGTCGACGATCTCCTCGGTCCACTCGATGTTGACGAGCTCCTGCTCGCACATGAAGTCGTACAGGCTCTGGACTTCGTCGTAGCTGTAGTGGTCCTCCTTCTTCTTGCCGAACAGCCCGTCCCACATCTTGCCGAGCAGCCCGCCGCGGCCCTTGCTCGTCTGCCAGTGCTGGTACTCGAGCGAGTACTGCTCGAAGCTGCTCCACATCTTGCTCCACTCGATCGAGATCGTCCCGTCGAACGCCGGCAGGAACGCGGTGTACGCGAGATCGAACTCGACCGAGATGTCGCTCGTCGGCTTCTTGAGCGTCTCCTCGAGCAGCACGGCGCCGCGCGCATCGAGCCGGGCGGCGGCGGCCACCTTCATGCCGGGCAGGATGGGCGCCTTGCCCGACGAGATGAGCGAGCGCGTGAAGCCGTCGTCGGTGAGCGTGGCCGAGATGATGCGGAACGAGTTCTCCTCGCTCCCGAGCTCCATCGGCAGGGCGCCCATGAGCTTCGCGCCCGGGATCTGCTTCTTGAGCTTCTCGCCGAGCTCCTTCTCCTGCGCGGCCGTCAGGCCGTACTCACACAGGAAGTGCAGGATGCCGCCGCTCACGCCGCCTTCCTCCTCGCTCTTCTCCGTCGTGAACTTGATGAAGAGGAATTGCGGCCGGCCCTTCGCGTCCCTCGACACGTGCGGCGACGGCGGCAGGTAGTAGTAATGCTTCTCCGGGATCTTGACCACGCGCGCCCACAGGAACTTGCCGGCCCTGTGGTCGCGGAAGTTCTCGATCCCCTTCGGGTCGCGCTCGAGCCGCCGCACGGGCGGCGGTGCCGGTGCGGCGCCACCCTGGCTCGGCGAGTCGAACGGCTGCCGCTTCGCCTGGAACTCCATGATCTTCTGCTGCGGCCAATTGACCCGCTTCGGCATCGTGTCGCGCGGCGGCGGCGACGGCATCCCCTTGTCGTCGAGGATCAGGTTGACGATCGTCCCGTCGTCGAGCGTGATCGTCGTCATCTCGTGGTACAGCGGCCGCGCCAGCGCCGGCGCCGCCACCAGCGCCAAGCCCACACACGCCGCCACGGCAATCCATACGTGCGTCATCCGAGCCATTGTTGCTGCCTCCCTATTGTCGAGTTCGTCTTTACACCGATTCTGTTAGCCTTCTCCTGCAGAGAAACTCTTTCGCGTCGCGTGCACTCACGCAGGCAACCACAGCGGGGAACACGAGCAAGAGCACGTAATCCACGACATGCGGCCCCGTGCCTCGGTGCGCCAGCTCCCACACGGCTCCGACAACCATCGCCAGGATCACGAACGCGATGAGCGCCGTGACAAGGGCATCTGCCCTCCCGCAAGCGCGCACAGCGTCGGGGCGCGTCTCTTGCTTCCCCGGCCGGTAGAAGATGAAGGTGGCACCCGAGGCAAGGACGATTACCGAGAGCGCGCACAAAGCCAAGACAAGCCATCTTCCAAAGAAAACCCAAGGACTGATGAGCGCCATGGCCCAATAAGCGATGGCCTGAGCAAGCTGTGCCTTCTTCGGTCGGCTGGGCGCAGGCTCGGCGCTCGTCTCGCCGGGCGCCCGTCCTCGGGTGACCGGCGAGAGAAGCCCTCGTGCGAACGCGAAGCCGGCTCCTGAGAACACCGTCACACCCAGGAAGAGGCAGAAGTAGGCCAGAAGCATGGTCCAGCTTGCTGACGAGCCTTGGGGCCCGACAAGGACCAGGTATCTGGCTACAGCAAGGCCGACCGCGACAAGGGCGACCACGACCAAGGCGAGGGATGTAGACACGCGAGTGCGGGTCGCGCGCTCGGTGCAACGACTCCTGTCGACGAACAGGGTCCACAGCCCGGCCACCACGATTGCACCGAGGCCGAAGCCCGCCGTCGTCACGTCATCCACCATGAGCATCATCCGAACGACGGCCAAGACGAAGAACGCGAGCAGACCCCAGCCGATGACCAGCAGCCGCACCTTGCCTCTCTCCTCACCAGCATCGCTCATTGCTCAAGACCCGGAAACTGCCAGCTTCATTCGCTTCCGTCCTCTTGGCCCGGCGGCGGCAGCTCGTCGACGTACACGACGAGCCACACATGCTTCATCCAAGCCATGATTCCTCTCTCCTTCCTCTCGTCGAGGTTACGGATGTATTGCTTCCTTGTCATCCTGCGTGGGTTCTTGTCCTGATGCGATGATGCGCTCTTCCTCACTCGACAGTTCTCCCGTTCGGCCGAATCCGATGACCGCACAAAGCATCACCGGTACCAGGATGCTCATCCCTATAGTTATGGCTGATTCACCTTTCCCAAGCGCGTGCCCCACGATCATCCCGAAGGTGAGGACCCACAGGGACCACCCCAAGGCTCCCGGCCTGAAGCGCAGTGGGCGCGCGCGGTCATGCGCCGTCCAGCGTCGCCAGCTTCCGAACCTTCTGCGAGTCCGCTCGAGGCCGATGCCCATCAGAACCACGCCAGCAAGAAAGAAGGTCATCATCGGCACGATCATGGCGCGACCAGGTTTCAGTCCCGTGTCCCCCTCGATGGCGCGATGACCCAGGTAGCCTCCGAAGGCAAGAATCCACAGCGCAAGCGCAGCTGCCATCGGGATCAGGATGCGCCTCAGTGTGCTCATTCGGCCACCTCCTGTGGCTGCGGCAGCTCGTCGACGTAGATCACTTCTGCGCTCTCGGTGACGTCCTTGGCTTCGAGCGTCGTGCCGCCGCGCAGGACCCACGTGAGGTCGTAGGTGTAGTCGAAGTTGCCGACCTCGGCGATGTAGTCGAACGTCTGCGGGAACGAGCCGGCGCGCGTGCGGATCGTGAGCTGCTTGCGCTTCGGCTCGCCGAAGATCGTGTAGCGGAAATCGAGCTTCGCGTAGCGGACGCCCTCGTCCTCGAGGATGCCCGGATCGCCCTCGATCGAGATGCGCCGGTTGACGGCCGTCGGCGCGACGGCGAGCACGGACGTCGACTCCGGGATCCAGTCGCTCTCGGAGCGCAGGTTGCCCCGGTAGTGCCAGACGGTCTTGTACTCGTACTTGAGCCAGTCCTCCATGCTCACGTCGTCTTTCCACGCGTACACGCTGCGGTAGCTGTTCTTGTTCTCGTTGAACTTGACCGCGTCGAGGACGATCTCGTCGACCGAGAGCGCGCCGCCGGCGTGCTGCTTGCGCAGCTTGACCGAGACGTAGTTGATGTAGTCCTTGAAATCGGCGGCCGTCGCGCCGTCGATGGTCACGTAGATCTCGCGCTGCTTGTAGAGCGGGTCGTCGATGGTGACGGTTTTGAACATCGACGGGTCGTTGCTGTAGCGCCGCCACAGGTCGCCGATGTTGGCCGCCATGACCGTCGTCATCTCCTCGGACGAGTAGTGGTTCAGGTTCATCACGAGCGTGCCCGTCCGCTTGAAGTCGCGCATCTTGTACGAGGCGTGCGCCGAGAACACGCTGCCGATGCCGCCGCTGCTGCGCCGGCCCGTGACGGCGCCGACGAGCGCGTCGACCAGGCCCGGCTCCTCAGCCGGCGTCGGCGGCGTCGGCGGTTGCTTCTCGAACATGATGTCGAGCAGCTTCGCGTTCGCCTTCTCGATGATGGCGTCGAGCGTGCCGTGCTCGCCGCGCGTGACGATCTCGATCGCGCCGGTCTCGTAGAGATTGTCGACCATCATCTCGACGTCGGCGCCGATGACGAGTATCTTGGCGCCGACGTCAAACCCCTCCTCCTTGTGCACCTTGTCCCAGTGCACGCGCATCTCGGCCTCGTACGGCTGGCGGTAGGCGTAGACCTCCATCGTGAACACGAGTGAGATGTCGGGGTTGTCCATCTTGAAGCTTTCCCACAACAGCGACGCGCCCATCTTCGTGAGCTCGATGCTCACGGCGGCCTTGTTGCCCTCGATGAGCGGCGCCTTGCCGACGCCGCAGAGCCGCTTGGCGAGCTTGCCCTCCTCGTCGGTGATCGAGGTGACGAGCGCGAACTCGCCCGCCTTGTAGATGATCGGGCCGGCGATGCGGGCGTCCTCGTTCTCCTCCTGCAGCTTGGCGGCCGCCTTGTGGATGTCCTCCTCGGGCACCTCGTACGTGACGAGGAAGTGGAGGATGCCGCCGCCGCCGGCTTCCTGGATGCCGCCCGCGCTCGAGGCGCGCGCCTCGTTGGTCGTGTAGGCGTATCGCATGAAGCTGAACTCGGGCTTGCCGTTCTTGCCCGTGGCGACCCGAGGCCGGTTCGGCAGGTAGTAGTAGACGTTCGGCTCGTTGAGCGCCGGGAACAGCATGAGGCCCTCGACGCGCCGATACCCGTCGAGAAGCACCTCCTGGCCAACGGCTGCCGGCGATACGGACATGACGATGACGACCATGGCCAGCAGCAAGAGAGCGGAAGTCGGCCACGCGCCGTCTCGGCTGCGGGTGTCGAGCCGGTCGTCCTGCACGGAGTTCGGCGGGCCGGGGGCGACCCGCCCTACATCATGACAACACAAGCGACGCGACAGCGGTGTAGGGCGGGTCCCCCTGGGCCCGCCGCTCTGCGCCGGACCGAACGCTCGCGTGGCGTGCGGCATGTGCATGGCTCATTCCTCCTCAGGGGCCGAAGCCTCCGTTGTCTCCGTCGCTTCCTGTTCGAACGTCGGCAGCGGGAGGAAGATCTCGTACTCGTTCGAGCCGGCACTGATCTTGTGCCACGGCTCGGTGATTTTCCCGGTGCCGCCCTTCTCCTGCCAGATGATGCGGTACTCGGGCGAGGTGTCGCGGTCGTAGTAGATGATGAACTCCTTGCGCGGCTCGCCATCGTTCCAGCGGATGATGGCCGGGTGGGCCGAACGCGGTTCGCCGACGAGCGACCAGCGCATCTCGACCCGCGCGTAGTAGACGTTGTTGGCCTCGAAATCGTCCTGGATGCCGTCGACCTCGACGCCGACGGTCAGCTTCGTGAACGGCGGCACGAGGGCGATCGTGCTGTCCTTGGCTTTGAGCCACTGGTCCTTGCCGGCCGGCATCGTCACGGTCGGGCGGTCGCGCACGCTCCAGTTGACGCGGTACTCGTAGTCGAGCCACGAGCTGTCCGTGATGCCGAGGCGCGGGTAGCGCACGGACTTCGACGTGCTGCCCTGCGCGATATCCTTCGAGGTGAACATGAGCTGCTCGGTCACGTCATGCGACTCCGGGTACTGCTTGCGGAACGAGACCGCGACGAAGTTGATTGTGTCATCGAACGCCGTCGCGTACTCATTGTCGACCATGAAGTAGACATCGCGCATCTCGAAGGACGGGTCGTCGAGGTTCACGACGTGGAAGACCTTGTCGTCGTCCTTGAACGACTCGTAGATGCCGCCCATGTTGCCGGCGGTGTGGACCGGCACGCGGATCGTCGTGCGGCGCGTCAGGTCGATATAGAACTGGTTCGTCTGGATGTCCTCGCGCTTCTTCATCACGTACTGGTTGTCGGTGATGTAGGCCTGGTCGCCGCTGCCGCCGAGGAACGTGCGCGTGAACCAGCTCGCCTTCTGCCGGCCGGGGATCTGGCCTTGCTCGACGGCCGTCTCCTTCTCGGGCAGCTTGGACAGCCCGGTCTCGGCGTCGAACATCAGGTCAACGAGCTTCGTCGTGATCAGGTTCGTGATGTTGTCCATCGACTTCGTGTCGATATCGAGCCCGGCGCGCTCGGTCACTTCGATCTTGATGAGCGCCTTGCGCACCATCTCGTCGACGATGTTGCGAAGCTGGCGCCGCGTGTGGGCCTTCTGCACGTTGAGCACGGAGCTGAAGTGCTCGTAGACGGTGCTGATCTCGGCGGTCACCTTCGCGTTGTAGCCGGCGACGGCGGCCTCGTAGTAGGCGTGGATGCTGATCGAGATATCGGCCGTCGGCTCCTTGAGCGTCTCCCACAGCAGCGTCGCGCCCTGGGGACTGAGCACTGCGGCGACGGCCGCCTTGCTGCCGGGCGTGAGCGGCGCGTGGCCCGAGCTGAGCACCTTGCGCGTGAAGCCGCCCTCGGCAGTGTCCGAGAGCACGGCCGAGATCACCTCGAACGAGGAGGCGTCCTCGCCCTTCGGCTCCAGGAGCGGCACGGCGCCGGCGAGCTTCGCGCCCGGCACCTCTTTCTCGAGCGCCTTCTGGAGTTCGGCGACCGCCTCGTCGGGCAGCTTGAACTCGCACAGGAAGTGCAGGATGCCGCCGCTCATGTTGTTCTTCGCGTCGATGAAGCCGAGGCAGAGGAACTCGAGCGTGCCGTCGGGCCGCGTCGCCACCGACGGGTACGGCGGGATGTAGTAGTACATCGTCGGGTCGTTCACGTCCTGCAGCAGCATAATGCCCAGGATCGTGCGGTTCCCCTCGTCGTAGCTCACGAGCGCGTCGGCGTCGCGCGCGATGCCTGCGGCGGCGCACAGCACGGCAAGTGCCGCAATCAGCAGTTTCATATTTCACCTCTCACTCGTTCGCGTTCTCGTCGTTATCGTCGTCATCGTCATCGCTAAGCGGCCGATCGTACTCGGTGCTGATATCGAGGACGCCGGTCCAGTCGGCGACGGCGACCCAGTCGGTCTTGGTGACCGTTCCCTCGTCGTCATAATCGACGATCCGGTACTCAAAGCCTTTGTCGAGATCGACGGCGAGCTCGAACCGGACCGATTGCATCGTCTCGTCCGGCGTGCTGCGCCGGAAATCGACCTTGACCTTCGGGCGGCCGCCGGCGATGCCGGTGCCCCGGATCTCGACGGACTTCTTGGCGATGGTCGTGTCGGGGTCGTTCTGGAAATCATAGCAGTACACGTCGAGGAAGATGTAGCCGGCGGGGATCTCGGCGTCGAGGTCGACGCTCCGGAAGCATTCGGGATGCTCGCTGGGCGAGACGCTGATCTGGAGCGCGTCCGCCAGCACGGTGCGCGAGATCGTCTCGAGCTCGATCTCGGTCGGCTCGTACTGCTCGCCGTCGTCCTTGTCGCCGTGCATCTGACGGCGCAGCTCGTCGAGGCGGCGCTGGGCCTCGAGCGGGAGCACGTCGAGGTCGCTCACGCCCTTGGCGACCACGGCGTAGTTGAGCGACAGGAGCACGGCGTGTTCCTCGTACGCCTGCCACATGAGCTGGGTGGTGCGCGGATTGAGCGCGATCGTGAAGCTCTTCGACTCCCACTGGCCGGCGCTCGGTCCTTCGGTCGCGGGCTGCGTGGGCGGCTCGGCCCACAGGCCGGTGGCGAGCCGCTCGCCTTGCTGCACGTCGCCCCCCTCGATGACCGAGTACACAAGCTCGGCCTCGACTGTGTCGACGGGGATGGGCAGGAGGACGGCCCGGCGATTGCGCGTCCGCTTGAGCACCGCGTGCGCCTTGGCAACCTTGTCGCTCAGGTTTTCGAAGCGCACAGTGAACGAGATGTCGCCGCGGCCGCGGAAGGTGCCCTGGTCGCCCATGAGCCGCGTGCCCGCGTAGCGCATCCGGCGGAAGCTGAACTGCGGCGTGCCGTCGGTTTCCGCCAGCTCGATGCGGCCCGGCACGTAGTAAAAGACGCGGGCCTCCTTGTCGTCGGGGTAGATGACGAGCCCCTCGATGGTCTCGCGCACGGTCAGCAGCGGCAGCGCCGCGGCGTGCCCGCACAGCAGCGCGATGAGTAACACCCCCGCCGCTGCGACACAGGCCCGGCAGCCTTTGGCCAACTCCCGCTCCATTCCTCCGTCTCCCCCGCGAGACAGACGCCTTCGCACGAGTCCTTATTCAAACGGTGACGCGTGCCTGCCGCCCCCCAGACAGGCAGGCTCACTCGTCGTCCTCGTCCTCGTCGCCGCCGTTGTCGTCGCTCTCGTCGCTGTCGTCTTCGGGTGTACCGATCAGCTCGTCGAAGTGCTTCTTGCCGATGTAGATTCCCTCGTCATCCTCGACGCCTTCGCGCCAGTCCGAGTCACGGTGCACGTCGCCGTTCAGGTCAATCATGTAGATCTTGTACTCGAAGTACGACGTGTCCTCGTGCTCCTCGCCCTCGATGAAGAAGAGCGCGTCGCCCTTCACCTCGGGCTCGTCGGCGTCGAGCTTGTAGTTCTTCGTGAGCACCGTCTTGCTGTTCGGGTCGAAGTGCTTCGACCGGACCTTGACCTTGATGAGCTCGACGCCGTACTCGTCGAACCAGTCCTCGTCGAGCACTTCGAGCGTGAGCATCTTCACCGTCCGCTTGCCGAGCCCGACGGTGAGCCGCTTCATCACGGTGTCCCAGTATTCCTGGATCTTGTCGCCCTCGTTGACGAGCCGGTACTCGTACCAGCCGCGGATTGCGCGGTCGGACAACCCGCTGTGCACGTGGTTGTGCCGAAGGTTCGCCTGCTGGCCCGGCAGCACGAGCGTGTTGCCGAGGTCGTACTCGAACAGCTTCACCGTGTCGCCTGCGTCGACCAGGAAGTAGAGCGCCTTGAGGCGCACGGGGAAATCGTTGCTGTTGGTGAACGTGCGGTTGCGTACGTACGGCTCGCGCTGGTAGGTCCTCGTGTCGCACAGGCTCACGTGGGCCGTCAGCTCGGGGATCGCGAAGCCCTCGCCCTCGGTCGAGGCGGTCACCAGCTTCACCTTGCCGGTGAGGCCCTGGATGTCCTGGAGCGCCACCTTGAGGCCTTCGACGGTCACCTCGTCGGTGGTGAGCGTCACGTCCATGAAGCCGGCGATGTCGCTCAGCACGGGGACCGAGATCTGCTGGTCGGGCACGCCGTAGCTCGCGGCCGCGCCGAAGGTGAAGTCGCACGAATGAAACGGGAGCGCCTTGAGATCCGTGCACGGCGGCAGGTTCTCCCGTTCGAGGTACTTGTTGAGCAGGAACTTGAGCAGGTCGTAGTCGCCTTTCGAGTAGCCACCCCAGAGCGTGAAGGCGACCGCGACGTTGTTGGCGCTCTCCTCGTCGTCGGGCGTGACGACGCCGTAGCGGATGCGGAACAGGTGGCCCAGGTCCGGGTCGTGCGCGAGCGAGTAGTCCTGCGGCCAGTAATAATAGATGCCCGACTGCTCCTCGATGTCGAAGTAGACCCGGTCGTTCAGGCTCAGAACGCGCTCGGGGTTCGGGATGTCCTCGAACTGGGTGAACAGGTCCACGTACACGTTCGGGTTCGGTCCCTTGCCTCCCTTGTTCTTGATATCCTCCGAGACGCCCGCCGCGTCGCCGATCTTGACCATCTGCACGTTGTGCATCACCATGAGCTTCGGTTCGGCCTCGGCCATGGTCGCCACGGCAGGCACAGACGCGAGCCCCATCGAGATCGCCGCGCTCGCCGCGAGGCCTGCAATCAGAATCCGTATCCTCATCGGTCTTCTCCTCGTTGCCTCAAAGCCCGTCGCCGTCTACTTAAGGACGCGCGCCGCGATCCAGAGCACCACGTCATCTTTGAAGCTCTGGCCCGCCGTCACGACGAGCCGGATCGTCACCGTCTTGTTCGCCCACGGCTTGAGGTCGGCCGTGATCGTGTCGAGGCGGCCGTCGTGCTTGATGGTCTTGACCACGACCGATTTCCACGGCGCCTTCCGGCGGCCGACTGCCGGGCCACGGACCTGGATGGTTACCGTCGCGCCATCGGGCGAGCCGTGCCCCTTGGTCAGCCCAACGGTCGCAGTGAACGTGCCGTTGGGCGGGATGGTCACGCTGTATTCGCCGTAGACGAAGCCGTTCGTCTTGTGCTCGGGCTCGACCTGGAGCACGTTCTGGTAGTCCTTGTTGTCCTCGGCGCGGACGCTGTTCATCTTCCTGGCCCAGCCGTTTGTGCCGCCGTATCCGCCGAACGACAGCGGCTTGCTGCTCGCCCACCGCGCCGAGTTCGACGTGGCGACGAAGTCGTAGGCGACGTTCCCGAGCACCATGACCGTGCCAGGAGTCGTGTCGATCTTATGCACCGTGGCGATGATGGCTAGGTTCGTGATGTCCACCGTGACCGCCTTGGTGACGGTCCCGTTGTTGTTCTTGGCCGTCAGCACATACGTCGTCTTCGCTTGTGGCGAGACTGCCCGCGAGCCGGAGTGGCTCACCGAGCCGATGGTCGAGATGCTGACGCTGTCGGCGTTCTCGACGCGCCAGGTGAGCTTGGCCGAGCCGCCCTTGGCGATCCGCGGGTTGTCCACGCTGAACTCGGCGATCGACGGTTTCTCGACGAGCGCGCGGACATCGGCCTCGTCGAACCGCGGCACCGGATCGATGGTAATAGTGCGTTCCGACCCGCTCGAGCCCCCCGAGCTTCCCTGGCCCCATCCCGTCGCGTCCGCAGGGCCCGAGAGCGCGCACGCGACCACGGCCGCAAGCAGCGCGGCAAGCGCCCCGATACGGGGCCGGCCAAGCACAGTCCGATACTGGCAGGTCTGCGATCTCATTGTTCCCTCCTATGCGCGGGAGAATTTGGATGCTCGCCGCCCGGGCAGGGACCCAGGACGCGAGCCGAGCGCAGGGATGGGCTGATGCGCGGCCGGTCCCTGCTCGATCTCCCGGGATCCTCCGTTCGAACGCGGTGAGCGTTCCTTCCCGTTCTCCGGCAGTGCAGTTCTGACCCCTGATCCGGCGGGCGCCGCCCAGTAAGGCAACGCATCCTCCTCGCACGAACCATGACACTGGGACGTGCGAGGGTCAAGGGAATTCAAATGAACCGAGCAAGCCGTTCGCCCCAACCGAGCCGGGTGCGAGGCGCCACCTGGAGCACCCGGGCGCGCACACGATGCCGCGCCGAGGGCCGCTTGCCGGGAACCGCGATCCGTGATACCGTGTCATACAGCGCGTGAGCGGGAGCCAGCGCATAGCGCACACGAGGGAAGGCGGACACACGTGATGAAGCCCGTTGCGAAACACCTTGTCGCCATCGCCGGGGCGGTATTCGTCTGGCTCGGAGCTGTCGCGAGCCCAGCCGCCGTCGACGCACAGGAAACACGGCGCAACGTCGACCTCAAGCTCGTCACCGAGCGCGACGGCCAGGAGCAGTACCTTCCGATAGTGGATCGCGACGGCGTCCGGTTCACGGTCATCGACGTGCCCGTCGGCGAACAGGCCAAGGCCTGGGCCAACGGCGAGTTCAACTGGACCGACGCTCAGGCTCTCGTCCTGCGCGTCAAGCTCGCCTCGCCCAGCCAGGGGCCCGTGCAGTTTATCGCCTTCTTCCAGGACGTCGATTACTGGTGGTTCCAGAAGCTGCTGCGTGACGAGCTCGCGGGCGACGCACACGACGGCAACGGGGTCGCTGACGACGGGTGGACCGAGATCACCGTCCCGCTCGCAGCCGAACCAGCCGATGCCGGCACCAAGTACGCCTGGCAGAGCATCGGCCACGCCAAGCCGTACGACCGCAACGCGCTGCGCAAAGCCCGCCGTGTCGGCCTCATGGTGATCCCCGACGCCGAACGCGGGCGCGCCGACGGCGCGACGCAGGTCCTGCTTGCCGGCGCCTACCTGCTCGTCGACGCCGAGCAACCCACGGACCCACCACGCATCTGCGACCTCGTGCCGCCCCCCACGGCGCGCAAGTACGAGCGGTATGAGGTCGCCTTCCGGCTCGACCGCATCTACCCGAACCCGTTCGATCCCGACGTGGTCGACGTGCGGGCCCAGATCACGACGCCATCGGGCCGCACGCTCGAGGTGTTCGGCTTCTGGTACCAGGACTACCGGCGGCGCATCATCGGCCAGCGCGAGGAGCTCGTCCCCGTGGGCGAGCCGTCGTGGCGGGTCCGGTTCGCGCCGTCCGAGGTCGGCACGCACACGATGACGATCACAGCGCGCGACGCCGCGGGCGAGCGGACAACGAAACCGCGCCGGTTCGACGTGCTCGACGCGCCGAGCGACGGCTTTCTGCGCGTCTCGGAGGCCGACTACCACTACCTCGAGTTCGAGAGCGGGCGCCCGTGGTGGGGCATCGGGATCAACCTGCACTGCCACTACGACTACCGCTATCAGACGAAGGTGCGCGACAACGAGCGCATCATCGAGACACACCGCTACACGCTCTTCTACGACGATCGGCTCCGCAAGTGCGCCGAGAACGGGATCAACTGGACCGAGCTCTGGTTCGCCTCGTGGGGCTTCGAGATCGAGTGGCGCGGCGACTGGCGCGGCTGGGCCGGCGTCGGCCACTACAGCCTCGAGCACGCCTGGCGCCTCGACCGCGTCCTCGAGCAGTGCCACCAGTACGGTATCTACGCCAATATCGATCTGACCTGCCACGGCATCTACTGCATGGGCGAGAGCGAAAGCGCCACATTCAGCGACAACGAGTTCCAGCACCACCCATACTACACGCGCAATGGCGGCTGGCTCCGCGACGGCAGCAAGCTCCTCACCGACCAGCGCGCACACGAGGCGATGCGCAAACGGCTCCGCTACATCATCGCCCGCTACGCCGACAGCACCAACGTCGCCTGCTGGACCATGATCAGCGAGGCCGACCTCGTGCTGCACAACAACGATGATGCGGTCCGCCCCTGGGCGCTCGCCATGGCCGACATGGTCAAAGAGATGGACCCGTACGGCCACCCGACCACCAACCACTACAGCAACGACTACGATGCCGTCGACCCGATCCTCGCGCGCGACCGCCGGATGGACCTCGTCGCAGGCGACGCTTACCGCGGCGGTATCCCCGGCAGGTCCATCGACGGCACGAGGTACGACCTCTACTACGAGCCGATGCCCGGCCACCTCGTCCGGGCCGCCAGGCACTTCGACTCGTTCCGCAAGCCGGCCATCATCACCGAGTGCGGCGGCCAATGGTTCGCCGGCCCGAAGCCGCTGCTCATCGCCGATACCCACGCCTTCGCCTGGGCCGGCTGGATGACCAAGCTCGCCGCAATGCCGATGACGTGGTGGGAGGACTTCGTCGACGAGTGCGACCTCTACTGCCACTACGCCGCCATCGCCCGCTATACGGCCGGCGAGGACAAGCGCGACCGCAGCCTCGACACCAAGCACCTTGACGCCTTCAACACAGACGGCAAACCGATCCGCCACCTCCGGACGCTCGCGCTCGCCAACAGCACCGGCGGCTACGCGTGGGTCTACGACGAGGAGTACTACGAGTTCTTCGCGCCTTCGAGCCAGCTCGGCTGGGGCGCGCACAACCAGGCCAACGCCGTCTACCACTTCGAGCGCGAGGGCGAGCCGCGCCGATTCGACGACGCGGTCGCCGTCATCACTGAGCTCGAGGACGGCGACTACAACGTCGAGATCTGGGACTGCTACGCCGGCGCAGTCATCGACCGGACCCAACTGCGCGCCGAGGGCGGCCGACTCGCCGTGCCGCTCCCTGCCTTCACCCGCGACATCGCCCTCAAGTTCGCCAAGCGCCGCTAGGCGCTGTGTCCTGCAAGCTGAGTGCGCGATCCCGCCCGATGAGCCGCGCAGCGGCGATTGGCAGCAGCCTCGGGCGCAAGGGCCTGTTGAAAAACCCCCGGCATCGTCGGCACGCTGCTTGCCCCGAAGGGGCTTCATAGAACAGCCCAGGGTAACACCCTGGGTTTGGTGGGCACGAAAGGCAGATCGCAGCCTGAAAGGCTTGCATAGAACGCCTTTTTCAACAGGCCCGCAAGCCCGTGGTTCGAGATGCGACGCGATGCATTAGAGCCCTGCGAGGGGCGATTGAGCTTGGACCTCACGCGTCCTCAATCGCCCCTCATGGGGCTCCCGGTGTCTGCCCCCGTTACGGCTCCCACGGGCTCGCGCCCGAGGCTACTTCCAAACGCCCGTACAGGGCTTCCGGCTGCGAAACCGTCGGGCGGAACTAGGTCTGCCTTACCGGTCGACAAACGGAGATTGCCCACCAGGCGTCGTCGGCGGGTGATTACTCGAGCTCGAGGATGAGCTCCTCGGCGGGCGTGTCGGCCGACGCCGGCCGCTGCCAGACGCGCCGGCTCTTCGGGTCGAGCAGAATCCGGTGGTTCGGGTCGAGCACGATGCGCTCGGGGTTGAACGGAACGAGGAAGCTGAACGACTCGTGCCAGATCACCTGCGGCTCGCGCTGCCTCCCGTTGGCTGGCTTCTCCTCGTTCTCGTCGGCGCCGTTCGTGTCGATCGTCGTCCTCGTGATCCGGGCGACCTCGACGACGCGGTGAGCGCCGGGCTGGCCGGGCTCGCCGGCCTCGAACGCGATCTCGACGTCGAGCACGTACTTCGGCTCGGCCTGCGTCAGCGTGAACGCGACGTCGACCTGGTCGCCCGACCACGCCGTCGTCCAGTCCTCGACCTTCAGCGCCGGCGTGCCCGCACTGAACAGCCACGGCGAAAACACGTCGAGGAACTCGCGGCCGGTCGCCTTGTCGAACCGGACGCGTAGGTCCTTGAAGACGACTTGGTCGAACGCGTTCTTCTCGAAAAACGCGCGCTGCGCCTCGATGAAGGCGTCGTCTCCCGCCATCCAGTGAAGCGTCCGCATGAAGTAGGCGCCCTTGATGTAGACGAGCGCGTCGAACACCGTCTCGCTCTGCTCCTCGGGCCGGTAGACCATCGCCCGCTGGCCGATGTTGGCGAACATCTCGGCATAGAGCTCCCGCAGCGTGGCGAGATGCGCCTCCATCGCCGCCTCGCCGTAGCGTTCGCCGATGTAGCGCGTCTCGTAGTAGCTCGCCGGGCCCGCCGTGAAGCAGAGCCACTGGTCATGCGCTGGGGTGACGAGGCAGCCGTACCACTGCTGCGCCAGCTCGTTGCAGATGTGCTCCGGCTTGATCGACGCGAGCGGTACCTGGTCATTGATCAGGATGAGGCCCGCGCCGTGCTCGAACACGGTGTCGCGCACGTGCGGGCTCTGCGCGAACACGATCTTCTCGTACGGATACGTCCCGAATTGGCGCAAAAGGAAGTCGCCTGCCCGCACCGCCTCGTCGAGGAATGCGGTAGCGGCGGCCGCGTCGTCCGTGGCCTTCGCCAGCAGCCAGATCTCCCGGTCACCCCACGGTGCCTTGTGGATCATGGGCGGGCCGCACACGAGAAAGCGCCCCGCAACCGGCTCGTGGCAAGAACAGCTCAGACGCCCGACCTTCCGCCAAGGGACGCGCCGACCATTCGACACGGCGGTCTCGGCCTTCTGCTCGATATCTACCACCGAGCCGAACGCATCGCTGAGCTTCGTGACCGGGAACCAGAACGCGTGCGGGAAGGCGTGGCCATACTGCTCGCCGATGACGATGCCGGGCGTGTCCTTGCCGTCGGCGTTGGCGACTTCGAACGCGAGCGTCGTCTCGCCGTCGACGGGGATCGGCTCGGCGAGCGTGACCTCGACGAGGTTCTTGTGGCGTTTGAACTCGAGCGTCGCCTCGCCCTGCGTCAGGCTCCTGATCTCCATCCCGGGATTGAGCATGAGCCAGACGCTCGTCGCCTCCGTCGGGCCTGTTTCCTCTTCCTCGGCCGCCGCCGATTCATCCTCGTCTTCCTCCTTGTCCTTCTCGACCTCGGACGGGTTCGCGATGAGCAGACTGCCTGTGACGACGAGCCGCGTGCCGTCGATGTTAACCGTGAGGCCAGCCGATTTCATGTCGAGCATCTGCTTGTCGAACGCTTTGGCCGGCTCGACGTCCTCCTGCGACTCGACCATGTAGAGCGGCGTCGGCGGCACGAAGTACATCGACGCGCGCTCGACGCCGTAGCGCTCCCGGAAGAATCCGTCGAGCCGCCTCTCGACCCGCCTCTCCCAGATCGTCTCCGTGCGCTTGTGCGCGACGCGGATCTGGTTGCTCTTGGGGTGATCGGCGATGAGCTTCCCGTACTGCTCGAGCGCCTTGTCCTCGTCCTCGAGCACGATGCGGTACACCTCGCCGGTGTAGAAGACCGCGTCGTCGACGCGCGTGCCGTTGGGGAACTCGGTCATGATCCGCTCGAAGTCGGCGAGCGCGTCCTTGGCCTGCGCCAGTTCCATGTAAAGGATGCCGCGTTTGAGCAGGATCTCGTCGAGCTTCGTCGAGTCCGGGTTGTGCTCGATCAAGTCGGTGTACGCGGCCACCGCCTCGCGCCGGGCCGCGTCGGAGTCGACCTCACCGGTCACGAGCGTCGTGCGCGCGCGGCGCACGCCGTCGGCCGTCTCGGAGTCGGGGAACTCGCGCAGGACGCGGTCGTACCACGCCTTCGCCTGCTCGGCGTCGTCGAGCTGCTTCCGGTAGATGGTGCCGATGTGCGCGTACGCGTCGACAACCTCGTCGCTCTCGGGCCAGCGCTTGAAGACGCGCTCATACTGCGCGATGCACGCGAGCCAGTCGCGCTCGGTCGCGTCGGCGTCGTCCTTGAGGCGGCGTTCGATCGTCCTGGCGTAGTAGAGCTGGGCCTCGGGAGTACGCGGCTTGGACGCTTCCTTCTTGACGAAGTAGGCCACGCCCAGCACGACGAGGAGGAGCAGCGGGCCGATAAGCATGTACTTCTGGACGGAGTCCATCGGCAGGCTATTGCGCGAACAGGTCGTCGGTCTTCTCGCCCGCGATCATCTTCTGGAGAGAGGTGAGCTCGGTGTGCAGCTTCTTCAAGAAGGTCTCGATCTCACCGCTGCCTGCGCTGCTCGACGCCGTGGCGCCCTGACGCTCCTTGCGAAGCAGCGCCCGCGCGCCCTTGATCGTGTAGCCCTGCTCGTAAAGCAGTTCTTTGATCCGAAGGATGAGTTCGATGTCCTTGCGCTGGTACGCGCGCTGGCCGCCGCTGTTCTTTTTCGGCTTGAGCGTGGGGAACTCCGTCTCCCAGTAGCGCAGCACATACGGTTCGAGGCCCGTAATCGCACGGACCTCGCCAATCGAGTAGTAGAGCTTATCCGACGTCTTGAGTCCCTGCATGACCCCTCACTTCCCTGTCGAAAGGGTCCGCACCATGACCGAGTGTGCCATTATACTCGACGAGCAATGTGAACTCAAGCGAAATCTCAGATCCTAATCCTCCGGCTCAGCGTGCGAGGCCGCGGGACGGTCCGACTCGAACGCGCTGAGTTCGGCCCCCTTCAGGAGCCGCTTGATGTTCGAACGGTGTCTCACAACGATGAGAACGGCCAAGACCGCGCCCGCAATCGTGTACTCGATCGGCCGGCCGAAAAGCACGTTCCAACCCGTGAGCGACAAGGACGCCACCATCGACGAGATCGACACGATCCGCGTGAGCCCCACCATGACAAACCACGTGCCGAGCGCGCACGCGGCCGGAATCGGCGTCACGGCGAAGAAGACGCCGACGCTCGTCGCCACCCCCTTACCGCCGTGAAACCCGAGCCAGACGGGCCAATTATGTCCAATCACGGCCGCTGCGCCGCAAAGGACTCGAAACAGTTCGGCGCTTACCGGCATCCCGTCGCGGTAGAACAGCCCGCCGACCAGGCCCGCTGCACACACGCCTTTGCCGATGTCGAGTGCGATGACGACCGCGCCCCACGCCTTGCCGGCGACGCGCATCACGTTCGTGCCGCCCACGTTCCCGCTGCCGATCGTGCGCACGTCGACGCCCCGCAGCCACCGCCCCGCGAAGTACGCGAACGGCACCGACCCCACCAGATACGCCACCACAACCCCGCCAACCAAATACCCGATCACCACAAAAACGCCTCCTCCATGCCCGCGCAGCATAGCAGAAGCGACAAGTACGGACATCGAGGATTTCAGTCAAGCCCCTGCCAAGCGAGACGACAGGTCAACCATACGTGCGCAGGCCAAACTCAGGGTTGAGCGAGCTGTGCGCGGTCAGCACCGCGAAGTACAGGAAGATAAAGGCCAGCTTCACGCCTTGCCAAAGGAAGAACAGCTTCGCAGGACGAAAGGGCTCCGTGGGGCGGTTCAGAGCGCGATCGATCCACACAATCAGGAATCCGTCCATCAGGAACCAGATCACCCCAAGTGTCCAGGCAGTGGGGGGCTGGCCCACAAACTCGCAGAACGTGTGCACGGGCCAGTTGCCCGCAAGCCGGCCGGGGGATGCTCTCGCGAGGCCGACGAACCACGCCAGGACACTGTATAGAGGCAGGGTGAACAGCAGAAGCGGCCACGCATGATGGCGCCTCGGCCAGATCTGAATCAGCATGACGCGCCGTAGGTTCATACACCACCCAAGTCAGAATCCATAGAAACACCTGGACAACCCGTGGCGCAGCACGCTGTACGCCACAAGCGCAATGGAGGCCATCGACAGCACGCCGACGAAGACCATGGCCCAGTAGCGCCGTAGCGGCGTCGTGCCGCCGACGCGTTTGTGCGTTGCCAAAGCGAACCCAGCAGCCACCACTGCCAGTTGCACAACCGGCAGCCAGATCGGGACCACAGGAAAGCCCTCAGGCGGATGGAGGGTGTGCCAACGTTCGAAACGCCACCACTGGAACAGCCCCAGCAGAACTATGAGCACGAACCAGGCGCCGAGCACGGCTGTTCTCTTCTTCCATGTCCATGACGACTGTTCTGTCATCGCAGTCATCTCAACTCGCGCCGGCATCAGGGGCGCCGCTCACTCGCTGCGTCAATCGAAGACTTCCACGATCGGGTTGGCCGGTCCAAACGCGGCAAAGACTGATAACAGCAACAAGGCAAAGGCGATCTTGACCACCTGCCATGTGAAGAACAGCCGCGTGGGCCGGCCGGGTTCGCCCTGCCGGTTCAGAGCGCGCTCCATCCAGACAACGAGAGCCAGGTCGACGGCGAACCAGATCGCAGCCACAGCCCATACCGCAAGTGGCGGACTCAGAAAGTAGTACAATGGCTGGACTGGCGTGTCCCAGCGAAGACGTTCACTTCCAGCCGTCGAGAGCAGCCAGAAGAGAATGTAGTACATGGGAATCGTGAACACGAGCAACGGCCACGCGTGCCGTCTTCGTTGCCACAGTTGAACTGCGAGTATGGCCCGCAAACCCACGGTATGTCTCCTAGGGGGGTGAACCGCACCACACAATGTCTAACCTCGAATAGAACTCCCTGCACACACACAGCAGCAGGAATCCCATTGCTGTCATGCAGATCACACCCACACACACTGAGGCCCAGTACCGCCGCATCGGCGTCCTACCGGGCAACCACCTAGTGCAGGCAAGCACAAGACCCGCGACGATCACCCCGGAATGAACACCTAGCAGCCATGGGGCGGTGAGCGGGGGAAGACAGTCCCGCACCCGCCGGCCCAGGACGCGCCAGTAGCCGTGAGCCCCCAGAATAACCACGAGCAGGAACCAGGCGCCGAAGACCGCCGCTTTCATCTTCCATGTCGGGGCCGGCTTCTCTGCCATCACCTTCACATCGGATATGGCGCGTATGCAGCGAGGACCAGGGGCATTTCGTCGTCAGGCACCTGGCCTAAGGAGCACGCGCGCACGTAGCGGCGAATGCGCTCGAACGCGTCGCTCGGCTCAACGCCCCATTCCGCCTCGATCGCGTCGAGCATTTCCAGGCACGCCTCGTATTCGCCGGCATGAAACCAAGCAATCGCGGCGCCCCATCGGGCATCGATCTGCCATCCACGATCCGGCATTCGGTCGACGCACGCCTCGAACAGCCTCGCCGCCTCTGCGTAGCTTCCCGGGCCCAGGTCGCGGGCGCCGTGTAGCTCGTTATCCGCGGGCCAGAAGTCCTGAGGTCGTTCCCAGTCCGGAACCAGGAACCGCAGGCGCATGCCTGCCGGAGCTTTGCCTTCTGCCATGGCTTCCATGTAGCTGCGAGCCCGCTCGTGCCACCACCTCGGCTCGTCTCCCTCCAGCGACCGGTCATACAGCTCGAGCGCGCGTTGGTAGTCACCCATGAAGCAGCATACACGGGCCAATTGGAAGAGGGCGGACTGGTCGAACGGTCGCCTCTCGACGTACCACTCGATGTCGCGCCGGGCCGCCTCGTAGTCGCCGTCGTCCAGCGCCGACAAGCCGCGCCAGTACCTGCGGAATGTGCGGTTGCCCTGCGCGGTGACAATCACCGCCGGGACCAC